>NZ_JBQFPW010000025.1:0-38853 GCF_056536585.1 Ruegeria sp. CK2
TCATCGGTTCATCGGTTCATCGGTTCATCGGTTCATCGGTTCATCGGTTCATCGGTTCATCGGTTCATCGGTTCATCGGTTCATCGGTTCAAGAACCGTCGCTGCGCCTTGGCGCAGACAGCAGCCCTCAACTAGTCAACTCACCTTACATTCTGACACCCGGCCTCAGGCCGGTCATCGCTCATGGGGTAATTGGCGGTCCGATCCTGGTTTTCGGATTGGATGGTCTGACACTATCGTCCCAGACCCCCGTGACGGCGGATTCGCTGTCTTGCCCGCGCGGCCCTGGACCAATACCGACAACACGGAACCAGAGACGAACACACATCGTGTCCTATGGAGGCTGCATCCCAGCTGATCGGGCATACAAGCCGACTAGCTGTCAGGGTTTCATTCAAACCTCAGAAGAAGAGAAGACTAAGTATGGAACATACCTCCAAGAGCCTTGCAAATCTTGCAGTTGTTTGTCCCGTCTTTAACGCGGTGAATTTCATCCCGGAGCGGCTCTCCATCTTTCGTGAACTTGTTGCTGCGGGCGCGCAGCTTGTCTTTATTGACGATCTTTCGACGGACGGAGGGTTTGGCACTCTTGCGACAGAGTTCGGCGGTGCTGAAAATGTCGAACTGATAAGACAGTGCAGGAATGGCGGTGCCGGGGTTGCTAGGAATGCTGGTTTCAAGTCTGTCGATCGCCCCTACACTCTGTTCTTTGATATCGACGATCGACTAGATATTGAGGCGCTCGTTCGCGCAGTGAGCCTGGCAAAGGATGCTACAGCCGACGTTCAGATATCGTCCTACTACGTAGAGGACGACAAGGGTAAGAGAAAGTGCTCTCCCATGGCTGGAGACGCTGGTATTCTCAGAGAGGTCAGGGAGAGGTTTTGCGATGAGTCATTCGACATAAGTGCCTTTCCAAAGCTCCTTCGGTTGACGAATTACCCATGGAACAAGATCATCAATACGGAGTTTGCTCGGGAGATCGACTTCCGATTTGGATCAACACGAGTGCAGAATGATGTTCTCGCGCATTGGACTGTTCTGTTGTCTGCGCGAAGAATCACGCTGTTTCCCGAAACCTACATAACCCACCTGGTTTCTCGCGACCTTGATCAGATCACGAATGACTTTGGTCCTAATAGACTCGAGATGTTCGATGCTCTTGAGCAGGTAGATGCAGAACTCCTGAACGATCCTGTAGCACGCTCTATTGGACTGAAAGAGTTCATGGTCTTCAAGGCCAAGCTTATTGGCTGGGCGCGGACAAGGATGAACCCGCAATTCGCGGGCGCCTTTGAGGATAGGGCCGTTCAGCATGTAAGAGGGACACGTGTGTCGGATTTGTTCTTGTTGCTCGGGGAAAATACTGGCCTGGCGGCGCAGTATTCCAAAGCAATTATGAAGAGATCACTGTAATGGCAAAACTCTCTATCATCATCACGTCCTATAACATTGAGAACTATATACTGGACTGCCTGAAAGACATCGCCGACCAGAGTCTTGAGGATTTTGAGGCGATCGTTGTGGACGACGGATCTACGGATCGCAGTGCGGAGATTGCCGACGAGTTCTGTCGCCGTGACGATCGGTTCTCTCTGATCCGTTTGCAAGACAACACCCCGGGCGGTGTCGGGACTGCCGCGAATGTGGGACTCAAGGAGGCGACGGGTGAATACATCGGATTTGCTGACGGTGATGACCGCTATAGCTGCGACATGTTCGAGCGTCTCGTGTCATGTGCGGACGAACACCAGACCGACATAACGCTGTGCAATTACTATGTTCTCGACTCCGAGACAGGTTTGCTGGACGTCCCTGCGGATGATCACAGGTGGCCGAGCGTCAAGCAGAACTGCCCGATTGTTCTTGATGCCGCGAGCCGTCGGAAACTTCTGAATTTCATTGCTGTCCCGTGGCGAAAGCTCTATCGCCGCTCCCTTATTGAGGAGTACGGCCTCCGTTTCCCGGAAGTCGACCATTTCTTCGAAGACAATCCGTTTCACTGGGATGTGGTTCTCTCTGCCAGGAGCGTTACCTACGTCGACGAAAAACTCTGCAAGCATCGGGTCAAGCGCAGCGGGCAAACGATGAGCTCTTCGCCGGAGAAGCTCTTCGATGTCATACGAAACTATGATCTGATCCGGGGTGTGCTTGTGAAGCACCGAGCAACGGAGACCTATTCGCTCGATCTTTTGGAATGGCTCTTTGCCCAATCATCCTGGATATCCCGAAGGTGCGAACCATACTACGCCGACGGGCTGATGACACTTCTAAAGAGATACTATCAAAGACATACAAGAAGCGAAATGCGGCAGCTTCTGGTTCAACACAGCCGCCAAGGTGCTGCGACCTTTATCGCGGCTGGCGCCTTTCTCGGAAAAAGTAGCGTTGTTCGTGCCTCCTATAAGAGGTACTCAGACAGAGGCCTGAAGTCAAAGTTCCGGGTTGCCTCTCTGAGAGGCGGTACTATTGAAGTCGCTAGACTAGGCTTTGTGCAGTGGCTTGAGGGGGTGCGGTCGGCGCTGAACTGGGTGTTTGAAGGCGTCTTCCTGCGACGAACCAGCCGCAGAGTTCGTGACATTGAGCGGAAGGCAAAGGAAATAGGCGACAAGTTTGAGGTAACGACCGCTGTCTTGCTTCTTATTGACGAGCGGCTGCAGAGGCTTGAGGGTCAGGCTGGCATCGAAGATGATCGGCCCGAAGAACGATCCGCGGCAGGGGGAAGTCGGTTTTGAACAACCCTCCAAAGCGCGCTTGCTAGCTTCTAGTCTCGCTCGGATGCAGCCCGCTTTTTCTGCCATTCCTTGCTGTCGCGAATTCATAGGAAGCGCACCGTGCAAAGTTCAATTGTAAGCGTCCGTTGAACCTGACCTAACGCGTGCCGCCGGTGGCAGCTAAGTGTCCACCATCGATAGTGGACACTTAGGGGCACTCTATGAGCAGGCGAAAGAAACGGTTTTGGTCGGACGAAGAGAAGCGCGAGATTTGCGCGCAGGCGACAACGCCGGGGATCTCGGTTGCGCAGGTGGCGCGCCGCTATGCGGTTAATGCGAACCTTATTTTCAAGTGGCTGAAGGACCCACGCTTTGCGCCAAAGGCGGAGGTGCCAGAACTGGAAACGATGTTTCTGCCGATTGAGATCGAGGCTGATGTTGCCGTTGGGCCAGCACCGATCGACGCGCCAATGCCGTCTCCATCTGCCCCTCTGTCGGCCAGCCGGGTCGATATCACCCTGTCGGATGGTCGTCGCATTCTGATTGAAGGGCCGACCGCGCTGACTGCTGTTGTCAGCCTTGTGCAGGGCCTGGCCGTTTGATCCCGGTCCCGAGCAATACGCGGGTCTGGTTGGCGGCGGGCGTCACTGATATGCGGCGCGGGTTCAATACGCTGGCGGCACAGGCCGAGAAGGTTCTGGACCTTGACCCGTATTCCGGACACTTGTTCGTGTTCCGGGGCCGACGGGGTGATCTCTTGAAGATTATCTGGTGGGACCAGCAAGGGGCGTGCCTGTTCAGCAAACGGTTGGAGAAGGGGCGTTTTGTTTGGCCCGCTGCGAAGGACGGCAAGATCAGCGTGACGGGCGCGCAATTGTCGATGCTGCTGGAAGGTATCGACTGGCGGATGCCGCAAAAGACATGGCGACCACTAAAGGTCGGGTAACCCAATAAATACAACATATTGAGCGCTTTCGGGATTCACGTTTTGTCCCTGATCCGGTATAGGATCGGCGATGCTGAAAGACCTTGATATCACGCCAGAAGACCCCGAAGAACTGAGGGCCGTGAACCGCCTTCTGGCGGATGAAGTCAAGTCACAGGCTTTGCTGATCGAGAAGCTCAAACACCAACTGGCGGGACAGAACAGGCATCGTTTTGGCGTGCGATCAGAGAGCCTGGATCAGCTCAACCTGACCTTCGAAGAAGATGAGGCGATTGCCCAGGCCGCATCTGAAGCGACACAGCCTGGGGCGCGGACTGCTGAAGACAAGGCACCGCGTCAGCACAGCCGCAAGCCGTTGCCTGATCATCTGGACCGGCATGATAAGGTGCTTTCGCCTGGTGAGGATTGCACCCGCTGTGGCGGCAAGTTGAAGACGCTCGGTGAGGATGTGACGGAAGAACTGGAGTATGTGCCGGGCCGCTTTGTCGTGAACCGGATCGTTCGGCCCCGCAAAGCCTGCGCAGGTTGTGAAGCAATCGTCCAATACCCACTGCCGTCACGCCCGATTGAGCGCGGCAGACCTGGCCCCGGCCTCTTGGCGCATGTGCTGGTGAGCAAATACGCCGATCACCTTCCATTGTATCGCCAAAGCCAAATCTATGCCCGCGAGGGCATCGACCTTGACCGCTCGACCATGGCGGACTGGGTTGGCCGGTCAACGGCCCTACTGGAACCACTTGCCGACGAGATCGGCCGGATTGTCCGGCGCGGTGCTGCGCTGTTCGCCGACGACACACCGGTTAAGATGCAGGCACCGGGGCACAAGAAGACCAAGACGGCACGGGTCTGGACCTATGTGCGCGATGAGCGGCCATGGTCGGGATCCTCACCACCCTGCGCATGGTATCAGTTCACGATTGATCGCAAGGGCGAACATCCCGTCAGCCACCTCGCAGACTACAAGGGATGGGTCCATGCTGACGGGTACTCCGGCTTCAACGGGTTGTTCGGGCATGACAAGGCCGACGAGATGGCCTGCATGGCCCATGTCCGACGCAAGTTCGTCGATGTCTTCACGTCCCAGGGCAATGCAATTGCCGAGGAAGCCTTTCGCCGGATCGCGGAACTGTATGCCGTGGAGAAGGACGCGCGAGGCAAATCCCCCGACGCACGTGTCGCGCTACGGCAGCCGCAGGCAAAGCCGATCTTCAATGAACTGGAAGACTGGCTACACGCCCAACTGCCCAAAATCTCTGGCAAGTCGCCACTGGCCCAAGCCATCCGCTACGCCCTTGGCCGGATGCCAAAGGCGCGACCGTACCTTGAGAATGGCCATCTGGAATTGGACAACAACGCAGCCGAGCGCGCTGTCAAACCCGTCGCCATCGGTCGGAAAAACTGGATGTTCGCAGGCTCAGAACGTGGCGGCAAAGCCATGGTAATCGCCTTCACTCTCATCGAAACCGCCAAGCTCAACAAAGTCGATCCGCAAGCCTGGCTCACATGGGTGCTCGCCCAGATCGCCGACCACAAGATCACGCGTCTCAATGAACTCCTCCCTTGGCGTTACGCTGCTAAAGCAGCGTAACAGTACGCGCATCCGCTCAACAGGGCGGGTTCAACGGACGGGCACAGTAAAACTCTAGTTTGAAGCCAAGATCTCACAGGACAATACGCCCTGCAAAATCTTGGAAACTGCAAACCCTGCGTTTTTTACTTAATGGCTATGTAAGCAGGGCAGTTTCGCATGTTTGGGCGCCCTAAGACATGTTGCAAAGTGAAACCATTAGCGGTTTCGACCTCAACAACAAAGACTGACTGACCAACTTTCCTCCGCTCGGCACGAATTGCGTCAACAGAGATCTGATCATCTTGTTGTACATCATCAGGCACAATAGCTGCTCGATAAACTTCCCAAAAACCCCTCGCAGACATCCCATCATTATCCGGTACATTTCGTTGCTTGCTAGTTGGGTCAAAAGGTAAGGAAACCAATTCAAATTCAGGAGATATGTACTTTATCCTCGTGGAATCTATATCGACAGAGTCAAAGAAATTCACCGTTCCCTTCCAAACCAAAGCGATTGAAGATAAATAGTTGAACTCCTCGATTACGTTCCCGTTGAGTTCGTCTGTGTGTTTGTAAGTATGAAAGCAACGACCGGAGAAGTCACGGGTATTAAGAACATCCGACAAAAGTAATCCATCGACACTCTCAGGAACAGGCGAACCACACTCTCCAAAGTTTCTGCAAGAGGTATAAAGATTTACCAACTCATTACGAACAAGGGAAAGTTCCTCACTCGGAACGCGAAAAAACCGCTCCCACAACTTTATGTCTTTTACCTTGTAGTCTTCGTATTGGCTCAAACGTTCGTCTACCCGAATAAGCGCACGATATACTTCACCGAGTTTTTCAAAATTTACCTGGTCAAACTCAACATTATCAGAAGATAACTGTGGATGCTGAATCACCACGAATGCTTCAGGCTTTGAGTTTTCGTAGGTGAATTCCGAGGACGCATCAAATAGCTTAGTTAAGATTTCAGAAACATTTTCTGGTTCCGACAGTTTTGCTTTCCCGACAAGTTGCCCCAAAGCTGCAACCGATGGTATTCCCGCACCGCCAACCGTCTCTACACGGGCAGAGACAGTGCCAACGGTTTCGGCCAACCTTAAGGCGTTGCTAATTGTATTTTGAAAGGAAGTCTTTGCCGTTGCGCCAATTTTCTCAATAGACACTCCCCCTCCCAAGCTACCAGAAAGCGTATTCTCAATCAGGATTTTCGTTTCATTATCGATGTTCGAAATCTCGATTACTACCTGAACTTTTGAAATTCGATTCCAGCCTCTAATAAAGTGTGTTCCGCATGACTTTCTGAATTGATTGTATTCAGATTTATCAATAAGCGTCGAGAAATCATCCTTCAGGGTGTACTCGCGGATCATGTCTCTACCGTGTAAAGCCGATGCTTCAATAATTAGGAGAGATGAATCGGAAGATCTTTTTAGATAGTTTTCGAATTTTCCAAAACTTTTTAGCGAGCTTTCAGCATTCGCAATTTTCGCAAACGTTGCCGAAGAAGACGCCTCAGCAGAGTACGAAAACTTGAATGTGTTTTCAAAATCCCTTGAGGATTTAATAAAGCTAAGGGAAAGCTTCGAATCGAAAGCCCCTTTCGTATCGGGCAAAACATCATCTAGCTCGTACTCGATACATCTTTCTAGCGGTTTAGAAACATCCAAGACATCTATCGTATCACCAATGACTAACTTGGACTCGCGACCGAACTCTACTTTAGAGAGACCATCCAGGGCCGTCGCAAGCGAGCTCGTCTGGCAATATACTGGCGCTCCGAAGCCACATGAGGCAAATGCCGCCACTAAAAAAGCAATATTTTTCATCTCAGTTCACAGCTCCAAGCAATTGATCAATAATCTCCTGCGGAAGTGATCCCGTGAATCCTTTGCCAATCCTTCCTGGGTCACCATTGTCACCTGGTATTCCCAAAGGACCCTCTTGACCTGGCTCACCAGGTTTTCCGGGATCACCAGCGCTACCACCTGGGCCAGATTTTTTCCGGTTTAAGTCGGATCCAAAGATTCCTCCCTTGCCACTTCCGCCATGACCGGGGTCGCCGCCTTTCCCTCCAGCACCACCTTCACCACGTTCACCGCCGAGACCTGGGTCACCGCCTATTCCGCCGTTATTCTGAAGGTCATGAGCCGGGTAGTTTCCTGCACCCTCTTGCACGGCCAAAGTTATATTTCCGCCATTTCCACCACGACCGCCGTCTCCGCCTGGCCCTCCATTTCCACCATCACCGCCGTCACCTCCTCGGCCGCCATTTCCGCCGCGACTGGCAGAATGACATTCGTTTGCGTTACCGCCGTCACCACCACGACCGCCTTGTCCTCCGTCGCCACCATCTGCTCCACGACCGCCTCTGCCTCCAGCTCCACCGTCTCCACCGGTTGCTTCAATGTATATTGTAGTTCCTTCAGCGAATTTCCTTGAAGTAAGAGCAATGTCGCCAGCCGGGTTTCCCGGTGACCCGTTAGCTCCTTTCGGAGCGACAAATTTTTTACCATCTTCACCCGGACCACCTTTGTCACCGGTGTCTCCGGATGAAGATCCATGGTCACCAATTAGACAGCCACTCGCACTGCGACCTTTTCCTTTTGGAGGTCTATTTTCGCCATCTTGCATTTTACGTGGAGCCCAAATCTCAGGCGTCGGAGACGCATCCTCGCCCGCAACACCTCTGGTATTTACAATGCGCACTTGTCCGGATGTGATGTCGGATATTCTTATGTCCAAACTGGAGATTGTTGTAAGTTCTGAGCCCTCGGTAAATGATAAGGTTCCACACCGTATAGTGATTTTGGGAGCAGGTTGGACAGTTGGATCAAGGTCTTTCGAATAGACCAATCGCACCTTACCAGTCACGTTAACGCCACTATAGCCGCTGTCGGCGCACTCGAAGAATGGTGTATCCAAGTTAACTTCACCAGTCCAAACGACTTGCTCGGCTGCGGCTAGTGAACTAGCCGAAAGCCACAATGCCGTAGATGCCCCTACCAAAAGTAAAATAGATCTAGAATTGGGTTTTGAAAATTGCATCATGCTCACCTGTTTGATTTATTGAAATAATTCTTCGAGAAGTTCTTCCAAGGACAACGGTTCAACGCCCCAAGTAACAAAGCCGGGATCACCTGAACGAGCACCGAGCTCTCCGTATTTACCATTTGCCCCGGATCGACCATTCCTTCCCAGTTTCCCAGAAGACCCGGCTGCAGGAGTTGGGTGGTGTCGGCTCCATTCTGTTATGCTTCCTGGAGTTCCATAGCTGCCACCAATGCCACCTGCACCCGGCGCACCTCCTCGGCCACCAGAGCCACCTTCACCAGGAGGTCCCCCGTTACTCTGTAAGTTGATCTTGTGGAGTTTGAGCTCGGGTGACGAAGGATCTACGAAAACCAGAGTTATTCTTCCACCTTGGCCGCCTATTCCGCCTCGACCACCGTCGCCGCCACGGCCTCCGTCGCCCCCCGCTCCACCGTCGCCGCCGTCGCCACCGTCTCCGGGACGATACCAAAAATTCCCATTTCGCCCGTCCGTTCCATCGCCACCACGGCCGCCGACACCGCCTGTGCCGCCGATCCCACCACGACCACCAGTCTCTCCTGTCCCTCCAGCGGAATAAATTTGAACAGAGGTAGGACCTGCGGTCTTGAATATCTCGACATGGATGTTCGGACCATGAAGCCCGGGTCGACCAGAAATACCATTTGGTGCGTCTCCACCCCTACTTCCATCACCGCCATTTTTTCCAGATATTCCAACCTGATATACACTTGCAAAGGGATGTTTTGGATAGGCAGGTTGAGCAAAGGCATGTGTTGCGCCTGCATCGCCGCGTTGTCCGCGTGAACCAATCTCCGCCTCTCCAGCCTCAGTTACTTGATCAGAAGCAACTCGGCCTTCTATAAACAAGGGACCGGAAAGCGTACGTACGAATATTTTCAAATCTCGATAGGTAACAATCTTAGCGCGTAGCAATACTTCTAGTGTATTGCATCTTATTTCTGCTGGAAGATCCGAATACGGAATTTCTATATCATCAAGGAGCTCCAATTTACTAATCGAAGCTTCAGTGCAGTCAAATAGTCCAGTTTCAACTATGCTTTTCCGTACAAGATCATTTTTGTCGGCAAGCGCAGACACTGAGGTGAAAACAATGCCAAGTAAGAAAAAAACGGAATACGCTGCTACAATGCTAATTTTGGATATCATCGCACATCCAAAACAAATTTATCGATTGTCACCATACAAGCAAAGTATCTTTGCAGAGCACTGCTCATAGCAACCTCCTCCATGTTGATCTTCAATTCCGCGTCTTTCGTCGCCGTGCGAGAACGCCCCGCAGTAATCAAGTGCATTAACACGCTGGCACTCTTTTACTGTTGCTTCTCTAGCAGCAAGCATCAGAACCCCTGGATAGAACTTTGGTTCTAGGTTACTACATGCATTAGAGGCATCAATTGACGATTTTGGGCAATAGGTGTTAGTTGAGCAAGTTGCTCCCACGACTCCTTCGCTCGCGTTCGCAGCGAAAGAAAAAATTGAAAAATATATTAAGATAGCCAAAGCTGCAAAAAATCTCAATTCGTTCTCCAACAAAGGTTTTCGAAATAGGCAGGTTTTTTTGAATAGGTAGTAGCGTACTAAAAAACTTCGGTTGAGTCACTAAAATATTCAATGCGATGAGTGGTTGCCTTCGACGGGCCTTGTTGCGGGACCTAATTCATGGTTGGGGCGCGTAGCCAAACCGCCCGATCAAATTGCCTTCTTGCCGATGCTGTAGGCTAGCCTGATCCGATTGGCCTAATGTGATTGTTAGTACATGATAGGATTTGGTAAATTTTGGCGATTGGTCTCGGTGCGGGTGGATGGTAGCCCAATGCGCCTTACGGTCGCTTTTTGTTAATAGATAAAAACCCTTAGAGTGCTTTTCTGCACTGAGCCGTAATCGACCCCTCAGTTTCCAGTCCGCTCCAGATCTCCTCTGGTGGGATCTCGATCGACCTCCCGCAAGACAGGGTTGCAGCAGTGGCAGGTCGAGAAAGCACGGGCGTGACAAGAACCTCCCAAACCGTGGACATTACATCTTCAGTGCGACCAATAGATATAGGCCTGACCTATCAGATCGCTTCAGAGGTGTCCGGAGCAGGTATCCTGTTGAACACAGGATATCGAGCACAAGGCGGGGAACAAAACCCGTACTTTGGGTTTGCGGTCAGTCACAGATTTTGAGCCGCAGCTCAACATCAATATGTCGAGTTCAACGGACGGGCACTGTTTTTCCACAGAATCAGCGGAAAGCTGTCATTCGCTGCGTTGCAGCCAGCAACTCACTGCATTTTTCAAAGCGGACATTCAAGTTTCCCCTGTTGATCGTCCCCCACTGAAGTGCTCCGCCTCACCGGTTCAATTTCAATCAATCCACACCTACGGGGTTCCAGTAGTTCCCGTTGTTGCCGCTGTTAATGTCATGGACACGACCGTCGTGTAGTGCGTCAAGCATTGGTCGATACGAGACAAAAGGTCCGAGAAACCTGAAAAATCTACGGTTGACGCGTTTGCACGTACAACTTTCTCAGCAAAAACAACTTTTCCATAGGCGGTTTCATCACCATGATCCTTCTTTTTGTCGAAGGGTTTTCCGTCGAGGACAGTCGCCAGCAACGCAGGTTGAAAAAGATCTTCAATGTCCCTGTCTATCGGAGGTGTAACTTCGGGCACTTTAACCAGATAGAGGTTGTCGCTGAGATGGTAGAACGGATCGGTCGTTGTCTTTGAGATCTTCTTACCGCATTTTTTTGCGGCATTTTTAAAGACTTTGTCTGGCCCCGCATCGTTGTCGCACAGGATAATCACGGGGTGTTGGAGCGGCTTGTGGACATACTTTTTGAGTATGTTTGAGTATTGTGACACGAGAGAGGCTTGTCCTGATGCACCATGCCCCAAGTTCAACACATCTCGTGTCGTTCCTGTAGGGCGAAGGAAATTGACCGAGTGTGTTATCTTTCCATCTTTCTCCTCCACCAATGAAGGAAATGATTTGGCCAAGGACCTGATCGCACACTTTAGGTAGGTGATATCAGAAATCCCTTCCGTCACGATCACGGGAGCCGAAGGCGCTACAAAGTGCTTGTACAGAAGGAATTTTCTGTAGAGATCGACAGGTGCATGAGGCGGCTTAAATTCTCCTGCTTTGACGGCGAGACGATTTACTTGTGGCTTTCGATCTCTACGTGCTTTCACAAAATAGATGTGTGACAGCACTCCTTCCACAGGGTTGAGACTGTCAATTGGTTCTGGAGCATCGCCCGACCTCCTGTAATAGGTGCCAGTACGGAACAGTGAGTTGCACATCGAACGAGCAGTGCGATAGTAGTCAGCATTAACGTTCGCCTTCGCGTTGACAACCAGCCCCGTCACTGTTTGTCGCGACTGACGCAAGGACATTCTCGTCTTACCTTCATTCAGTGTGAAGCCAGCGCGTTCGATTTGTTTGTTCAGTCGCTTACCAACTATCCATTCGCTGCCGTGAACGTTAATGGCAATCTCAGTTGGGAAGAGCTTGGCATTCGTTGAAAACGTCAAATCATCAGCATAGCGAGTATATGTACACCTTGTGTCACGCGCCAACGCCAGCAACCGTAGATCGAGAATGTTACCGATGAGATTTGAAATTACAGGAGAGCAAGGACTCCCTTGGGGGAGAGCATTATCGTGGCAGGCAATTTGCGCGATAATGGTCGCGATAGCTGGATCAAGGGTGAATACTTTGTCATGAATGAAAAAGCCACGCACTCGTCCAAAGTTCAAGGTACCAAAAAAATTCTCTATATCCACATTGAAGACAAATCGACGGCGACGATGCACCTCTGCATTTGAGAGAATTGTGCGATCTTTCTGAAATCCATGTGATGCGTGCCAAAATCTCGGGTGGCTTTTTTGGTGTTCGATCACGCACTCATATAGTAGTTCACCTAACCGTTTTTGTAACAACGAAAGTGATTTCTCTGGTGCATTGATCGTTCGCGTACCGCCGCTTTTTTTCGGGATTTCAAACGTTCGGTATTTTTGAGAGGTGGGCAGTTTGTAGAGGACATAGCTTGCGCCCTTCGGGGTAAATCCAAGAAGTTTGGCAAGGTCTGTTAAGTTTTTTGCGCTTTGTAATTTCTCTAAGGTACTCAAAATAAACTCTTGTTGTTAGGTGCTTACGGGCACTCTTAAGCGAGGTTTACCGATCATCAGAAAATCGACAATACCGAAAGGAACTGAAGGTAGCAGCCTACCTACCGTTGTTGTCATATGCCGCGATGCGCAGCAGAAAGTCTGCCCGTAAGCTCGGGCAAGATTGAATGACACACGCTCTAATTGCAAGACTGTTCGGTTGATTTTGTGCCAATATTATTCACATGAAAAACCGGAAATCATAAACACGGTCGACCATGTCTGGGTTCTGCTGAAGAATCTCCGCGAATGCCTTTGAGTATCCGAGTGTTACGGGCAATTTCTTGTAAAGCGTGTTGTTGTTCCAGTCCATCTTGGTTAAACCAAGAACCCCTGAACAGGTATCATGCCACCCCCCTTCACCTGAGTGGCGCCGCAGAAGAACAGGAGATGGTGTCGGTTTGAGGCCACCTTCTTTGTAGACATTGTAGCGTGGGTTATCGACGTGAACTCCTTGCACGCTGCCTTGTGTCCAAAGTAAAGCTTCGTTTTTGCTGAGGGGAACATACATGCCCCGATCTACTGGATATCCATGTGCAGCGAGTGGCGAACCCTCGAAGCGAACACCTTTCCAGTCCGTGCCTTTAACAATTTGTACAAGCTCGACTTCTGTACCATCCCGAAAACTATCAAGTGCGCCAAGAATCTCGTCTTCCTTGAACGGCGTGTTCTTGTGAATTGTCACTTTTTTCGGAATCGCACCTAAGTGGCCGCGCTGGTATATTTCGAGGCTGCGGGTCAACACAGATTGAATTTCGTAGTACGACAGGTAGGGGTTTCGCTGCTGGTCTTGTGTGAATTCTTGCGCATCATAGGCAACAAACTTAAACCCTGTGCCATCTGGGTCAAAGACTTGGCTGCAACATGTACTGTACTGCGTTCCAGTTTCTTTGTCGGTTTTCATGGCATAGCTGATGCCGATGAAAGCCTCATCCACATTAAGACCGGCTAGTTTCCAAGGAATTCCACCGGCTTTTGCATAGATGGCGACACTTAACCCCCACATGACGTTGGCGCGGCATTGTCTTTTGAAGCTGGCTTCCCGAACAATTTGGATGGGAATATTTGAGGGTGCGCAATACGCCTTCAAATAGTCATGGAAGTCGAAATTATCGCCGTCAAAGCAAGCCGCCCAGCTATCTGGAAGGTACACTAGAGCAACATCAAAATTGCTAGCCTGCCTTTGCAAAGTCGCAATGTGTTGGAATAGACCCTGAGCCAATCCAACCTTGTCTCGTTTTTGGGCAAATGTGTCGAGTTCCTGAGGGAACGACAAAATCAAAGCATCATCTTGAGCCGCAATTGGCACTCTAAAGAGAGTGTCGAAACCTGGGTATTCGGGGTAATAGTTTTTTGCTTCTCGCGGGCGAACTGCTCGGTTTAACTCCGCTGTAAGGCCTCGAAGCCGTTCCATATCGGCCTGTGGAGCGATAAGAGCAAAGCGAACAGATGCCGGATATCCAAGCTTTAGCCCATAAGGGCCGTGTTGAATGAGGCCAAGTAGCGGATGCTTATGTTGCCTACCGTCGTTGAATATCAATTCTGGCTCAGCAATACGTGAGTATCCTCCAAGAGCGTTGTCTGATGCAGCCATCACACCAACCTCTTTGCAAAAGCAGTGCGTGTTCCAATCAAAAACTCTGGGTTCTCCGCTTGGCCGCCATCGTCGAAAGCAGATAGTTTAACTTCCGTGTTCCGCTCATTTGTACCTAAAGCAATATGAATCCAAGAATCGAGTAGCGCATTATATGTCTTATTGAAGCGATTGGAGCGGCGCTTATCCAAAATCGGAACAGCATCCCGTCTTGCCCTCGGTGGCCAGACCCAGATATCAGGTTCAATTTGCAACCAAGCCTGCCCATTTTTGACCTCCAAAGAGACGCGTGCAGCTTCTGCCCACCTTACCTGTTCTTGTTGGGAATGGTCTTCGGTAACTTCTGTAAAAAGTCCCGAAATCTTCGCAGAGAAACTTCCTACGACTGACTTTAAGGGATTGAGCTGATCCAAATCATCACTGTGAGGGTCAACAATTAGCCAAGACGCATAGCGGGTCGACCTTGAAAGAAGCGGTTTATCTTTGGCAAGGGCCTTACATAGAGCAGCTTCAATGAACCCTTTTACATGTAGGCTCTCTGGTGCAGTTGGATCGCTAGGCAAATCAACTTCACCAATAGAGGAAATCTCGTTTCCAAAATGTTCCTTTAGTAGTGATAGCCGCCCCCAGCACCATACATCCTCGGCCTTGGTGAAAATGAGATTTCCGTCAGCGTCACGCTGCGACTTGCGGAGATCGGACCAGTCCTTCGGGCTTTTGAAATCTAGTGACAGACAAGTCTTCGGAATTGCTTTGATGGGAAGAGCATTTAAGCGCACCAGCGGGTTTGCAGTTCCGATTGGCGGCATGGGGATAGAAACCGTCGCGGCGCTAGATTTTCTGACTTTGAGGTCAAATTTTGTAGTTTTGTCTTCAATGTTCCGCCAAATGCGCGAAAGCAGTGAATCAAAAGTTTCAACTGGCACGTAGTGGGCGCTAACGCCCTTTTCAGTCGCTTGATCCAGCAAATTTTGAACAGCGGGAAGTGGATGGCTCCCTTTCATGCCAGTCCAGAACAAGCCATGAGGAAAAGGATTCGGCCCGCCGAGTGCGGAACGAAATAGCGCCATGACGCTCTCATCACGGCCACTATATCCGGTGACGACGAACCCAAAGCGGCTACTTGCATTCTCAAGACAACGCGATACGTGCCTGTTTTGGCTTGCGAGATCAGCCGACAAATTCTTCAGACTGTCGTAGCGAAAATCGCCATGAAGCTTGCAATAGATTGGGAATTCTTCATTGTTGAGAGCGTCGATTGCAGAATGAGAACCCTCCAAATGGAATGCGGACAGCGACATAGCTCCAACTTCAGCCACCGCTTTTTCGATCACACTGTCAAAATTGGTGGTGAAAACAGCACGCGTCTTTCCAGATGAAAGCATTGCGCCAAAAACTCGGTGCCCAACGGACAGCGATACTTTTTCTTCCGATAGCTTCGCTTTCAAATATCTACGCTGTAGCTCTCTGTCTTCACCAAAGATTTTTTCAAAACACAGAGAGTATTCTTCATCATCCCAAAGAGGCGGAAACCCTCTAGTCAACAAAAATGATTGGATCTTTTCTTGCACTGGTACCAGCTGCATGTCTTGGCGAGATATCTCTTGATTTTCTTCCCTACAATAATATCGCCTCTTCATGTCCCACAGCAGATCGGTAGCGGTTGGAAGACCTGCTGAACGAGATGAGCCTGCTCCCAGAAACCAAGCGAAGTTTTCCGGGCGTTCACATATTAATGCTGTTAATTGTGCTTGATCGATCAAATTTCTGTTTCTACCGCAATGCTAGTTGGACTCTCGTGAGTGCCAGCATAGATTGTACCCGCCGATGTTTCCACAACAAGATGCGGTAGTATTGGAGGTGGCGAGCCTATTTGATGGTTACTGCCCTCTTCGCTTCATCTAAAGCCGTGGGCCCTTTCACCCATTGCTACTGTTTGCATGGTTTTCGTGCGTTCGCCAATTTTGTGTAATGCTGCGCCATGTTCGAACGACTGCTGCAGAGGAGCTGCGCCGCAGCATGCCGAGCAGTGAGTGAATGTCTCTTATGGGCCGTCCTGATCGGTGCAAGTCGGGCAGATCTGCGGGATGCTGCGGTTGCTCCGATGGCGTCAGTGAGCCCATAGTGCTGAATGCTGCGCTTTGCACCAAGGTCTGCTTGTGCGCCATCTGAATGTTTTGAATAGACGCCTGATCTTCGGCGGCACCGGTTTTTTCCTGTGCTATTTGTGCGGACATGCTGTTCGATCTTCCTAACCACGATACACTCTACAAAGCCCTTTTGGCCCGCGATGCTTCCTATGACGGGCATGTCTACGTCTGCGTGTCTTCAACTGGCGTGTTTTGCCGCCTGGCCGCGGCAAATCCTGTCAAACCATGCAGGAACGCATGCGGCGCGGAACCTTCCTTGATGCCTAACTCTTTGGAATAGTCCCCGATCCCATGCTGCACATCGGCTATTGCGAGGTTGAGAATTGTGCTTGCGAAATCTGCTTTGAAACTGTCGCTGAAGTCCGTGTCGTATACGGCAAGGGGGCGTCGAAAACCGACCTTAACAAGATCGAGATCGCCCACAAACAGGTCGATGAGGTAACCCGAATGATCCTCAGCGACCCGGTCCTCAAGCCGTTCCGGAAACGACGACGTCTGACTGCGATCCGCCCCTTTGATGAACCCAGTGATATCCACTCCTGTCTTTCGCAGAAATATGCATCAAAACCGAGTTTCCACAGAGCCTCAGCGGTCTTCATCTTGGGTTCTACAGCCTGCAGCACCCCCCCAAGGCATAGTAAAAATCTATCAAAAAATAGAAACTCGGAATTGGCGCTTCAGCATAGATCGTGGGATGAAATCGTTATCAAGCACCGCGCGAGTAAGGCGGTATCACGAAGGAAAAAGAGTGCTTTAACATGAACGGTTGGTTTTAGGGATTTGAGTATTTGGAATTGCTGCAATTTCCAGCAATCACAGTGCAGATGATGGAATTGGGTGCCGTTGCTAATCCGCTTTTGAGTTAAACTCAACACCTCGTTGGCCGCTGGGCTTCCCGGCTGAGAAGGAGAGCACTGCATTGCCCCGCAGAAAGACGAGCCGCCAACCCGGACATACAGCGTGTGAGGACCTCTAGGAGGGCAAATTTTCGTTTCCGATGAATTGGCTCAGTTTTTTGAAGGTGAATCCATAACCGGCTGGAAGCTCGTCAAAATTATCAAGGAACCGACGTCTTGTTTTTTTGAACAATAAAGACAGAGGGGTCGTAGCATGACCAGTATCGTAATTGATGACCAGACTTAACGGTGATGGGATTAGTAACACAAAAAAGGTAAGTACTTAACATGAGTTGCGCGAATTCAATTAATCAAGAGTATAGCTGATGAGAATGTCTTTTTCAAAACGAAGGGTCGTCGCGTGCGCATTTGTAATTTTGTTTTTTACAATCGCCCTAATTCGGCTGGACCTTTTTCTTGTTAAGAAAGCGAATTTAGAGCTGCTGCCTACCGGTGTGAATTTCGAGGAGCGCCTGAAGAATGCGTCACTAGATTTTGAGGGTTCACGGAAACAGGAGTGCGAGATTAAAAGCATATACAAATACTATTGGTATCAGACGTGTTTTGTTTTGATGGAAAGCCACGGTTTGAGTGACGGTCCCGTATTTTTATACGTTTACCATAAACCCCTGGCCGTCTCTCGTTTTGCTAACCACGGCAGCGATTCCTATTACTTCAGTGAATCTTATCTTGGGAAGACGTTGAGGGTAATTGATGCCAATCGAACAGTAATCATTTCCAGAGGAATATATGAGGAAATCCACCAATGACCGAAATGAAAACTCTCGCGCAGCTAGCTAAGAATTCCTACTCCACCAGTCACTTTCCCGATTATCCGGAAGGGTGGACTCCGTTGGCGACTTCAACTCAATTGCCAAGTGGTTTTACTGGAAATGCATTCTTTAATGCAGAGAGTAATACTGTTGTAATCGGGTTTGGAGGCACATCAGGAACTGCTGATGTAAAAGCCGATGCAATTATGGCGGTGACTGGCAGTTCTATCCAAGAGGCAGAAGCCGTATCATACGCCAATGGCATGTTGCACCAATTTAACCTGGATGTTGCCTCTGGGCTATATTCACTAAACGGCCCTCTTAACGTCGTCTACGTTGGGCACTCTCTCGGCGGAGTACTAGCTCAGCGCGCGCTAATTAGTAGTGCTGAAGCCAACTCTCAGGCGGTGGTATTTAACTCGCCAGGCTTAGGTGGGTTTTGGGGTAGCGAAGGACTCCAATCTTCTAACCTGCAATACTTTTATTCTGATCCATCAACCTGGAGCCAGCCATCAGGTGAAGGCTTTTTTGGAGAGCTCGTCACTGCTGGTAATGTGCATAATCTTGGTGACCTTTTAAATGACGATGTCCAGTTTTTTCTTGGTGCAGAAGGACACGGTATGGATTCGATCGTGGCGGCACTAGATAATGGTGAAGCATCAATTTCAGCACAAACATGGGGTGCAGATTTGGCTGAAAAACTGCACTCGAATGAGCTCCTGCCACATGAAATTTTACCTCAAGTTCTTGGTGGAGATTATGATATTACGAGATCCACAGTGATAAAATCTATGGTCAACACAGAAGTTGGCCATAGCCCGAATAGTGCGGCATTTAGCCTGGGGACTGCATTTTCTGGGTGGCTTGGCTATCTTCCTGAAAGGGTGATTGATGCCGGCTTGGCATTGCATGGCTTTGCATCTACAGCGATTGAGAACGTTAAGCAAAGTGCTGATTTTTCAACATACACGCCAGTTCAAGATGACACTGGTAATCTGGGTTCGTACTACGATCTCTATTCAAATGCGAGTACATTTTCCTTGAACGTGCCAAAGCTTTCGTTTGGGGACTTGGGACCGTCCAATCCGCTTCCGGACTATAGCTGGGTTGACCCACGGATTAGTTCGGCCTTCAGCCTTATTGGAGGTGCTACGAACCACGTTTC
This sequence comes from Ruegeria sp. CK2, assembly GCF_056536585.1. Lineage (NCBI taxonomy): Bacteria > Pseudomonadati > Pseudomonadota > Alphaproteobacteria > Rhodobacterales > Roseobacteraceae > Ruegeria > Ruegeria sp. CK2. Next base: position 19,045 of record NZ_JBQFPW010000025.1, read on the forward strand.
ACCTTTGGTGTTCGACCTTGATGGCGACGGCATCGAATTGACGCATGCCTACGACTATAACGTCTATTTCGATATTGATAATGATGGGCATGCCGAACGTGTCGGCTGGGTTGGGCCTGACGATGGCCTTTTGGCGATGGATCACAACGGCAATGGTAATATCGATGATATTACCGAGCTTTATGGCGATGACATCATGCCCGCTTTCGACAAGCTTGCATTGCATGATAGCAATGATGATGGCGTGATCGATGTCAATGATGCTGATTTTGACAACTTCCTTATCTGGCGGGATCTCAATCAGAACGGCCTGACTGAAGATGGTGAGCTTCAGAGTCTGAGCGAAGCCGATATCGTCAGCATCTCCCTGGATGAACAACCGGATTCCCGCTGGATCGAGGAGAACTATATCTCCTCCAATTCCACCTTCAGATGGGCTGGTGGTCAGACAGGGGAGTTGGTGGATGCCCATTTCCTGAACGACAATGCCGACAGTTGGTTCAAGGGCGCCGAGGGCGAGGTCTTTGGGTCCGAGATCGAGATTGATTTTGATGCGCTGGTCCTGCCGCAATCGCGCGGATATGGAGAGTTGGCCGCCTTTCACATTGCCATGTCGAAAGACCCAGAACTGAAGGAAATGATGCGCGATCTCGCCAAGCTCAAACCTTGGGAGATGGATATCGCTTACGATAAGACGGAAGCCTTCCTTTTGCGGTGGGCGGGTGTGGAAGATAATGATCCCGATGCCCGGGCAACAGCTGATGGCTCGAACATCGATGCTCGTCACGTAGACTTTCTGGAAGCAGCCACAGGCATCACCTGGCTACAGCGCGGTTTGACTACCGTGGTTGGCGTGAACGCCTCGATGGGTCCCAAACTTGCCTGGGGTCAGCTTCATTCCATGCTGACTGCCCGGATTCTGGCACAAGGCGCGCTACGTTCGATTTTCGATGAGGTGACCTATGATTTCGTTGCCGACGAACTGGTTCTTGGGACAGATATCGATACGCTGGTGGAGCGGGCAAAAGCGTTTGAGGCATTTACCGGCATAGTGAGTGGATCTACCGAAACATTCTGGCTTTCCTTTGCGGATGTTCTCATCACGGCACAGGATGAGCTTGGCCTGACGGTTGCAGAGATCAACAGTATTGTTTCGGAGGCCTATGGTGAGGAACTGTTCATTGGCCAATTCATAATTGGACCAAACAGTGGCCTTCTCGATGACGAAGCGGCCAACCTTGGTCAAAGCGAAACTCTGGTCCTGTCGACACGCATTGGCGACGACACCGACAATGTGCTGACCGGCCTTGAGCGCAATGACAATTTGCTCGGCAACGATGGCAATGACACACTCCGCGGAGAGGGGGGTGATGACTATCTGCAGGGTGACGGTGGTGATGACCTCATCGAGGGTGGTGATGGCTATGACCGGCTTGAAGGCGGCGAAGGCAACGACACGCTGAAAGGTGGTGCAGACCGGGATATCTTGCGTGGTGGGGACGGTGACGATGTCCTTGAAGGTGGTGAAGGCGGGGACAACCTGTCTGGCGGAGCCGGAGCCGATATCATCGACGGTGGCGAGGGAATTGACCAACTCGACTACAATGAAGGTGGTGACGAAGCCTCTGGCATCTATATTAATCTTGCCACTGGAGAAGCAAAAGGTGGACATGCAGAAGGCGATGTTTTCACCAGCATCGAGGCTGTCAAGGGATCAAATTTCTCCGATGTTCTGGTTGGCGATGACAAACGGAACGTTCTGAACGGTGAAGAAGGTGACGATTACATCTACGGAGGGGATGGCGACGACCTGCTGTTTGGCGCAGGCGGTAATGACAAACTCTTTGGTGAGGACGGCAACGATGTTCTTCAAGGATACTCCGGAGCTGAACACCTGGATGGCGGTGCAGGTAGCGATACCCTTTCTTATGCGCATCCGTTCAACACAGAAGGTGTCGGAGTCGATCTGAAGGCAGGCCGGGGGTTTGCCGGGGCGGAAGGCGATACCTATGCGAACCTTGAGAATATCGTTGGTACCGAAGGTGGCAACGATATCCTCTACGGCGACGACAACGACAATGTAATTGATGCACTTGCCGGGATCGATGTCATCGATGGCCGAGGTGGTAATGATGTAATTTTCAGCCAGCGTGGAACTGACCATATCACCGGTGGAGCGGGCAGTGACCACTATGTCTTCAAATCCTATGCCAAGCTGACTTTCCTGGATGTGGATACGCCGGACGATCCAACCGATACGACACGGACGCTCCAAATCCAGGATCAGGTCGCTGTCATCTATGATTTTGACATCAATGATCCAGCCGAGATCATTGACTTGTCAGACCAGTTGCTTGACGAGGTCATACTGCGGGATTATCCGGATGGAACCCTGATCGAGCTGGATGGCGGCCGTAGCCTCGTTCTGATGGACGTTAATAAATCCGCGCTGACCCCTGCGCAATTTATCTTGCCGGACGGTGTCACCGGACTCACCTTTGGAACCCCAGCAACCACCTCCGGTCTCGACATCACCGGCAGTGCTCTCGATAACATCATGCATGGTGGTTTTGGCGACGACACGTTGAGCGGGGGCGCTGGAAACGACGACATTTATGGATCCTTCGGAAACAATATCCTTGAGGGTGATGCGGGCCATGACTGGCTGGTTGCGGGCAAGGGAACCGATATACTGGATGGTGGCGAAGGCGTCGACATCGCAAGCTTCCTGCTATCCAGTGAAAGCGTTTATGTTGATGCCGCCAACAATACCCTGCTTGGAGGCACTGCGGAAGGAGACACCCTGATTGACATAGAGAAGGTCGATGGGTCGTCCTTCGATGATACGATCATTCTTGGCGGCTCGGTAACGCGGACCGACGGCCATGGTGGGGACGATACACTTACAGCAACGATTGGTGCGACAACGCAGCTTTTGAATGGCGGCAGTGGATCAGATACCTTCGTTATCCTGGATGATGCGGCCGGATATGTTGTTATTACGGATTTCGACTTTGATGATCCAAATGAGAAAATCGATCTGAGTGATTTCGCACTCAGCGGCGAAAAGATCGAGGTCGTTACCGTTCTTGGAAACGCGCCGTATCTCAACATCAACCTTCCGGGTCAAAAAACCATTCAACTGCAAAATATCCCGGAAGGCCGCAGTATTGGTATTGATGATCTCATATTGGCGGATGGAACAACCGGGGCTTCCTTCATTCGACAGGTTCATGGCACGGCTGGTGAAGATACCATTATTGGTTCAGAATTGAATGATGAACTGTTCTACTCTGGTCAGTTAACCGATGGTCTTCAAAGCGGTGATAGTTATGTCACAGGCGCAGGTGATGATACCCTTTACCTGGCACCCAATCACACAGATGAGGTGAAGATAACCCGCAGCGCCGGTGATACTGATACGATTTACAACTACCAGAGCGGTGTGACCCACTATTATGATGTGGATAACGCGATAACAGTTGATGAAAGCAACATCACAACGGTTCCCAGAATATTATCTGTCTCATTTACCAGTCATCTCGTTTCTCTCGATCTGACCGAGTTCACGAATATTCGGAGTATCGATGATATCGCGTCGACTGTTGTCGATGGAGATACACATCTGGATCTCGGAGACGGGCAAACCCTGGTGCTCAAGAACTTCGAGCACGACAAGATCCACATTCAGGGGAGTTCTGTAGGCGCGACACACACCACCTACCAGTTCATCTGGCAGCAATTCGTTCCAGATACGATTACGTTTTATGATGGCACCCTTAACGGGACAGACGGTGCCGATGAACTCATCGGTGGATATGGTGATGACGTTATTGATGGTGGCTGGGGAGACGATTTCCTCGAAGCCGGGGATGGCAATGATGTGCTGACCGGCGGGGATGGCAGTGATGTATTTGTCATCACACAGAATGCGGGAACCAGTGACCGCATTACAGATCTTGAGTTCTGGCGTCCTGGCGAGCGGGTTGATCTCTCGGACTTTACAGCTATTCCCGGTTTCACAACCCTGATGACGCTGGCAACGCAAGTTGTGGATGATGTCGTTCTTGACCTTGGTTCCAGTCAGGAGCTGGTTCTGGAAGGTCTTGCCAAAGCGGATTTGACCGCCGAGAGGTTCATATTTTCCAACGTGGCTCCCACATTATCTGGCCCGGTCGACTTGGGCGAGATTGATGAGGACAACACCCGGACGATTACCGAAGCTGAATTGCTGGCCCATGCGTCTGATGCAGATGGGGATTCTCTGTCGGTCACGTCAGTGTCTGTTGATGCCTCTGTCGGAACGATCGAACTGGTCGCTGATGGACAATGGCTGTTTACACCATTGCCCAATTTGAATGGCGATGATTTCGAGATTTCCTTTACGGTATCTGACGGTGAGAATGAGAGTGAAGGCAATGCAGTTCTTGATTTGCGTTCCACGGAAGATGCGCCGGAAGTCAACAATCCACTTGCGGATCATGCCTCGGATGAAGACGAACCAATCCTTCTGACCCTGCCGGACGATGCCTTTGTGGACTTTGACGGGGATGCGCTGACATTGACCGCCACACAGGAGGATGGATCGGATCTTCCGGACTGGCTGGCTTTTGACGACGCCACTCGCACCTTCAGCGGCACACCGCCTGAGGAGTACAGCGGCACATTTGATCTCAAAGTCACAGCTTCGGATGGCACATCCGATATCTCCGACACATTCACGCTGGAGATTGTGGCGGTCAATGATGTGCCGGTGGTCAGCAGTTCCGTTGATCTGGGCGGGATCGATGAGGACAACAGCCGGACGATTACCGAAGCCGAATTGCTGGCCCATGCATCCGATGCAGATGGGGACCCCCTGTCGGTCACCTCGGTGTCTGTTGATGCCTCGGTCGGAACAATCGAACTGGTCGCTGATGGACAATGGTTATTTACCCCATTGCCCAATTTGAATGGTGATGATTTTGAGATGTCCTTTGTGGTCTCCGATGGAGAAAGTGAAACGCCGGGGACTGCAATCCTCGATCTTTGGTCCAAAGAGGATGCGCCGGAAGTTAAAGTTCCACTTGTGGATCATGCTTTGGATGAAGAGATGCCGGTTCTTCTCACCTTGCCGGACGATACCTTTGCGGACGTTGACGGGGATGCGCTGATCTTGAGTGCGACGCGTGTTGATGGCACCGCACTGCCAGACTGGTTGGTGTTTGATGCGGTTGCGGGGAGTTTCTCGGGGACACCGCCTCAAGACTTCAATGGCATGCTCGATCTCAAGGTCACAGCTTCGGATGGCACATCCGACGTCTCCGATACGTTCACGCTTGAGATCACACCGGTCAATGACGCCCCTGTCGCAGCTGATGATAGTGTTGGCGCGAGTGAATTCCGCGTCAATGAGTTTACCGATGAAGATCAAGATGTCCCAAGTATTACAACCCTCGCCAATGGTAATTTTGTTGTCACCTGGCAGTCCGAAGACAGGCAGCAGGACGATACGTCTCAAACTGCCATAAAGGCCCGTATTTTCGATGCGGATGGCAACGAGATCGTTAGTGAGTTCCAGGTCAACGCGTTTACCGGTAGCTGGCAATTGACCTCGAGTGTGACAGCGCTCGCCAATGGCAATTTCGTCGTCACCTGGCAGTCTCTTGACAGGCAGCAAGGCGATCCGTCTGCTTGGTCAATCAATGCACGTGTTTTCGATGTGGATGGAAACGAGATCGTCAGTGAGTTCCTCGTCAACGAGTTTACCGATAGCTTTCAAGTCAAGCCGAGTGTGACAGCGCTCGCCAACGGCCATTTCGTCATCACTTGGGAGTCTGATGACGGGCAGCAAGGTGATACATCTGGCTATGCCGTCAAGGCGCGTATTTTTGATGCGAATGGTGATGAGGTTGTCAGTGAGTTCCTGGTTAATGAATTTACCGATGACACTCAATTGAACTCGAGTGTTACGGCGCTCGCCAATGGCCATTTTGTCATCACCTGGGAGTCTGAAGACCAGCAGCAAGGCAACACTGATTGGGCCATCAAGGCCCGCATTTTCGATGCGGATGGCAACGAGATCGTCAGTGAGTTCCTGGTCAATGAACTTACCGATTACGATCAGCGGAACCCAAGTGTTACAGCACTGGAAAATGACAATTTCGTCGTCACCTGGCATGCCTATGGCGTGCAGCTGGGTGATCCATCTGGTTATGCTGTCAAGGCGCGTATTTTCGATGCCGATGGCAACGAGATCGTCAGTGAGTTCCTGGTCAATGAATTTACCAATGACTCTCAATGGAACTCGAGCGTTACAGAACTGGCAAATGGCCATTTCGTCGTCACCTGGAACTCTCGTGACGGGCAGCAGGGCGACACCGAAGGTTCTGCCATCAAGGGGCGTATTTTCGACGCGGATGGCAACGAGGTTGTCAGTGAATTCCTGGTCAATGAGTTCACCGAAGGCAATCAAAATACCCCAAGTGTTACAGCACTGGAAAACGGCAATTTTGTCGTCACCTGGCAGTCTCTTGACGGGCAACAAGGCGATACGTCTGATTATGCGATCAAGGCGCGCATTTTCGATGCAAACGGTGTTGCTCAAACTCACACTCCGGTCACGGAAGATGTTGTTACCTTGATTGATACCGCCACGCTTCTGGCCAATGACAGCGATGTCGACGAGGATGTGCTCACGGTGTCAGAGGTCCCTGTCGAAAGCACGCATGGGGCCATCCTGATGCTGAACAGCGACGGGACGATCAGCTATGATCCAAGAGATGCAGAGGCTATTCGGGCTCTGGAGCGGGACCAGACACTTATTGATACCTTCACCTATACGGTCGAGGACGGCAATGGCGGGGAGAGCACCGCAAGTGTTTCAGTCGTTGTGCACGGAACCAATGATGCACCTGTCGCGGGTGATGATGTGGCTCAAAGCCCCACACCGATCACAGAAGATGTTGTCACTTCGATTGATATCGCTGCGCTTCTTACCAATGACAGCGATGTCGAGGGAGATGTGCTCACGGTATCAGAGGTCCCTGCCGAAAGCACGAATGGGGCCACCCTGACGCTGAACAGCAACGGGACGATCAGCTATGATCCAACCGGCGCAGATGCTGCCCAGGCTCTGGCGGAAGGCGAGACCTTAACGGATACATTTACCTATACCGTCGAGGACGGCAATGGCGGCGAAAGCACCGCAACCGTTTCAATCGTCGTCCACGGAAGAAACGAAGCGCCGATCTTTGGCACCGCTGGTGATGATACGCTGTCGGGCAACGCGGGCGATGACCGTCTGGAGGGTGGTAAAGGTAATGACAACATTACCGGTGGTGCGGGTGATGATGTCATCCATACCGGCACCTTTAATAATAGCACCCACAACGGGGGTAATGATACAGCCCGAGGGGGTGACGGCGACGATGTGATCACCGGCTCAAACGGCGCTGATCATCTCTATGGTGACGCGGGAAATGATACGCTGAACGGTGGTTTCGATTGGATCACAGCGGATGTGGATTATCTTTATGGCGGCGAAGGTGATGATCTGTTGATATCGGGCCAGGGTGAAACCCAATCGGATCATCAGCACCGTGGCGATCATCTCTTTGGCGGCGCTGGCAAAGACACGCTGGAAGGAGGGCAAGCCAATGACCGTCTGGAGGGCGGATCGGGAGACGACACCTTCGTCTTTGATCCCGGTTTCGGCGACGATATCATAACCGATTTTGTGGCTGGCGCTGCAACGGATGATGTCATCGAGTTCAGGGGTATCACCAACCTGACATCCTATACGGACGTTCTGAACAGTGCGGCGGATGACGGCACCGACACAACCATCACGTTGGATACGGACAACAGCATTGTCCTGAAGAATGTCGTCGTGTCGGAGCTGTCCTCCGACGACTTCCGGTTTTACGCGTAACGCACACGTTCAATTTTTGCCAAGGCAATCAAGACTTCCCACACTCGCAGGCAACAGCTTTCTCACAGGGAGCATCGACATTCGCACGAATATGACGGCCACAAAGCACCACGTGCAACAACCCGCTGGAGAAGACCAGCCCTCAGATCTCGGGTGGAAACCCGGATTTTCTATGCCTCGGCGACGATCAGACTGGCGGGGCCGGCCAGCGGTACGTGCGCTGTCCTTCGCCACTGTGCTGCTGCCAGCCAACTGTCTATCTCATCAACACTGTAGACGTCGCCCTCACCCGTTGTGATTTGAAACTCGGCGGCCATGAGCGCTGCGAATGGTGGCTGTGTATGCGTGGGATCCGTCCAGAAATCGATCAGCAGCAATTTTGCGCCCTCGACCACGCTCTGGCGAATGCGGCTCAGGAGGGTCAAGTTCCTTTCCGGCGAAAACATATGAACGATGTTGGCGACGATGACCGCATCGTGCCCTTCCGGTATGTCGTCCTCAAAAAGATCACCCTCAACAACGGAGATCCTCTCACTGAAGGGGGTTTTTGCCAGCTGCTGGCGCGCGGCTTGCGCCGTGTGCGGCAGCTCCACCAGCGTACCCGACATGTCCGGTTGCTCGGCAAGGACCGATGTCAAGAATAAACCCATGCCTCCGGCCATATCCAGGACTTTGTTGTGCGCACTGAAATCGTATTTCTGAGCGAGAGCTTGAGCAGATGGCGCTGTCAAGGTGGCGACTCCCATATCGAAGATGTGCCTCTGCTCCGGGCTGAATTCCGGAAACCCAAAGGTCCTGCTGTTACAGCGAATAGATGTCTCCAGTGTCGCCCATTGCGGATAGACAACGGTGTCCCAAAGCTTCAGGACCGGCCGCAGGTCCTTGCCAGCTTGCCCACTCAAAAACGTCGCTGTGAGTAGTGTGTTGTCATACCGGTCCGCAGCCTTCTCAAGAAAATCGATCGCAACGAGGGCATCTGCGATTATCCGGAGGGTCCGGCGTGGTACATCGAGCTGTTTCGCAAGTGTGTCTAACGTCTGGTGACCGCTTGCAATAGCCTCAAACAGTCCGATTCTGCTGGCAACAAAGACACATTTGGTTGCCATATGATTGTTGAGCAGTTGCAGGATCGGTTGAGGTGACATCTCTTGTTCCACGGTTTGGCTCCTTGGATGGGTTTGCGCAAAATGGCTACCCTAAAAAACGGCAACAACGCGCGCAAGCTTAGTTAACTCAACCCCCAACATACGCGATGTCTGGACCCGGGACGCGTATTTCCTCGGCCGCCTGACCAAGCCGGACCTGGTGCTGATACTGCGCGCCATTGGGCTCAAGTCAGAAGCGCCGGTCTATGCGGATGGCAAGAAGTTCAAACAGGTCGAATACTTGGGCAAGCTTTTCGCGGAATCTTTAGCCACGCTGACCCCGAGCCAGCTCGAAGCCGTCATGATCTGGGCGCCGGATCTGATGGCACGATACGCTGATCGAAGAGGGAAGAGTCGGGAGACAGCGCCGACGACGTGGCCATCGCAGCTGAGTAAACAGCAGTATTGCAAGCCGTCCGATACTTTGGCGGCTTGTTTTTAGGGATTTCAATTTGCACCTCCATTAGAAACCAGGTGATAGCTGTTCGATTGCTTTGGTTAAACCTCTGACCGCGCGAGCTTCCCGCTCAATCATATCGTCAATTTTGAGACCATCAGGTAAGCTCTTCCACCCCCAGCCGTAAGCTTTCCATCGAGTAAGTCTATCCAAGTGATCCTGACTGTCGTCGCGGATCTTCGACAACCTCTCGACCAAATCATCACTCATTGCTGGTACCCTTCTTGGAGCGAGACTCCGCAGAAGTTCGTTTAGCTCGTTTTGGCAAGAAATTGTATGTGGTGCCAAATGCTAAAACTGCAGACGTAACGATCAAAAACCCTTTCAACGCGTCATTGACTGTAAGAGTATGGATCAGCGGGCCCAAGTACACCCAGGCAACAATCCAAGCGACGACGCCGGCAAGAAACGGAAGGCTGTGTTTTCGGATCAAGAGTTAACTCCATTCTTGGAAGTTAGCTCGGCCAGTCTTTCGCGCTCGGCTTGTTCGTCCCATTCCTCCTGCTCGTCGGCATCTTGAAAGCCATGCCACAGAGTCCAAAGTTTCGCCCGCTCGTCGGCTAATTCTGCGGATTTGTCACTTGAATCTACGGGCATCAATCTGCATCTCTTCCAGTACCTATGGCACCGCTCTACTTGCGGCTGACAATCAACGATGCCGACACCCAAATCGTAAGCCCGGGTTGCTGCATAAAGAAGTGTCGAGATGCTATTTTTTAATAGGCTCCAGCTATGGTTGGCCGTGTAGAAAGTGACCTGTGTAGGCGGTTTCTGCTTAGCAAGCGGTAAATGTGTGACCGCCCGTTTAATTCAGAGCACCGAGTGTATGGAGTCTACCCCAAGACTAGGCCGTATTGGCAAAATGAAAGCCTAACAGATGCAAGTCTCATTATAGTTAGGGTCTATTCAAGTATAGGATTGGAGTATTTCACAATACAGCATCCTGGCTTTAATGTTGGACAAAAGACGATTTGATTGGTCGCATTTGCGGGCAGCCATAATACAGATCTTTGGAACGTGAGGCAGAGCAAAGAAGCAATGGTTTCTACGCCGTTGCTTCTTTCGCATGAGTCGGTTTGTTTCCTAAGTGTCAGATTTACCAGCCAACTGATCACCTGAAAGCTGTGTGGAATGCGCATTGAAGTTGCCTTTTTTGAAATCACATTCACCGCGGATCGCGCAGGTAAAATAAAGCACATTGTCAAACGACCCTGTGAAGAGACCGCGTTGGATCGGATCAGGGCCGCTTACCCTGGCCAAACCCTCGCGATCCATAACATCCGGAAACACGTTTGGGTGCGTGATACCAATTCCAATGATCCCGAGCGGCTGAAGGCCGCTCTCAAAAAAACCAAAAAGTAAAAGAAGACTTCATCTTCTGCCAGTCTTCGCTCTTGAAAAAAGGCAGAATCCAATGCTTCCCACTGGAAAATCCACGAGCGGATCGCAACCCTGAACCCCAAATTCAGAACCACACCCTTGATACCCTCGGCTGGGACCGGATACCTGGCGGTCATGACAGCGGGGCAGGGGGCGAAGCTGCTGCTCAACGAGTTAGATCCGCAACGGCGGGTGCTGTTGCAGGCGGTAAGTACTCAGACGGTCACAGATCACGATGCCGAAATTATTGCTGATCTGATCGATGAAGGAGCGGCAGCGAGCGTTGTGGTGATGAACCCGCCTTTTGCATCGAGTACCACCCGGTCCGATCCGACCATCGCCGCGCGGCATGTGCTGTCGGCCGTAAAAGCATTGCACACGGTAGCGAAACCTACCTGCAGGAAGAAAACTCAACCAGTGCTGTGCACCCGGGGGTTGCAAACAAGATTCAAACGTTCCTAGGCGTCCTGATCACTATCTCAATCAAACAAAATTCTGAAACGCTAGAGCGTGTATTGGATGCGATACGCGATATTCACCATTATGAGGAGCCTCTCATCTTTATCAAAGATTTCTGGGCCAGTCGCGCCCGCTAAGACTCACACAATTCGAACCCCAACCGCTGGTGGAACCGGAAAAAAGCCAGCGTCGATACCTGACAATAAGACGAATGCAATGGATTCTGGTGATGATCTTCAATCCACCGTGGTGAAGTGCGAAGCCGCCATTCAGGCAGGACGCATCATCGCGCAATATGGGCTCGCAATTGGTAGAATGAGCCCAGAGTACCGGGGTCGAACCACTTCAATTCTATTCGCAAACAGTGCTGTCAGACTTTCGCTCCCATATGTTTTCGGCCACTCAACATCTTAATGGTCGTTGGCATTCTAATTCACAGTGGGATCACATTTTGAACCAAACTTGGAAGCCCATGTGGTCACTGCCAGATGACTGCTTAGAGCCCGAAGTTTCAGATGCCGCGTCTTTAACGAATGTTAGCTCTCGGATTGTGCCGCGATTACTGTAATCTCCAGCAGTGTCACGTCATCACCCAAGTCAGCGCCAACACAGACCCTTTGAGGCCAGTTTTTTTCTGACCCTATCCACTCGCACCATACTGAGTCCATTTCGGCTTTCATGGACATGTCGCTCAAAAAGATCGTGGCCTGAAGCAGCGCATCTTTCCCGCTGCCGACCTCGGATAGCTTAGTTTCCAAAAAGCGCAGGGTGTTGCGTGTTTGGTCAACGATTCCATGCGCCGCGTCGGGATCGTATGCCACCACGAATGCCGTACCATTGAAAGCGACCGCATCACTTCGCCCCCTTGCGCTGCTCAGGATTCGTTTGATGTTCATCTTTATCGTCCGACCTACCACCAGCGGAGTTTTCATTATTCATAGCAGACATTGCTCTCTAGGAAGCATCAGGCCGTCAATCCCGCTCTGCGATTGCTCCAAGGGCAGCATTTTCATGCCGTTGTCAGAAACGCAACGCGTATGGCTTCTTTCATAGCAGCCTGCGGCTCGGTCTCTGCGGATCCGCTTCCCGCCATGACCAACTTGGAAGCAGGCGTCGATCCGAACCCGAGGATATCGCCCGCAACGGCCAGGTCGGAATGCAGTGACGAGCGCCCCAACAAGCCCACAGCCATCCCCGCTTCGACTGCTGCATCACTCCTGAAACGCTCTGGCTGGAATAGGCGATGCGGTAAGGCATTGCGCGCGCTTCAAGGGATGCAATCGCAACATCGCGCCACCAACACGCATGATCGAAGAGCGCCACCGGTTGGCCAGCTTTGACACAAAGAGGCTGGGGGCAATTTCTATTGAGAGCCCAAAGTGCTGGATGCTGCGACTTGTGTCTAGTACCGCTTGTAGGCTTGAAGCCGCTTTTCGATCTCGGAAACTGCGACGGCGGTTCCATCCTCGCTCTCTAGGTCGGCGGCTAGGTGTTGGGCTTGGACTTTGATGGCAGGATCGCAAATTGCCGTGGTTATTGATGCAGCAAGGCTCTCTGGCGTTAACCGCTTGCGCGGGATCGGCGGAGCACCGACACCCAGAGCGAGGCTCCGCTCGGCCCATCCGGGCTGGTCCCCGAAAAACGGGCAGATCACAGAAGGCACTCCCGCCCGAAAGCCCGCCGCTGTTGTTCCCGCGCCACCATGGTGGACCACTGCGGCCATCCGGGGAAAAAGCCAGTTATGCGGCACATCCCCTATGACGATGATGTCTTCGGATTCAGCCGCAAGCCCGGCCCACCCTGATCCGACAACACCACGAACACCGGCCAGCCTAACTGCGTCTAATACAAGGCGGCCGAGTGCTTCGGGGTCACGCGTTGTCATACTGCCGAACCCGACATAGACAGATGGTTTGCCCACCTTCAGAAATTCCTCTAGCGCCCTTGGGGGTTTGTAGTCCGGATCAAGGGGGAGCCACCAATAGCCAGTCATCAGTGCATGTGCAGGCCAATCACCCGGTTGACTGACCACGAGGGGGCTTATGGCATGAAGCACCTCAAAGACGCTCATACCGGGTGGCATTAGTACATCGCGGGCGCGACGGACGGGCGCAAGACCGAGTTCCTCGCTTCTGAACCGGTTTACGGATTGCCTGAAAGCCCCGTAGGACATCGCGACCAGGCGATAGGTCGCGCGGTTGTATCCTGGGATCGGCACACGTGGCAGCCCTGTCGCCGGAAAGACGGAGGTTGGCACGATCATCGGCTGCAGCACGGTAAGCATCGCCGGAATGCTGAGGGCTTCGGCCATGTGCGGCCCTGCAATGACCTTGGGATGATAGAGAATCAGATCCGGTTTGGTCTTTTGGGCTGCGGTCCATGCGTCGGTGCAGAGTCGCGCGTTGATCAGTCCCGATTTCCGGGCGAGCCGGATCCCGGCGGCAACACGGCTTAAGAGCGATGAGCCACCCTCCAGCATCGTCTTGCCATCGTCAGAATGGACCACATCGAGTGAAGCGTTCGTAAGCGGTGCGTAATCCAGACCGAAAGAGGCGATCCAGGGTCCGAATTGCTCGGCTGTTGCGAGAGTAGCTTTGTGACCTCGTTCTTTGAGCCGAAGCGCGAGTGCAACAAATGGCTCGACGTCTCCGCGCGTGCCATAAGTCAAGATGAGGATATTGGCGGGGTGCATACAACCGGCTAACACAGGTTTTCGGATGTGGCTACCGCGCGGAAACAGTCTTTGTAAGCCCGCGACCGGTGTCCGCTCCGTCCGCACTTTTTCACCTGATTTTAAGTGTTCGGGTTGCGCGGCTAGCGACTTGCTACACGAGCGAAGCCTCAAACTGCGGTGAAGGTCTCGAAAGGGCTCATCCTAGCAATTCGGGCTTCTTGAGGCGAAGGTCCGGAGCGAGACCAAGGTGATGATGCTGCGGTTAGCTCGAATGTCCTACTTCAGAAGAAGAGCAATCGATCCTCAACAAAGGCTTAGGTTTTGAATAGTGTTTTTGACGGCCACAATCGAGGTAGTTCAGGCATTTTCCAAAATGGAAGTTTTTGTGCCGGTGCACGTTCGACCTCCCTTCAAACACGTAAACGCAAGGGTGGTCAAACGAATGTATCTTTGTAACCATCTACAGAAATGCTGGTGCAAAGATCTCCCCATTGGCAATCGATGCAGGCGGCCCGAACCTGATCTTGTGTGAACGCTGCCCGAAGTCGTTTCAAGGAAGGTTTATCCAAACAGAGCTTTGCGCCGGGATGTATCGGAACTTGTAATATCCTGCCCACATCCTTCGCAGCTTGCAGGTCTCGATTGTGAACGCTTTCGTCACAACAATGCACGTTTTCTTCTGCGAAGCGCGGGGCACAGATTTCATCTGGTCCTTCTACAATTTCGATATTCTCTCCCGCAGAAATCCGCCCCGCAATCACAGTCATGTTGTCGGTGAAAGCGGGGCTGTACCCCTTACCAATATAGGTAAGAATGCAAAGAAGATGGTGAGTACGCAGGCGGACTGTCATACGGCAGTACGTTTGATATCACGCATCAGCAGTTTAAGTGTCATCGCTCCGAGGCCGGACTTGAGGACCCCACCAAATACAAAGGGAACGACACCAACCATAATTGCCTGTTCTGCGCCGATCAGCACTGCAAGCCATGTGGCACCTAGGATCAGACAGATCGCGTTGCCGATAAACATTGCAAGAAACGACAACCAGATGCGCTGGCCATTCCAGCCTCGTGCCGTCAACCATCCGACAATCATGCCCGCGACGGGGAAGGCAAAGAGATACCCGCCGGTCGGACCTACGAAATGGTGAGTTCCAGCGGCTCCCCCAGCCAACACCGGCAGCCCGAGGGCACCCTCTATCAACCACGTTACAATCGTGACACCACCTAAACGCCATCCATACAGAGCGCCTACGAGCGTAACCGCAAATGTTTGCATCGTGATCGGAACAGGTATCATTGGAACTTCGATATAGGACGACAGGGTGAGTAAAAGGGTGCCGAAAACGACGGCAGCCATTTTCCACGGCAGCGTAAAGCTTCGCATATCGAGCGCTCTGTGAGTATTGCCAGCGGCTGAAGTTGTAGACGAAGTCATTTGGATGCTCCCTGAGTATTATCTATTAAATTTAAGCTACGAATCAGAAGCTATGTAAACTATAGATAATTCATGAAAGCAAACCAGAATTCATCCGCGGGAGAGGTGCCGCCTTAAGATGGTAGATGCGGTATTTGCTTCCCGCCGCTCCATGGCGTGAAGGATCGCCACATGATCGTTGTCCGACGTGCTGAGCCATGTTTCACGCCATCTTGCATGAAATCTCTGCGCGGAAAGGCGCTGAAGCTGCTCGATACGTCCCAGTAGAAGTGGCCGCCCACAGGGCTTTAGAATTTCCAGGTGAAACTGCCGGTTGGCTTTCTCCCAAGAAATGGGATCTTTGGCATGATCGCAAGCAAGCCGATAGATCTCCATTTCCTGCAGGTCCGTTGGCGTAACATTGGCGACAGCTTTTTCCAAAGCCAGTGGTTCCAACGCAAGTCTCATCTCTAGGATGTCGTCGAGATCTTCGGCACTTAAAGAAAACGCTCTAACACCGCGCTTTGGGACAAAGGTGGCAAGTTCCATCTGCACAAGGCGCTGAAGCGCCTCTCGAGCAGGGACGTGACTGCACTTGAATCGTGCGGCTACACGATCCTGCGCAAGTCGAGCACCCTGAGCAATGTCGCCCCTGATGATTTCTTCTGCGAGGACGTCAGCAATAACTGCAGGTTTTATAGATAAATCAGACATAGCCATGGTCTACCCTTAAGCTGATCATCGGAAAAGGCCGTTGTTTCTGAAAATTGGCGGCCAAAACACGTCGCTGATGGTTGCTGTATCTGCGCGCCTTGCCAAAAATGACCGCTTGATGAAGTGTTCATAAAACCGGCCATTTGTTCATGTGCAGCGAAGGTCTAAAAAGTCCCACACTTCCGCCATTTCCCACCTGATTTTGAATGCCTGGAATGTGCGGTTTGCGACTTGCTGCACGAGCAAGCCTCAAAGTCAAGTGAAGGTCTGGTAGAGGCTCATTCTACCAATTCGGCCTGACCGAATTTAGGATTACCAGGTATCGTTTCGGTGCGCTCCGGTGGTGAGGGTACCGCCTTTTTTGCTGTAGGTTATCCCGACCAAGTTCCGTGCGACACGCTCAACTGAAAGTAACGACGGTTCCATCGTAATGCTCAAGAGCTTGACTGCGAGTTTGCGGGTACTGGCCGCAATGGCCTTCTGCTCTATCCCATGCTTCGCGAAATGGTGTTTGTATATTGCCTGGGACTCTGGCTTGCGCCAGATACATTTCCATTCCGCCTAAACGAGAATGCCGCAACATTCCGTTTTGTTGTGATGAACCATAGGCCGAAACGGTAAGTAGAGCTGCGATAGTTGTTAGCTATACCACAATAGTACATCAGTATTGGTCTTCGAGCTCATTATGGCCGAAATCTATTGAGACTCCCTCGGGCACAAAACGCATACGTTGCGATTAAGAAATGGATTTCGCCAGACTCTCTCGGACCACACGATTGCGCTTAGGCAGATTTCGGCTTGCGTTCTGGGCAGGTTTGGGTTTGGCAACGCTAGCACTCACAATGGCTACGCTTTGGCCGCTGCACGCTTCAGCTGTCAGTCATGAAGGCGGGCCAATTGAAACGATTTCCGCCGCTGCACTTTTTGCGGCAGGGATGGCCGCATTGTATCGGTTTCCCGGGGTCAACCGGATGTACATCGGACTAGTCTGTCTGCTCTTGGCAGAACGAGAGCTGGAAGCCGATATTTATCCGATGGGCAGCACTCTCTATTGGGTACTAAGCACCTTTGACACATTGCTTGATATAGCGGTTTTGCGGGTTGCGTTAGGGCTTTTAGTCATTGGTGGATTTATTCGGCACGGGATACCCAATGTACTGCGGGCCCTGAAGCTTCGCGCGCCTTTCCTGCTGGTGTTCGTACTCGCAGGTCTGTCAGCATGCGTTGCCCAAGTGTTGGAAGAGGTGTCCGGTATTTACGCTGCTGATCTGTCGCATGCCATGATGGTTCGTGTATTTGTTTTGGAAGAAATGCTTGAGATGTTTTTTTCGATTGGCGTGTTGGTGGCTGTCTTGATCGGATGGCCAAAAACGTATTTTCAGGAGGCGCTTAGCAGGACGCGTCGCAAACTTTTATGAACCGAAGTTGTTAGGGTCAGGATGCATTGATTTTGTTGCGCTGCGAGCCTATGCTTGTCTGCTCTAGCGTCTATAGCGCCAAATCGAATTTGTGCTGTTCCAGAACAAACAGAGATTGATACTGAAGCACATTTTCATCTCCGGCAAACAGCCTCAGGCTCAATTCTTGAAACTCTTCCATATCTGTCAAGTTCATCATGATGACCGTGTCCGTTTCGCCTGAGACCGAATAGATTTGAGAGATCGCCGTCTCGGTTTTCATGTCGGCCAGCCATTGCTTTCGAGCGGTAACACTGTGGTCAGCCAGCTTGACCGTGACAATCGCCTTGAGAGGTCGACCCATTTTCTTGGCATTAGTGAGAACGATCACACCTGTGATGATACCCTTTTCCTTGAGTTGACGAACACGCCGAAGGCAGCTTGACGGTGCCAAACCAACTAGGTCGGCTAGGTCGTTGTTCGCTATAGATGCGTCTCTTTGAAGTTGGCTAAGTATCCTGCGGTCAATGCGATCCATGGAAGCCTGCTTATTTATTGCTTGCCTATGCAATCCAATTGCAAAACTTCGCAAATTTCAATCACCTATTTCATTTGATATCGGGCAGGTTGGGCTCAAATCACCAAAGGCCCTGACGACATGGAACAGAAACTCGAACTAGACTTTAGAAGCGATACAGTCACCAGACCCTGCTTGCCAATGCGCGATGCCATGGCCAAAGCCGAGGTGGGCGATGATTACTACCATGATGATCCGACGGTTCAGGAACTGGAGCGTTTTGCGGCTGATCACTTTGGAAAAGAGGCGGCTCTCCTCACGCCCTCCGGCACACAATCCAACCTGATTGCCGTCATGTCTCACTGCCAGCGCGGTGAGGCCTATATCGTGGGCGACCGTTCTCATTCCTATCTGCGCGAGTTGGGAGGTGCGGCCATGGTTGCCGGGGTGCAGCCGCAAGTTGTCCAGAACCAGGACGATGGCACATTGAGACTGGAAGACATCGGATCTTCCCTTTTCCCGGCCTCTATCCTGTTTGCGCCAGTTCGGCTGATTGCGGTCGAGAATACCATCGACGGCAAGGTTCTACCGTTAGACTATTTGAACAGTGTTTCGGAACTGGCGACAGAGCGTGATCTGAAAATCCACATGGACGGCGCACGCATTTTTAATGCTGCATCCGCGCTAGGCTGCCCGGTCTCGAAAATCGCAAGCTACTGCGACACACTCAGTTTTTGCCTCTCCAAAGGGCTTGGCGCACCAATTGGGTCAGTCCTTGTTGGATCTGCAGAGGTGATCGATACAGCGCGCAGGCATCGGCAGATGCTGGGCGGCGGAATGCGGCAAGCCGGGATCGTTGCTGCAGCGGGCCTGTATGCAATGCAGAATAATGTCTTACGATTAAAGGCTGATCATGTACGCGCAACAGAGCTTGCCGCAGCTCTGTCACGCGTTCCAGGCCTCACAGTTGAAACGCCTCAAACCAACATGGTGTTCTGTGATGTGGAAGCGTGTGTTCAGGGCAAGTTTTCAGAATTTCTGGAAGAGGCCGGAATTCGTATCTCCGGCAACCTAAAACGGCAACGTTGGGTCACGCATCTCGGAATTGATGATACGGCTTTGGCCTCCACTGTGAAACTCCTCGCCCAAATGCAGGAGACCTGCAATGCAAGCTGAATCACTGGATCAGGTCAAAGTTAGCGCGTGTCGACTGGAACCGGTCTGGATAATCCATGTGGAGCTCGGCCCGGAAGATGATGATCGTATCCGATTGGCTCTCTGCGAAGAACTGCGATTGGCATACGGCGACTATGATCATGTTTCCTTTGAAACAGCCATCGGAACGCAGTTCTTTCGAGGCGCTGAGGGCACCGCCAGCGGGCCTATGGAGGCCGCGACGAGCAGACAAGTCCGAGTGCTGTCATTTTCAATCACGAAGGACAGGCATTTGTTGGACGCTGCGATGAGCGTTATTCATCCTCTTCACTCTTATGAAGAACCTGTGATCTACGTTCAGGATGCTTTTGCGAGCCGCTCAATCCCTGAAAGCCGCGAAAACGAAAACAAATGGTGGATGAATATCAAAGAACCGGTCATTCGTTGAAGATGTAGCATCGGTTGAAATGGGCTCATCGCGGGCATTCTTTGCATCCTTAACGAATGGCGGGTTTTGGGGTCCAGAATGTCCGGTCCTGTGATGTGACCCGGCAGCTATGCAGGACGTTGCTGCCGTTAGCT
>NZ_JBQFPW010000026.1:0-37879 GCF_056536585.1 Ruegeria sp. CK2
ACTTGGATGTGTTGGTGGGCAACGAGGCGCTGGCCAGAGTTGAGAGTGATTTGCGTGAAGCCTTGTTTAGTTTTTGCGCCGATCGTGGAAATACCATGAATTTCACATATCGTTCCAACCGGATTGACTGGCTTCTGGAGCTGGTGCGGTTGGGGAGGGGGTTTGTGATTTTACCCGAGACGGCAATCCCAAGGAGCAAGGAATTTACCTCACTGACCATTGAGGATGCCGACTTTGAACGTCACGTAGTTGCGCTTCGGTATGCCCACCAACCTGTACGCCCCGAAATCCGGGGTTTCACTCAAGAACTGGCCAGGCAGAAGCCAGCTCTTGAGAACGCTGCGTGATTGCCTTTTGTGACAACGGTGAGTTGTAGCTCTGTGGCTATGGTTACCTTCGTGACGACGGAGACGTTCTTGACGGCTTTCGATTTGCAAAACTTGCGCGATTTGCCGGAGCTTGATTTGACAGTTGGAGAAGCGGATGACGAGGCCCGCACCCAGCGGGTCTGAGGATGTACGTTTTCAATTGGTCGGCTGTTGAGTGTCGATCAGACGGCGTTACACTTTCAATTGGTCGAGAGGATTTGTCTAAAATGTACCCGAGATTCGCCAAGGCCAGAGTAGAGTAAGCGCTGTCCGATACCCGTGTGGTTCTTATCTCGGGGCCGCGTCAGTCCGGCAAAACGACTCTTGCAACCGACATTGCGTCGGACAAGACACCCTTTCTTACATTGGACGACGCAAACGTTTTGCGGTCGGCAATTGATGATCCTGTTGGTTTCGTTCGTGGCCTGGATCGGGCTGTCATCGATGAGATCCAGCGCGCGCCCGACCTTCTGCTTGCGATCAAAAACCTGGTCGACGATGATAAGACTCCGGGGAGGTTCCTTCTAACGGGTTCGGCTAACCTCATGACCATTCCAAAAGTGGCGGATTCCCTTGCCGGCCGAATGAAGGTCGTCCGGTTGCTACTCTTATCGCAGGCGGAGATCATCAGTAGAAAAGCGGGATTCATTGATCGGGTTTTTGCCGGGGAGAAGCCAAGCGCCGATTATATGATCATAGGTGACGAACTGATCGAGAGTGTCCTTTCGGGTGGGTATCCGGAAGCACTTGGCAGAACGAAATGGACACGAAAACAGGACTGGTATCACGGTTATCTGGATGCGATCGTGCAGCGCGACGTTCGTGACGTCGCCCAGATCGAGCAACTGGCCGTCATGCCGAAGCTGCTATCAGTCTTGGCGGAGCACTCAGGGCAGTTGGTCAACTACACTGGCATCGGAGCTGCACTCGACCTCAATCATGTGACCACACAGAAGTATGTCAGTGTCTTCGAAAGCCTCTTTCTGGTTCACACCCTGCAGCCCTGGTACACAAACCGACTGAAACGTCTGACCAAGTCGCCTAAACTGCATTTCTTTGATGCGGGCCTTCTCGCAGCAATGCGGGATGTATCTCCAGATGTGGTCCGAAAAGACAAAACGAGCTTCGGTGCGATCCTGGAAACCTTCGTGTTCAGCGAACTGCGGAAGATCGCTACATGGAGCGAACAGAGGTGCTCGTTCTCGCACTTCCGGGACAAAGATAAAAACGAAGTTGATATCGTACTGGAAAATCGGCGGGGAGAAGTCGTTGGGATCGAGGTCAAATCATCCGCTACGGTCTCCGCAGCTGATTTCTCAGGCATGCGGAAGCTCGCTGAAGCGTGCGGGAAGAAGTTTATCCAGGGCATGGTGCTCTATGATCACGACCGGGTGGTCCCATTCGGCGAAAATATGTTCGCTGCTCCGCTTTCATGCCTATGGAGTTCGTCATGAGGATAGTCGAGGAACGATGCACCGAAGACATCGTGGGACGGTTATGTAGCGCCCGCTTTGGAAGCGAAAACTCGCACGCGGTATTTCGGCTACACCGCGACGCTCACGTCGCGAGACCAGAGGCAAAGGGTTACAGCGCTGGCAGTAATTGATGTCTGCACAACCCGTCCGCTGTTGGGCGCAGCCGTCTTGCTACGAGAAAATGATAGGGCATTCTGGGAACTCCGCCGCGTCATTCCTCAGCACAGACGGGTGATTGAGAAGGTGCGCAAGCTGTCAAAGGATCTCGATAGGCGACTTCCGAGACGGCGAGAAAGAGAGCGCTCGTCTGAGCAAGAAATACATAGAACGAACAAATCGAAACCATCTGGACGTGCTCTGCTGGCAGCTCGCCTGGCCATCTCCGAGCTTGGACCTGACGCAAAATCCTCAAGCGCTACTGACGCGGGCAAACGCTATTTGGAGGCGCTGAAGCTGTGTCGGGCACTGACGCGGTGCCCTGTGGATATATTGCAATTAAGGGTACCAAAACTGCGAAAAAGGCGCCCAATCTGCAGAATCTGATTAATTAGGGTACAGTGACAGCAATACCCAATAGATGATTGCCTGGGTGGAATTATCGCCATCCGCAACTTGAAGGCGAATACCTAATCCTTCTGAACGACTATCCAGCGGAAGCTGACTCAGGTCCAGGGTCGAACTGAGACGACAACTCGGCCACCGGGCCGATCGATCACTTCGACGCCAAGTGCTTCTCCGACAGCCACCGATCCGAGTCCAGCTTTATCAAGTATGTTCGCGTGCAAAAAGCAGTCTCTGGTGTCATCAAAGACATTGACGAAACCGTAGGACTTTTCCTCGCAGAACCACCTGACCCTTGCAGGCAGTATTGAAGCCGGCTTGATCGGTTGGAGTTCAATTTGCTTGTTGTGCGGGGCTGTCGAGGAAGCCTCCGACCGGATGCTCAGGATCTCAACGATTTGATGTCCTCTCTGTTTGACACTTACCAACGCCTCGAGCGTGCACCCATTTGCGATTGAGGTCTGGCCAAAATCATGCAGCGCGTTTTGATGCATTAAAGCATCCTCGCCCGTCACGTTGCAGGTTACAAAACCGTATCCCTTCTTGGCCGAGAACCATTTCAAGGTTCCCTTAATATGCCGCAGTGTGGCATCCCCACCTATTGTTGATCCGTCCAAAACCAAATTACCTTCTAACGTTACAAGTTTCACAGGCTTACCCTTATTCGGAAACGAGGAATTTATCTGTCAAACTTTTAAGCTGTGTGAAAATGTTGGGTGGCTACTCTCTGAGGCCAGAGAGTTCTAATTTGCTTGCCCATGTGTTTGCATATTCGGACAACAAATAAGTCTGCTCTTTGTGGAGGGCCATCAGAACACATGCCGCCCACATGGCGGCGCCATACTCTGAATCGCTGTCATGCAGTAGTAGAGCATTCAATATAGCAGTTTCAGGGGTTGATGGTTCATACACCGATTTTAGTGTCCTTGTACCTAGGCAAAATTGAAGCTCGCAAGAATTCCAACACTGATCCAAGTCGAAGCAGCACTGAAAGTCAGCAAAAAGTCTAACATCCGACCTCCTTAGCCCTTCCACTTTCCGGTTTTGCAGCCTTGTCGCCAAAGCGAGCAGTTCTCAACATGCAAAACTAACATTGAACGGATGAGAAACACTTCGTTAACGTTCTATTCATAATTCCTCTGGAATTGTGAAGAGCCTCGTTGGATCTATGGGATTGGTCAGCCTAAAGACATTTCTTCTGCAGAAACTGCCATAAGGTATTGCCAAGTTGCTTGCCTAACTTGTCCGAGCTATCTGCAGGTCATGAACATTCCGACCAATATGCCCCAGCTGAGAGGGTTCCACTTTCCGCGTGAGATCATTGCTTGGGGAGTCTGGGCGTGCCACCGCTTTGCACTGAGCACGGCAGATGTTGAAGATCTGTTGGCAGAGCGCGACGTGATTGTAAGCTGGGAAGCGATCCGGCTATAGGTGAATCTCTTCGGGCAACACTTCGCAGACTTTATCCGGCGGGATCGAGCGCAACCGAACGACAAGCGGCACATGGACGAAGTCGTGATTTCGATCCGCAGCCACATCAACCGGTCGATAACCTGGCTCCCAAGACTGACGATCGTGCCCACAAAGGCCTAAACAACGCAATCGAAGTGTCGCATAGACCGACCCGGAAACGAAAGAAGATATTTGGGCGTTTCAAATCACATCGCCAAGCACAGAGGTTTCTATCTGTGCATGACCAGATCAAATTAGTATTCCGTCCCCGCAGATATCAACTCACCGCAAACTTGTATCAACACCACATTCCGATACGTTCAGCCTCTGGGAGGTGTACATCTCTAAAATGACGACCTGAGTGCGGCTTGACAACATTTGTCATGCCGCCTCAAACAATTTGGCAATAGCGTTTCCATGACTGATCCTCCGATCCGCCATGCCCTCCCATTATGACAACCCGACGTTGGCAGATAATCACATCACCGGATGCAGCGCTGCATCCGAAGTCTGGAACGTGCCCATTCTCTTGAGTTTTGTAGTATGATCAAATGGCGGCTAACCACGCCAGATTTGAAGAGTAGAGAAGGTACTCAGTTGAGTACATCGACTACTGCCCCTATCAGGTTCAACACCTCGTGCGTCTGCCGGTTCACCTGATAAACATAGTCTCCGGCACGCACATAGTAGCCGTTTCGCCGCAGGCCATATCTGTTGGGATCGTCGATACGAACATACCCATTGTAGATGAAATCCCCAACCCGGTATCGTTTGACCTGGCCAGGTGGAACGCATGGAACAGCTTTCTTGGCCAAGCCCGGTGGGCAATGTCCGGCCTTGGATTTCACGAAAACAGGCTGCATTGTTGTGTGTGACTCGATAATTTGTTTGAGCTTGTGAGGCTGCGCATTAAAACTCGCGCTCGCAACCGGCGCGGTCTGAATGATGAATAGCGCCGCCGCGATTCCCAAAACCGTTTTCATCTTTTTTGCCTCCTTTGGCTTCATATCCTAGTTATGATCCCCGTTCGGATTTGACCAACCCTTAGGCGGAGACTGGCTTGCTACTGGCGTCTTCTGCTATGATGGTTGGTTCGTTTGGCACGACATTCTCACCTAACGACCTTCCAAACCGTCAAATTGGAAAGCGGCAATAGAAGTGTCGCGCGGTCAGACAATTCATGTGTTCTTATTTCGCAAACAACATTAACCGAACATGAACAGTTTATTCTTAGTGCGTTCAACCACGCTGGGGCACTGTGATCAGGTCAAATCGAACGAAACGTAAGTCGTTTGGTGGAACCGAGGGGAATAAGATGGTCAAGCCTGCCTTTGTGACTAAAGACCGCAGCACAACAGCTGCAATGCAGACCTCCGGCAAAGCTGCCGACGAGCGTCTGCAAACCATGATCAATTCGAGCAGCGGTCGCTTCCCTCCTATCGATAACGCACTAACAAAGATCGTAAAAGACAAGCGGCTATCTGAGGCTCACCAAAACGTCTGAAGGCAAATCAGTTGACCCCCCCCCGAACAATTCTCGATATTCGTCCTAAACATCAGAATTGTAATATGAATCCCGCCCTTTCCTGGGGCGGGGTTTATTTGTCGGTTAGCACGATCACCAAAAGCTAGTGTCTAACACTAAGAAAACGTCGACCAGCCTGCTCAACATCCGAAAGGCTCTTGGTCGTCCCAGCTGTCAGTACGTCCAAGAGTGGAGGCTAAAATTGGCCAAGGAGCTTCAGGTCATAGCCCCAGAAGCGATTTGACCTGCGCTTCAACTGCGTCGGTGACGGGCTTGTTGGCAGCTGCTTCCAGGGCCTCACGTTCAGCCAAATCTTGCGCTTCGACAAGCTCATTCAGTTCTTCCGCCTCTTCGACAGCTTCATTGTAGTCTATGGCGGCCTGTCTCTCGTCACTCAAACTCCGGGCGTCGTCGATTGAAGCGCCCAAAGCGGCTTGGGCCTCTTCGAGCTGCGCTTCGATATCTGGATCCGTACCACCCGCGTCTTCCAAAGCCTGCTCCAGCTCATCTACCGTACCCCGGTTGGTTTGAACCTCACTCAACGCAGCTTCCAAATCATCCTCGATTTCTTGCAAGGTCCGATCTGGTTGTTCCAGCCCTGCTAAAACCTCTAGCCGTTCCACCAGATCCTCACGCAAGGGTTCACCGGCCAACACTGTGTCTCGGTAGGTGGCAATTCTGCCAACCCGCGAATTAGGAGAGGCATTGGCCAGTGCAGTTGGGCTTGCATTGGCTGCATTCAACGCGCCCAATTCAGATGGATGAGCGCCAAGCAGCGCAGCCATACGGTTACCCTTGGCGCGGGAAACGGGGCGTTTCGACTCCTCCACGATCGCAGTCTGGTGGGTTGGTTTTTGCGCCCCCTGAGTTGTCGCAGCGGTCGTTCGAGGGGAACCAGTTTTCCTGGCTTTGCTATTCCCGCTGAATAGGTCTTTCAGTGAGAAACCCCCGCCTTTCTTCTGACCAGCCCCCGCAGAGCGAGACTTTGTTTTTTGCGATCCAGATTTCCCGACCTTGCTTCCGCCACCGCCTTTGGCAGCCGCGCCGTGATCACCGCCATTTCCTTTGGCCCCATTGCTGTTTCCACCGCCATTGCCGTTACCGTTTCCACCGCCGTTGCCGTTGCCATTTCCACCGCCGTTGCCATTGCCTTGCTTGGCATAGGCAAAATCAGGAGCAGCGACAGTGGCAATAATGGCCGCCGAACCCAGAAGGGCAATCGCAATTGTGGAGGATTTCAGCAGTCCGCACTTGGTGATGTTCATCTCAATCTCCTAAAAACTCACAGCAACAGCTATCGATAAACTGAACTTGGGCGCCGTGTTTTGGCCGATTGATCCGTGATCGAATCAACAACGCTGAGCTTCATTTAACTTGAGGGTGCTTGAACGCAGGGCTAATTGCTTGTTCATCATCGGTTCACGTCCGGCCATATAGTCTTCACTGAAAGTGTTTGAGGGTGTTATGCCAGCCAAAGTGTTTTTTCTGGTTGCAGCGTTGCTGACTGCCTTGTCCGGAGGACAAGCGGCTGCAGACGCACGCGAACTCAATCAGTCTGAACTGCGCATGGCGACGTTTTCGGGCACCGCAATCCGGTTGAACCGTGTCATTAAGGGTGTGGAAAAAGCTTTGGGTGGGACCCCAGTCGACGCACGTGCATTCAAAGCGGACAAGATTTACTATCGTATTCTGGTCAAAAAGCCGGGCGGAAAGATCGTCAGCGTGATCGTGAATGCTCAAACCGGTACAGTCGTCTCGAACGGTTCAAGTGTCGGGCGCGCGATTTCCGAGGCCGCCCGCAATTCAACTAAATCCAAGAGCAATAACGGTCAGAGTGCCTCTGCCACCCGTGGAAACAGTGCAGGTCGTAGCAATGCAGGTGGCAGTAGCAATGGCGGCGGAAACGGTGGCGGCAACGGCGGCGGAAAAAAATAGAGTGAAGCTGACCGCGCTTTAGCTGTAGTTTCTGGATATGCGAATACTCCTTGCCGAAGACGAACCCCAGCTTTGTGAGCAAGTTAAGAAGCTGTTGGGCGCGGAAGGCCGCGTGGTAGACGTGGCCAACAATGGTACGGATGCTCTGCATCTGGGATCGACTGAACCTTACGACATGATCATCCTCGACATTGGCCTGCCTGAGCGAGACGGTATCTCGGTCCTGCGTGAATGGCGCAGCGCAGGTGTTAAGACCCCAGTCTTGATCCTGACTGCCAGAGATGGCTGGAGTGAACGTGTCGACGGGTTAGATGCCGGCGCGGATGACTATATGACCAAGCCGTTTCACATGCCTGAGTTGGCTGCGCGCGTTCGAGCAATCTTGCGACGCCAGAGCGGCCAGTTGAACCCCGTGATAGAAATGGGGGATGTCTCACTGGATACACGAAACGGGCGGGTGAGTGTTGGTGGCATTCCTGTCGATCTGACTGCACAGGAGATCGCAGTTCTTACTTATCTGGCGCACAACATTGGTCGTATGGTGTCACGCACTGAGTTGTCAGAACACATCTACGAATATGACGGCGACAGAGATTCCAACACGATTGCTGTATTTGTTACCCGCCTGCGCAAAAAACTGGGCTCCGATTTGATCACCACCGTCAGGGGGCGCGGCTATATGATTGATCCGGCCTAATGCTATCGTTGCGCCAACGGGCCTTACTCGGAGGTATCGCCTCGGGTGCCTTGTCCGTAGGCGTTGGTACATTGGTTGTTTTTTCTTACATCAATACACGTGTCTTGGAACAGTTCGACGGGGCGCTGCAAGACCGGCACACGCAGCTCGTCGTTGGCCTCAGCACAACCACGGATGACCCTGAAACCTTAAGGCAATTGGTGTTCGATCCGGCCTATAGCACGCCCTACTCGGGACGGTATTGGCAAGTAACGGACACCACAGGGGCCATCTATACATCTGCCTCGCTTTTCGATGAAAAGATCGCCGAGCCTCCGCTTGCAAGTGGCGAAACAACCATTTGGAATACCATAGGTCCAGATCGTGAGGCCATTCGCAGCGTCTATCAAAAGATCACGTTCGAAGACGGAACGGAGTGGGGCGTAACTGTCGCCGAAGGTAGAAGTGAGCTGATCAATGAACGCAGCGCTGCACAAAGGAACTTGCTTCCGGTTTTCGGCTTGGTCGGCTTGATCGGGGTCGCCAGTTCACTTTTGTTGATGTCTGCCATAGCCGGCCCCCTCAGGAAGTTGCGCGCCGATGTAGCTCATCGCTGGGATCAGGGCGATGATCTGGTTCCCGAAGACTATCCGGATGAGGTTTCCCCTCTTGTGGAAGATCTCAACAAACTGCTGCATCGAAATCGCGAGATTGTCACCGGTTCGCGAAGGCAGGCGGCAGATCTGGCACATGCCCTCAAAACACCGACGGCGATCTTAAGAAACGAACTGGCGGACCTCTCAGACACCGGAGCACATACAGAGCCTGCGGAAGACGCCCTCACCCGAATTGACGCCCAGCTTGGCCGTTCTCTGGCGCGAATGCGCGCGTCGAACACCGGAGAGCTTACGCATTCCAAGACAGATCTGTCGAATTCGGTCGAACGATTGTCCCGACTCTTTTCGGTCATGGCGGAACGCGAGGGAAAAACGCTTATTTCAGATTGTGAGACTGGTCTTCGTGTCAGAATGGACCCTCAGGACATTGAGGAAGTGATCGGAAATCTCCTCGACAATGCGCTCAAGTGGAGCCGAACAACATTCCAAATCACAGCAAAGCGCACAGATAGGGGTATCGAAATTTGCGTTGAAGATGACGGGCCCGGAGTCCCAGAAGACCAAAGGCTTGAGATCCTTCGTTCCGGCAATCGGCTCGATACCTCTGTTCAGGGAACAGGATTGGGACTGTCTATTTCCGTTGATTTATTGAACGCCTACGGCGGGAATCTAGAACTCGGAACGTCCGAAAAACTAGGTGGCTTAACTTGCGAAGTCAGGATTGGCATGTAAGAAAATCACGTCATTAGGTACTGTTGGCGATCACAGCGCAGTTCCTTCGCTATTTGTAGCTCATTGTTTGGCTACGCTGCAGCGCGAAAGCAGTCATTGGTGCGTGCGCAGCGATGGCTCGCTTTGCCCGCATCTGTCAGTTGGCGTTTCACGACAATTCGAGATTGCAGCGAATGTCTCCTCTTACGGGCCGCGCCGCAGTATCTTGACCCAATGGCCAACGGCAGGAATGGGCCGTCCCCGTGTCAGTTATTAGCGGGGCAGGGGGCTTTGCTGCGACGGCACCGAGGTCAGCATCTAGCCCAAAGCACTGTGTGTTTCGAAAGCACCACGCATAATTGAATCTGAATACCTTTAAGTTCACACGTTCTAACTTTGTCGTAAGGTGGATGCTAGATTGCACAGTCACCTTAGGGTTGTCGGATATGCGCCTATTCAATTCATTTGTCTTTGTGGTTTTTTGCACCTTTGTAGCCATTATTTCTGTACCAAAAAACAGCATTGCCCAAACCTGGGACATCACATCAAAACACACTGTTAGTGGCGTAACGATGTACGATGCTGATGAGCTTCTGATCTTTGCCGGTCAATTGGCACATAACCGATCTGGACGCATCACGGCCGCTGAAGTTGCGTCAGCGATCACCCAGATCTACCGTGAAGACGGATACTTCCTTGCGGAAGCTTGGCCCGGTCGCGATGGAAACAGCATTATCGTCGATGAAGGACGTATACAAACCATCGACATTGAAGGGGTGGATACACGTACATTCTTGGCTTTGGAAAAGATATTCCGACCTCTCACCAATACATACCCAATGACGCTTGAGCGCTTTGAACGCGCAGTCATGCTGGCCGAGGACATTCCTGACCTGGAATTGTCAACCGAACTTGACTACCCGGATCAGTCTGGAGCGCGACTCAGAGTGCTTGGAGAGCCGCAGCGCAAGCAAGCCGGTAGTGCGACGCTCGACAACCCTCCTCGGGAGCTTGGAGAAGCGCTGAGTTTCTATGTCGTGCAAGAATTCTACTCGACGCTGGCTGTCGGCGATTTACTGCGTTTTGAGGGGTCCGGCAATTACGATTGGGACAAAGACGATGAACACTCTTTATGGGGGGCTCTCACCTATCGTGTGCCGCTTAACAGTGATGGTTTGTACGGTGAGATCTTTTACGGGAATGTAAACGCCAAGCGTGATATCTCGGGCGATTTTGCTAGAACAGATATCGACGGCGAAAACTTCACCTTCGCATTGGGTTACCCCGTTATCCGCGATGTGGCCCGCTACGGATACTTGCTGCTGGACTATCGCCTTTCCGAAGCTGACTCGGTCAGTGGCGGCGTTCCATTGTCCAGCGACGCCAGTGTCGTCGGCCTCACTTACCTTTACGGACAAAATTACTCGAAAGGGCAAGCTCTCGAAGCTGGGTTAACTCTGTCCTTTGGTGACAATGACAACGACACAACAGACGCAAGCTTTGACGACGGGGACTCTTCATTCTGGCATTTGAGGGGCGGTATCGGATATGAGAGCCCCCTACCGGGCTTGTCACCTAACACAGCTTGGCGGACAGAGATCTGGGGTCAGTACACGACAGACCGGCTACCCTCTGTCGAAGAGTACTTCCTTGGTGATCGCTATGCTTTGCGTGGATACCGTTTTGACGAAGTTGATGGTGATTCAGGGATCTCAGCAATCTTCGAATTATCACATTCCTATTTCCCAAGCTCGCAAAGCGTTCATCGTCTGACGCCCTTCGCCTTTTTCGACGTCGGTTACATCTCAAATAATGATCCCGCCAGTTTCGAAGTGGGAAGTGCAACACTGGCATCGACCGGGTTGGGGCTGGACGTCGAGTTTAAGCGAAACCTATTCCTGTCCGGATACGTTGGCGTCCCTTTGAGAGACGGTCCTCTGACCGACTCTGGCGACCCAGGCGCGTATCTTGCTCTGACAACAAGTTGGTGAGGATGTTATGAAACTGAACCGCATTACTTTACTTGCCGCAACTTGTCTGATTGCAGAATTGGCCGCTACTCAAGTTGTTGCCGGCGGAAATCATTACGGGTGGTGCCGTGGTGTAGGGAACCCGCACCAGTCGAGCCAAGGTTGTGGACAGGCTGGCGGGCAAGGAACAGGTAATCAAATTACCGGCCCAACGCAGCCTGTGGCAAATCAGCTACCGCCTAAGGGAACGCAGCAAACGCCCAACTCTGTTACAGTTCCAATCCTTGCGCCAGGCGCGGTCCCGACCGCAATTCCCGGTCAGGTTCCTATAGCGACACCAATAGCTGTTCCCGGTCAGGTTCCCACGCCGGTAGTAGCGCCGACTCTTGCCCCTACTTTGACTCCAAATGCGACTCCAAACCAAGTTCCAATAGCTGTACCCAATCAGGTTCCGCCATTGGCTACAGGGCCCACAGCAGTGCCGTCGCAAGTTCCGACGGCAACCCCCAATCAAGTTCCGATAGCGATTCCTGGCCAAGTTCCGCCTCAACCTACTGGCCCAACGGCGGTGCCTCCGCTTGTGCCAACTGCTACACCAAACCAAATACCAGTCGCTGTTCCTGGTCAGGTCCCACCTCAGCCAACAGGTCCTACTGCTGTACCAACGCTTGTCCCGACCGCGACACCAAACCAGATACCTGTCGCCGTGCCCGGCCGTGTTCCGCAACCCAGCGGCACAACAGCGACGCCACTGCTTGTCCCGACCGCGACTCCCAATCAGGTTCCCGTCGCGGTTCCAGGCCAGGTTCCACAGTTGACACCAAGACCTACGGCAACTCATGTGGCCGTCCCAGGACATCCGAAGCCACAAGGCGTCGTGACCATCATGCGCCCCAAGCCGAGACCGACCAAAGGTACTGTCCAGCAGCCTGGTGCCACACAGGTGACCCACCATGTAACCCACCAAACCAAGTCCAAGAAACACGATCATGTCGCGGCCAAACCCGGAAGGCACGACGCTCATGAGCTTCCAAGATTTCGCAATGCGGTTAACGAAGAGTGGGAGTGCGTAGCCAGCGGATTTGGTCAACGTCGGTACGATGCCGGGCGCGGCGTGCTGCTGAACAGTGGAGCTTTGCGGCATCTTGGGAACGTGGATGCGATGGCTCGTGATGTACCAGCGCGGCACCCGAAGCATTCCGGTTGCATAATTTCGATCAAACGAAAACGGCAGTAATTCACCAATCGTAAGATCGTTGCTTGCATTGTTCTAAGCCTGATCAAAACCGGATATTGAGCACAGCCACCGATAGAGTTCGCTTGGTCCGCTGCTTGCTTTTTGTCCTACATACAGCGAAGGGTCGCTTTGGATATTGGCAGGCGTTTAGCTGATGGTCACGTTGTCCGCGAGCTGCTAGTTCGACTGGCGTTGCATTTTGCGCTTGCGGCGAATGGCTGCAAAGCGGGCTGCGTCCGCAGAAAATCGGGTGGCCAGTGGATGTCTCTTATGGGCCGATAGTGTTGAAAAACTCGAAAATTCCGATCATGCATTTTCTCGCCAAATTCCATCGCGCCTGAAAAGTCACCCCAGTTTGGACGGAGAAGGCCATGAGCGCGCGACACGACGGCAATGCCGTGCTCTGGCCGACCCCCCTGGCTAAAACTTTTGACCGGCTTTCAACGGCGGGATTTTTCAACACTATCGGCCGAGTACTGAAAGGCGAGACGGTTCGCTGCTAAAGATGCCGCGCTGCCTCTGAGGTCCGCAGAGAGCCCAGACCTACTGATGCTGCGCGTTGCTCAAATGTCAACTTTACGCGGATGACACTTCGCGAGTACGACTGTCGAAAACTTATTGCCGAGCGTCAAATTCAATCCATCAAAACCATGCGGATCCTGTCATCAAGGTCTTCTAATAGTACATCTGCGGACCATCCCGCACGGCTTCTGTGAACGTAGCCCTGACGCATGTCGTGAAGTAACCGCGCTCGATCCTGGGAGGGAAAATCGGGCGGAAGGTTGCCGTATTTCTTTTCTTGCTCAAAGCGTGTCGCAAGTCGTGCGTCAGTATCGCGAATGGCTTTCTCCATTCGTTCTGCAACGCCTTCGATTTCCCTGACGGTTGTAGCAACACAGGATGCCAGAAAGCAGCCGCGCGGAGCCCCTTCCTGTTGCGTCGAATGAGAAACGACAGAAGTGAGAAACCCGCGCACGGCCTCTTCGATCGTCTTGGCGCCCTCAAAGGCAACGATTGGAGCGCATCCATCGACATCGGCATAACGATCGATGGTCTTGAGGTAGAGTTCGCGCTTGTCTCCGAATGCCGAATAAATACTTGGCCCGCTGATCCCCATCGCAGCGGTAAGGTCCTTCATCGACGTTGCCGCATATCCCTTTGTCCAAAAGGCATTCATCGCGGCCATCAGCGCCTCATCCTCATCGAAAGTTCTCGGCCTGCCTAATTTTTTTGTATCGTTCACAATAAAAGTCCTTGACTGCCCTTGCGGCTTATTTATGTATCGTTCGTTAGATAAGTCAAGGAGACCATCGATGCTCGTCGGAAAGCCTGAGCCTGGCATTACTTTCCCAGTCATCAATGTCCAACTGCTGGGAGGTGGAACGCTTCGTCTAGGCGAAACGTCAAAGGGCTACGATTGGCAGATGATCGTGGTCTACCGTGGGAAACACTGTCCGGTCTGCACGCGCTATCTGCGGGAAGTGAACGAGATTGTCGCACCGCTGAAAGAGATCGGAATCGAAGTGGTCGCCGTCTCAGCAGACAGTCGGGAAAGGGCCAAAAGTCAGATCGCCAAAGTGTCCCCAAACTACTCGGTTGGTTACGGTTTGACGGTTAATCAGATGCAAGCGCTTGGCCTTTACATTTCCGGCACCCGCCACGGCATTGATGTGGAAGGGCCCTTTGCAGAACCTGGTCTGTTTGTCGTGAACGAGATCGGTGAGTTGCGCATGGTCGACACCGCCAATGTTCCTTTCTTGCGGCCGCAGCTGCCCTCTGTTGTCGGCGGACTGAAATTCATGCGCGGCATGACCGCGTCGCTCCCAGCAAATGGAACATACGCTTGAAACTCTCTCCTGAAAGGACACGCCCCATGAGCATGACACCCGACCATCCCAATGCGGCAGCTGTGAGAGCGACCCTGGACAGCCTGATCACCGGCGTCTCCGGCCACGCCTTTGATGTGCTGGACCGCATCTACCACGCTGACATGCGGACGTATCTTTTGGCCGATAGTGGCGTCCTGATGCAGAACGACAAGCCCAGCTTCATGGAACATGTGAAGGGCGCCATGGCGCAAATGGGCGATCCCAATCCGTGGGCAGACTATCATCTCGTCGAGGCCGACGACACGCGCGGCCATATCCTCATCAGCCGAAAGAACAATGTCACAAACCGCAAGCAACTCGTGACTCTGAGCATCGACTTCGTCTTCGAGGAGGGCCGCTGGCAGATCATCCGTGAAGTCATCATGACCCGCAACGAGGAAGACTGAATGCGAACACCCTGACGCCACTCTGCCAAGAGTCACGCGCCCCATACCCAGAAAAAAGGAAAGCATGCATGAAACCCCTATTGGCTCTGGCGATCTTTGCCATGACCGCGTCGAACGCGCTGGCTGATGACAGCGCCCGGGCAAGCCTCGAAGCTGTAAACGATCGCTTCAATGAGGCCGCTGCAGATCACGACGCCGAAGGGTTGTTGTCACTCTACGCCAATGACACCCTTTGGATTGCGCAGGGCACGCCCGTGACCCAAGGGATGGAAGGACCGCGTCAGCTCTTTGAGTTTGTAGCTGCGAATGAAGGTGACGTGACCCACACGATCGACCACCTGTTCGTGTCCGATGACGCGACGTTGGCCGTCATGATTGGCTTTGTAGAGGCAGTAGTCGAGAGTCAGGGCATGGATGCGACGGGCACATATCTCTTTGTCTTGCAGCCAGAGGATGACGGTTGGGAAATCGTCACCGACATGTGGCATCAACACACGCAGCAATGATTGTGGACGCGGGCCGCGTTGAAATGCGGCCCGTCTGTGCGCAGCAAAAGCGGCCATCTGGAATGTCCCCCAAAAAGGCAGCTTCGTCCGCGCTGCGGTCATTGAGTATTGAAAGTCGGGTGCTGCAGCGCCGAAAGCCCGCTAAGAGCCCAATATGGACACTTAAACAAGAAAGCCGGTGCCAGTACCGGAAACTCAGCTTTTTCGAGGCTTGATCATGGAATGGCAAGAGGCCTACGTTTACGATACAGGGACGACGTCACGGACAACTTCAGCGAGCGCAACGGCAACGGGCTCAAGAGAGTTAGGATCGAAATGCATGCCATCAATACTGCCAGGGCCAACAACCTGATTTAAGTCAAAGCACTGCGCTCCAAACGCAGCGGCGACTATGGGGTAGGTTTCACGAAGCCTCTGTAGACTGGCTCCATCACGAACTCCCTACTGTATGCACGACCATATCCCCTACTGGACCATCGATCAGATCGACAGACAGGCTACAGAGTTTGCGACTCCGCCCAGACCCACAAAATATCGGCAGACCCTGCTTGAACTGTATCGGTGTCAGACCAGTCGCGCCGAGATGAGGCTTTGACTGGGTTGCCGGTCTGGTTCCTCGATGGCCTGAATCGCTGCGCTGGCCAGAAAGGTTCCCGCGTTCTGCACATCCTCGCGGACAACTTTAATTGCCTGTCTGAAGTGCTTGAGAAAAGGAACCGCTTCTTTAGCGAAGATATCGAGGTCCTTACCTAGGATACGACCGGCTCTTTCGGCCCCCACGCTGGCGAAAATCGCGGCGGTCGAGGAGGGGGTGATGATGCCGTCAATATCCGGGCGGGTCTTAAAAAAGGCGATGAGGGTCTGTTTCATCTCTTCACCGCTTTCGTCGCTGGTGATCCCGGGAATCGCCTCGAACTGCGCTTCGGTTTGTGCGCAGGCCTCGCGCGCGCCGCGCAGCATGTCCTGTGAGTAGTTCTGTTCCAACGGCGGCGTGAGCATGGCGATTTTGCGGCGACCTGAACGTACCAGCTCCTGCACCGCAAGCTGCCCGAACGAAGTGTTGTCGAAATCGAAATACGGGTGCTGATCGCGCCATTTCGATCGGCCATAGGTGGCAAACGGAAATTTCCGGTCCAGCAGATGGGCGATGCGCGGGTCCTCGACCTCGATCCGGTTGAGGATCAGCGCGTCGGCCGATCCAGTTTCGAGGATATAGCGGACCGGTTGCATGGGATCCTCGCCGGGGAAATAGGGCGTGATGATCAGGTGATAGCGGGTGTCGCGCAGGGCTTGCGCGATCGAGGCGACAAGCTGACCGGTGTGATCCGTTACTTCGTGATCCGAACACAGGACCAGCGAGATCACATTGGTCTTTCCGGTCCGCAGCCGTAGCCCCGCGCGGTTCGGGATATAGCCGATCTGCGCCGCAATCTCGCGCACCTTCTTCTTGGTCGCGGCACCGATATCCGGGGCATCGTTCAGCGCCCGCGATACGGTCGGCACCGCTAGCCCCGAAAGTTCGGAGATGGTGCGCAGCGTTGGTCGGTTTTTTTCGGATCGAGACATTCGGTTCCTGGTTTACTTTGCGAAATTCGCTGCATGACGCCCGTCGCCTGCGGTGAAATCCGGTAGAATATTTGGTGCTGACCCTAGTCGTTGAGAGGGCGGGTGTAAATCCGTTGCAAGAAATTACTAAATCGTTATAGTAGATGCCTATAACGTTTTAGATTGGGAGGAATCGATGAAACGACTGACGAGTTTGCTGGCCGGGACTGTGCTGGTCGGGGCGGGCGCGGTCCATGCGGCTGATCTGGAAGTCACCCATTGGTGGACATCGGGCGGCGAGGCTGCGGCGGTGTCGGAATTTGCCAAGGCATTTAACGACAATACGGAACATTCATGGGTTGATGGTGCCATTGCCGGATCGGGCGGTACGGCGCGCCCCATTATCATCAGTCGAATCATTGGTGGCGATCCCATGGGGGCGACACAGTTGAATCACGGACGTCAGGCGGAAGAGCTGATCGAAGCGGGGCTGCTGACCGATCTGACCGAGCTGGCCGAGCAGGAAGGCTGGAAGGACATCGTGAATCCTTCGTCTCTGCTCGAGGCCTGTACCTTTGAAGGCCGCATCTATTGCGTGCCTGTGAACATTCACTCATGGCAGTGGATCTGGCTGAGCCATGAGGCGTTTGATAAAGCCGGTGTGCCGGTTCCCGCCGACTGGAACGAATTCGTGGCCGCCGCGCCCAAACTGCAGGCAGCGGGTATCGTACCGCTGGCCATGGGTCAGCAAAGCTGGCAGCAGAACGGGGCCTTTGGCGTGTTGGCCGTGGCGATTGCCGGTGTGGATGCCTGGCGCGAGGTTGTGGTCAATCGCAACGCCGATGCGGCGATGGGGCCGGAATACACCAAAGTGTTCGAAGCCATCGTGGACGCGCGCGATCTGGCTGCGGACTCGAACTTTCAGGACTGGAACCAGGCCACCAACATGGTGATCACTGGTAAGGCAGGCGCGCAGATCATGGGGGACTGGGCGCAGGGCGAGTTCCAGATTGCCGAGAAGGTCGCCGGACAGGATTACACTTGTCTGCCGGGCCTGGGCGTAAATGAGATTCTCGATACTGGTGGCGATGCATTCTATTTCCCGGTCGTTGATGATCCGGAAATTCAAAAGGCGCAGATGGCCCTGGCGTCGACCCTGATTGCCCCGGATGTTCAGGTTGCCTTTAACCTCAAGAAAGGCTCGTTGCCGGTGCGCGGAGATATTGATCTGTCCGCCGCGAACGACTGCATGCAAAAGGGACTGGACATTTTGAAGGCTGGTGGCGTTCTCCCCTCAGGCGAGATGAACCTGACGCCGGATACCCAGACTCAGATAGAAGACCTGATGGCTGAGTTCTGGTCCACTGACATGTCGGCTGCGGACGCGCAATCGCGTTACGCCGACATCATCCGGTCCGCCGAGTAAGGCACCACCGCGCACTGGTCTGTCCGGGAAGACTCGGCCCCGGGCAGGCCAGAGCTGCGAAGAAAGACCGATATGGAAAACCCAACTTCTCTCGACCCGCCAGAACGCGGGCGCGCCCGGCGACCCGTGTCGCTGTTCCGCAACCTGTCCGCCAAGATCGCGTCGATCCCGATGATCCTGACCGCGCTGGTGGTGTTTGTGGGCGGCACGGCCTGGACGGTTGTGCATTCGTTCACCTCGTCCAAACTGTTGCCCAAGCTGAATTTTGTCGGGTTCGATCAATACGAACGGCTGTGGACCACGCCGCGCTGGCTGGAATCGATCGGGAATCTGGCGCTCTATGGTGTGCTGTCGCTGATCTTTACGCTGGTCATCGGGTTCACGCTGGCGGCGCTGCTGGATCGCAAGATCCGGGGTGAGAATGTGTTCCGCACCATATTCCTCTATCCGTTTGCACTCAGCTTCATTGTGACCGGGTTGGCCTGGCAATGGATCCTGAACCCCGATCTGGGCATTCAGCACGTGGTGCGCGGCATGGGGTGGGAGAGCTTTACCTTCAACCCGCTGAACGACCCGGACATCGTGATGTACGGTATTCTGATCGCGGGCCTGTGGCAGGGGACAGGGCTGATCATGGTGATCATGCTGGCTGGTCTGCGCGGGATTGACGAAGATATCTGGAAGGCCGTCCGCGTCGACGGGATCGGGACGATCAAGACCTATGTGGTGGTCATTATCCCGATGATGCGGCCGGTTTTCGTAACCGCGCTGGTGCTGATCACCAGCGGCATCATCAAGCTTTACGATCTGGTGGTGGCGCTGACCAATGGCGGGCCCGGCATCGCCTCGGAAGTGCCTGCGAAATACGTGATCCAGTACATGTTCCGGGCGCAGAATCTGGGGCAGGGGTTTGCCGCGTCGACCATGATGCTGATCTCGGTGGTGATCATTCTGATCCCCTGGGCCTATCTGGAATTCGGAGGGCGCAAACGTGGCTGAACTGACCTCTGCCGGCTATGCTGAAGGGCCGCGCGGCCCAAAGCCAAAACGCAGCCTGAGCCGGGCGAACATCTTTCTCTATGGCACGCTGATTGTGGTGTCGTTCTACTACTTGCTGCCGCTTTACGTAATGGTGGTGACATCGTTGAAAGGCATGCCCGAAATCCGGTCCGGGAACATCTTTTCACCGCCGCTTGAAATCACCTTTCAGCCCTGGGTCAAGGCCTGGGCGCAGGCCTGTACCGGCATCAACTGCGATGGGTTGAGCCGGGGGTTCGGCAACTCGGTCAAGATCCTGATCCCCTCGGTGGTGTTGTCGATCGCCATTGCCTCGATCAACGGCTATGCGCTAGCGCGCTGGAAATTCAAAGGCTCGGAGGTGTTCTTTACCATCCTGATCGTGGGTGCGTTCATTCCTTATCAAACCATGCTCTATCCGCTGGTGATCATCCTGCGTGAGATCGGTCTGATGGGCGATCTGGGCGGTCTGGTGCTGGTGCATACGATCTTTGGCATGCCGATCCTGACGCTGTTGTTCCGCAACTATTTCACCTCAATCCCCGAGGATTTGCACAAGGCCGCCCGCGTCGACGGTGCCGGGTTCTGGAGCATCTATTTCCGCATCATGCTGCCGATGTCGCTGCCGATCTTTGTGGTGGCGATCATCCTGCAGGTTACGGGCATCTGGAACGATTTCCTGTTCGGCGTGATCTATACCAAGCCGGAGACCTACCCGATGACGGTGCAGCTGAACAACATCGTCAACTCGGTGCAGGGGGTCAAGGAATACAACGTCAACATGGCCGCGACGCTGCTGACTGGGCTGGTGCCTCTCGTCATCTATTTTGTCTCGGGCAAGCTGTTCGTGCGCGGCATCGCCGCCGGTGCGGTGAAAGGATAATCATGCATTCTGTCGAAATACGCGATCTGGATCTGAGCTTTGGGGCGGTCGAGGTGCTGAAGGGTCTGAACCTGAACATTGCAGATGGTGAGTTTCTGGTGCTGCTGGGATCGTCTGGGTGCGGAAAATCCACTCTGCTGAACTGTATCGCCGGGTTGCTCGAGGTTACGGATGGCCAGATTTTCATTCATGACCGCAACGTGACATGGGAAGAGCCGTCAGATCGGGGCATCGGGATGGTGTTCCAGTCCTATGCGCTCTATCCGCAGATGACGGTTGAAGGGAACCTGTCTTTTGGCCTTAAAAACGCGCGGATGGCGCGGGACGAGATTGCAAAACGGGTCGCACGCGCGGCTGAGATTTTGCAGATCGAACCGTTGCTGAAGCGCAAACCCGCGGCGCTGTCGGGTGGTCAGCGTCAGCGGGTGGCCATAGGCCGGGCTTTGGTGCGCGATGCGGATGTGTTCCTGTTTGACGAGCCGCTGTCCAATCTCGATGCCAAGCTGCGCGCCGATCTGCGGGTGGAAATCAAGCGCCTACACCAGCAGCTCAAGAACACCATCATCTACGTGACACATGACCAGGTCGAGGCGCTGACGCTGGCTGACCGGATCGCGGTGATGAAGGGCGGGCAAATTCAACAGCTGGCCTCGCCATCCGAAATCTACAACCGGCCCGGCAACCGCTATGTGGCCGATTTCGTTGGCTCGCCATCGATGAATTTTGTCGAGGGCCTGCTGACCGAGGGGCGATTTGAGGTCGCGGATCAAGCGCTGGTGCTGGAAAGCTATCCTTTTGCCAAGCAGCCCGGCGGTCCGGCGACGTTGGGTGTGCGGCCTGAACATGTCGTAACGGGTGCAGCGGCTGAAGAGCTGCCGTTTCAAACCACGGTTCTGGTTGAGGTGGTCGAGCCGATGGGGTCGGACACGCTGGCCTGGACCCGGTTCGCCGCTGAGCCGTTCCGCGTGCGCCTTGACGGGCAAAGCGGTGTCAGCCCCGGCGATCAGCTCACCATCGGTATCGACCTTGCCAAAGCCTCGTTCTTTGACGCGGAGACGGAGTTGCGGTTGTGAAGGATATTGGGGCATTGCCGGCGCTTGATTTGTCGGGTCAGTGGCGGATGCAGGACGCGAGCGGGGAGTATGATCTGGCTATGAGGCTGCCCGGTGACGGGATCACCGCGCTGCATCAGGCCGGGCTGATCCCCGACCCCTATGAGGGACGCAACGAATATGATCTGCGCCGCATCGCCGAGCGGGACTGGATCTTCGAGCGCAGCTTTCATCTGGATGGTACGAGCTATCTGCTGCAGCTGACCGAGGTGGATACGGTGGCGGAAATTGCGCTGAACGGCAGCGTGGTTCTGACCACCGACAATGTTTTTCGCCGTTATCAGGTGGATCTGTCCGGCGCGGCGCGGGTGGGTGAAAACACCCTGCGCATCACCCTTCGGTCAAGCATCGCCGAGGGGGCGGCACGGCAGGTGGCGCTGCCTTATCCGGTGCCAAGCCATCCGCGCAATTGCCCGATCCCGAACGGCAACATGCTGCGCAAGGTGCAATGCGATTTCGGCTGGGATTGGAACATCGCGCTGGCCCCGTTCGGGGTATACGGGCAGATACAGCTGCTGCCGAAGTCGCAGCCCCGGTTCTCGGGCCTGACCGTGCTGCAGCGCCATGCCGGGGGCAGGGCGACACTGATTGTGCAGGCGCGGCTGGATGGGGCGGCACGCGCTGAGCTGCGTTTCTGCGGTCAAAGCCAGAGTTTGTCCGCCGACAGCGACGGCCGGATTGAGGCCGCGTTTGTCATCGATCAACCGGAGCTGTGGTGGCCAGCCGGTCTGGGGCCACAAACCCTTCACGAGCTGACACTGAGCAGCGGTGTCGCCTCGGAAACCCGGCGGATCGGGCTGCGCGATATTCAACTGATCACCGAACCGGATGAAATCGGCACCAGTTTCAAGTTGCGCGTAAATGGCGTGGATATTTTCTGTCGGGGGGCCAACTGGATCCCCGCCGATGCACTGCCGGGGCGGATCACGCCAGAGAAAACCCGCGATCTGCTGCAATCGGCGGTCGATGCCAATATGAACATGCTGCGGGTTTGGGGTGGCGGGCGCTATGAGCGGGACAGTTTTTATGAAGCCTGCGACGAGCTGGGGCTGCTGATCTGGCAGGACGCCATGTTCGCGTGCAACCTCTACCCGTCGCACCCAGAATTTCTGGACAATGTAGAGGCCGAACTGAGCGAACAGGCCGCCCGGCTGTCCATACATCCCTGCATCGCGCTGTGGTGCGGCGACAACGAGCTGGTGGGCGCGTTGGGGTGGTATGACGTCAGTGTGAAAGACCGAGATAGGTATCTGGTGGGGTATGACCGGCTGAACCGAGCCATCGAGCGCGCCATCCAGAACACGCTGGGCAGGGATGTGAACTGGTGGCCGTCTTCGCCCTCGCTGGGCCCGCTGAACTTCGGTGATGGCTGGCACGAGGACGGGGCAGGGGACATGCATTTCTGGTCGGTTTGGCACGAGGGTCGGGATTTCGACCATTACCGCGATGTGGCTCCCCGGTTCTGCAGTGAATTCGGGTTTCAGTCTTACCCGTCGATGGATGTGATCAACAGCTTTGCCGAGCTGCAGGATTTCAACATCGCCGCCCCGGTGCTGGAAAGCCATCAGAAGAACGCAGGCGGCAATGCGCGGATTGCCGAGACGATGTTTCGGTATTTCCGCTTTCCTGAAGGGTTCGAGAATTTCGTCTATCTCAGCCAGGTGCAGCAGGGGCTGGCGATCAAAACCGCCGTTTCGCACTGGCGGGCGCAAAAGCCGCGCTGCATGGGAACGCTGTACTGGCAGTTGAACGATACCTGGCCGGTGGCGAGCTGGTCGTCGCTGGATTATGGCGGCGGATGGAAGTTGCTGCATCACATGGCGCGGCGGTTTTACGATCCCGTCGCGGTGACTGCGGTGCCCGGGGCAGGGGGGCTTGCGCTGGTTGCGGTCAACGACACGCGCGCGCCGGTCAGTATCCCGCTCAGCGCCAGCGCGCTGAACCTTGATGGCAGCGAACGCGGGCTGGGTTCAGCCCAAGGGATCGTCACGACCGATGCCGCCGCAACCTTTCTGATGATCCGGCAGGATGCGCTCAAGCCGGATGAAATATTGCTCTACCGCATGACCATGCCGGACGGAACGGTCCGCACCGGTCATCACGCGCCGTTGCCCTACAAGGCCTATGATCTGCCGGAGAGCGGGCTGCGGCTGCAGACCGAGGATCTTGGCGATCACATCGCGATGACTCTGACGGCGGATCAGCCCGCTTTCTATGCCAGTGTCGAGCCGGATCAACCGGGTCGGCTAAGTGACAATGCGGTGCTGGTGCTGCCCGGCCAACCTGTGCGCCTGACGTTCACACCGGCGCAGCCCGGAGCCGATTGCCGGTTTACCCTGCGCGATCTGCGCAGCGCCACATATCATTCCAACAACAAGGACAGGCCATGACCGCGATTGGGTTTCAGCTTTATAGTTCCCGCAATTTCCCCCCGCTTACTGACACGCTGCGTATGCTGGCCGAGATCGGTTACGCCGAGGTTGAAGGTTATAGCGCGCTGTTTCAGGACAACGCGCTGTTTCAGCAGTTGCTGGCCGGGTTGGACGCATCCGGGCTGCGCATGCCAACCGCGCATTTCGGGCTGGACGTATTGCGGGGCCGGCCGGGTGAGGTGATTGACCTTTGCCGTCGGATTGGCATCAGCAACGTGTTCGTGCCCTATCTTGCTGCCGAAGACCGGCCGAAGGAGGCGCAGGGCTGGGCAGCATTTGGCACGGAACTGGCCGAGCTGGGAAAGCCCCTGCAGGATGCCGGGCTGGGATATGGCTGGCACAATCACGATTTCGAGCTGGTCGATCTGGGCATCCCCGAGGCGCCGCTGGATCTGATCCTGCAGGCGTCGGACGATCTGCTGATCGAGCTTGATGTGGCCTGGGTGGTGCGCGGCGGGCGCGATCCGCTGCAATACATCTCGAACTATGGCGACCGCATCCGGGCGGTGCATGTCAAGGACATCGCGGCGGATGGAGCCTGCATGGACGAGGATGGCTGGGCCGATGTCGGGCAGGGCGTGATGGATTGGCCAGGATACTACGCAGCACTGCGGGACGGTGCGGCGCAGCATTACATCATGGAGCATGACAACCCCTCGGATCATCTGAGATTTGCGGCACGGTCGCTGGATGCGGCT
Organism: Ruegeria sp. CK2; assembly: GCF_056536585.1. Classification (NCBI taxonomy): domain Bacteria; kingdom Pseudomonadati; phylum Pseudomonadota; class Alphaproteobacteria; order Rhodobacterales; family Roseobacteraceae; genus Ruegeria; species Ruegeria sp. CK2. Next base: position 24,422 of record NZ_JBQFPW010000026.1, read on the forward strand.
CTTGAACTGGGAAAGGCGCAATGATGGAAGAATTGGGTGTCGGCATCATCGGTGCCGGGAGTATTTCTGCGGCTTATCTGCGTCTGGCACCGCTGTTCCGGGGATTTTCGATCCGGGCGATTGCTGATTTGAATGCCGAGGCCGCCAGCGCGCGGGCCGCCGAATTTGGCATTCGCGCCGAAACGGTCGATGGACTGCTGGCGGCGGATGATATCGACGTGGTGGTGAACCTGACCATCCCGGCGGCGCATTTCGAGGTGACGAAATCCATCCTTGAGGCCGGCAAACATGCCTATTCGGAGAAACCCGTCGTGCTGACCCGACCCGAGGGCGAGGCGCTGGCTGCACTGGCCGCCGCGCGCAACCTGCGGGTGGGATCGGCGCCGGATACGTTTCTGGGGGGCAGCCATCAGCAGGCAAGGCAATTGATCGATGACGGCGCCATTGGCCCGGTGGTGTCCGGTACGGCTTATGTGATGGGACCGGGGATGGAACACTGGCATCCCAATCCCGATTTCTTTTTCCTGCCCGGTGCCGGTCCGGTTCTGGATATCGGTCCCTATTACATTACCAATCTTGTGAACATGATCGGGCCGGTTCAGCGTGTCGCAGCCCTGTCGCAGACCGCGTATCAGACCCGCACGATCACGTCTGAACCGCGCCGGGGCGAGACGGTTCCGGTCAAAACACCCACGACACTGATGGCACTGCTGGAATTTGACTCGGGCGCGATCATCACACTGGGGGCCAGCTGGGACGTCAAGGCGCATGGGCACAGCAATATGGAGCTCTATGGCAGTGAAGGCTCGTTATTTGTGCCGGACCCGAATTTCTTTGGCGGGACGCTGAAGCTCGCGGGGGCGGATGGCGCAGTGCATGGGATCGAGCCGTGGGCGCATCCGTTTGGCATCCCCAACGAGGGAACAGAAGGGAACGATCCGCGCGCCAACTATCGCTGCGCAGGGCTAGCCGATATGGTCGTTGCATTGCAAGAAAACCGCCCGCATCGCTGTGCGTTGGAACTGGCCACGCACAGCGTGGATGTGATGACGGCGATCCTGACCTCGGCCGAGAGCGGGGGATTTGTCGACATGACGACAACCTGCGCGCGGCCCGAAACTCTGACACCAGAGCTGGCTACGAGACTGTTAGATGGAGCTGTCGCAAACTTTGAGCAAAGGTGAGAAGGACCGACGCTCTGGTTCGTTATCCTGTCAATTGGACGAACTGCTAATACGATTGGAGCCCGGGCGGGTTTTGTTGCGAAGTTTGCCGAAGTTCAGAGGAACACATCTGAGCTGCTTTGTTATGCGAGCAGGTCTCTGAATTGTTGAAAGGGCCAGAGGCCTGGTATGAACTGACGTATACGGATCATGTGCGCGACCTCGATGTCAGCCAGAGTCGCTGACGCCGAAACAAAAGACTTGAAGCCGAGCATCGGGCGGGTTCGTCTTTTGATGAAACGATGGCCCTGTTCCACAGTATTATTCAAGTATTTTCGCCTGACCATTTCAATTGGAACTTGGCAACCGAAGCCATTCAACATCTTGTTTAAGCTAGCACGTGCTGACGGATAGACACATTCCGCGGCGGTGGACGAACGCCAAGGAGTTACGCCGTTGTATTGGGCAGCTTGGCTTGGTTGAGAGTGACGACAATTCTCGGTTATCGGTACTGTAAATCGATGGAACCTGGATTTGGTCCTAAACGGCATCTGTGGGTGGCTCCCGCATTGCAAGTGTTTTCTGGTGATTTCTGCGGTTGTTTTCGTCAACACCGTCGTCTGTCCGGCCTGTTCGCGCGGTGGTGTTCCGCTGGCCTCCCTCTCGGGACATTGCTTCGCAATGCCCTGCCGGGCAGCGGATGAATTCCGCGAGCGAGGTTCCAATCGGCTTATCGGCCTCGGAAGAGGGCCGCTGCCATTCCCGGAGTGTCCTTGCTCTTGGTTGACTTACTTCCGCATCATCACTTCAACGTCTTGCATCTCGTGGGCAGTCGGTGTGGTTAGAACGCCGGCTGCCGGTATTCCTGTATCTTCGTGAGCATCGCCCAGATGGCCCGCGCTGCCTTTTTTGCCATGGCGACTGGTGCCAGCCGGAACGGTTTGTCAGCGATGATCTTGGCCGTCCAGAGATCGACCTTCTCGGGTGAACGTTTCGCCATGACCGCGCGCGATGTCATGCTAACGACCAAAAGCTTGCGAATGTAACGATCGCCTTGCTTGGTGATCTTGCCAAGACGCTCCTTGCCGCCACTCGACTTGTTGAGCGGGGTAAGGCCCAGCCATGCGGCCAGATCTCTTCCTGTTCGGAACTGATGCGCGTCACCGATTGTGGCGACAATTGCTGACGCTGTGATCGGCCCGATGCCAGGCATACGCATCAATCGGCGAGCATCTGCACTCCGCAGGGCATGTTGCTCGATCATCTTCGAATAGCCGTCGATGCGTTCATTCAAGCCGATGAACTGATAGGATTGTATGCCAAGTATGTCGTTCGCGATCTCAGGCATGTCGGGGTGATCGCCGCTCAGATGGCGCTTCGCAAAAGCCGTCACCGCTTCGATCCCAATCGGCAAGATGTGCCCAAACTCGCGCAGCAGGCTGCGGATCATGTTGGCCATCTGCGGGCGCTGCCGGACGGCCGGATCACGCGTTCGGTGTATCGACAGAATGGCTTGTTGTTCCTCCGTCTTGATCTCAACGAACCGCACGGTCGGACGACGCACCGCTTCGCAGATCGCTTCCGCATCAACGGCGTCATTCTTAACGCGCTTCACATAGGGTTTGACGTAGCCAGCGGGCATCAGCTTCACATCATGCCCGAGTTTAAAAGGCTGGCGGCCCCAGTGATGGGACGATCCACAGGCCTCCATGCCCACGACACAGGGCGGCAGCGTCTCAAAGAAGGCCAGCAGCTTCGCGCGCTTAATGGCCTTGTTGAAGATCACGCTGCCATTCTCCGAAATGTCGTGTACTTGAAAAACATCCTTGGCCAAATCAAGGCCAACGGTCTTTACTGTCATTGGGTGGCTCCTTTCCTAGCAGTCGTTGATAACTGCACTTTGGCACATTCGATGCCGGTGGAGCAGGAGCCACCCACCTCATCCGCAACGGGCCATCAAATGCACGAGTGGAACTTCGCTTCGCAAGCGATTTGCCTATCCCATGGTGGAGACTTTTTGATGAACCTCAATCACGTTGCCTTCTGGGTCGTGAAAGAACACTTGGTGCCACTCTTTCGAGAAAGCCGTTCCATAGTCTGAGTATGGAATGCCGCGTTCGTCGAGCTTTCTGAGAAAGGCATCAAGGTCATCGGTACGGAAAGCAATATGCCCTCGTTCAACCGGATTTATTGCATGCATGTTTTTGAACGCGACATCTAAGTCCCGTTCCGCAAGATGCATCTGCATGCTACCTTCGGTCGCAAATCTGATTTTGCCGTCATAGCCCGTATCTTCGTTTGCTTCAGTGCGAGGGAAATTTTGTTGTGGGATGTCAGCAAGACCAAGCACGCTTGTGTAGAATTCGTGCATGCGATCGACATCGTCGGCCACAAAGTTAATGTGATGAAATTCCAGCTCCATTGTCAGTCATCTGTTCAATGTTTTTCTTCCACGGTTCTAACATCAAAGGCCGCAACTTGGGATAGAAGAAGTTGAACTGGTTTCTCCGAATTGCAGCTTTGCCCACAATCCAGCACTTCCCGTGCCAGGTCATTGTTCTCGCAAAAGGCAGATCCTATATGCGCGGCGATGGGTTTTGGAGGCCAAGTCTGATGGTGCGTACGTTTGTTCTAATGGCCGTGATGACAGCTTTCGTGGGTGTCATCGGGCTCATGCTGGGCGGTGAGGCGGGCCTTGTCATCGCGCTCGGCCTCGCATTTGCGATGAACTTCTTCTCCTACTGGAATTCGGGCAAAGCCGTTCTGCGTATGCATGGTGCGCGGCCTGTTGATGCGCGCTTGGTACCGGAGCTCTGGAAGATGACGGAGACGATGGCCCGGAAGGCCGGTATGCCTATGCCCGCGCTCTACATCATGGAGACCGAGCAGCCCAACGCTTTCGCCACCGGACGCAATCCGGAGAATGCCGCAGTCGCAGTCACGCGCGGCCTGTTGAGCAACATGAGCCGCGAAGAAGTGGCTGCTGTTGTTGCTCATGAGCTGGCACATGTCAAAAACCGCGACACGCTTACGATGACCATCACCGCAACCCTGGCCGGGGCAGTTTCGATGCTGGCGAATTTCGCGATCTTCTTTGGCGGCGGACGTGACAGGCCTTTGGGTATTGTCGGTACTATCGCGATGATGATCCTTGCGCCCCTGGCTGCGGGCATGGTGCAGATGGCGATCAGCCGGGTGCGTGAGTATGAGGCAGATGCCGAGGGGGCCGCGATCTGCGGTAATCCTGATTGGTTGGCCTCGGCGCTCGCCCGATTGGGCCAGCTCTCTGGTCGGATCGACAATATTGCTGCCGAGCGTAACCCGGCCACGGCGCATATGTTCATCGTCAACCCGCTTCATATGCAGGCGGTGGATAGCCTTTTTGCCACACACCCGCCAATTGAAAAGCGCATCGCCAAGCTGCGGGCACTTGGTGGTGCCAAAGGGTTGAAAAGCAGCGCCCAACCTTCGAGAGGTGGCCCTTGGGGCTAGTTGAAAGCGGCATGATAGATCATTAGTTTGCGCCGCGATTGCTAATAGGAGTTACGAGCCATGACAGAGACCATTGAGAAAGAAACGTTTTCCTTCCAGACCGAGGTGGGCCAGCTTTTGGAGATCGTCGCGGGTTCGCTTTATTCCAACCGCGAGGTGTTTTTGCGCGAGCTCGTCTCCAACGCATCCGACGCGTGCGACAAGCTGCGCTACGCTACCCTGACCGACGCGTCGCTCGCACCCTCCGAGAATTTTGCGATCACGCTTGAGATTGATGCCAAGACCAAGACGTTGTCGATTTCGGACAATGGTATCGGCATGAACCACGCCGATCTGCTTGAAACCCTTGGCACCATTGCCAAATCCGGCACCAGTGCTTTCATTGAAGCGCTCAAGGCTGACGACAAGGACAAGCCAGGCCTGATTGGCCAGTTTGGTGTGGGTTTTTATTCAGCATTCATGGTGGCGTCTCGGGTCGATGTCGTGACCCGCAAGGCAGGCGAGAGCGAGGCATGGCTTTGGTCTTCTGACGGCAAGGGCGAGTTCTCCATTGAGCCGACCGAGCGCGTGACCAACGGAACTACAGTGACGTTGCACCTCAAGAAAGACGCCAAGGAGTTTGCCGACGAGGCCCGTATTCGGCACATCATCAAGACCTACTCCGAGCATATCAACTTCCCGGTCAAACTTGGAGAAGACACGCTTAATTCAGCCGAAGCGCTTTGGACTCGCCCTGCGAAGGACATCTCGGAGGAGCAATATACCGAGTTCTACCGTCACTGCTCCCACGCCTTTGATGCGCCGTGGAACGTGATGCATAATAAGGTCGAAGGTACACTCAACCACACCAGCCTGCTCTTTGTGCCCGGCACCCAACCGTTCGATCTCTTTGAGCCCGAGCGAAAGAGCCATGTGAAGCTCTACGTCAACCGGGTCTTCATTTCCGAGACTACTAAGGATCTGATACCAGCGTATCTACGCTTTCTGCGTGGGGTTGTGGATAGCCAGGATCTGTCTCTAAACGTCTCGCGAGAGATGTTGCAGACCGACCCACAACTCACGAAGATCAAGACTTCGATCAAGAAGAAGGTATTGAGTGAGCTGAAGAAAAAAGCCACCAAAGCACCTGATGAGTACGCAACATTCTGGGGCAATTTCGGTGCAGTGCTGAAGGAAGGCCTGGTCGAAGATGCCGCGCTCCGCGATCGGATCCTCGAGATTTGCCGCTTCGCCTCCACCGCTGTTGGCGACTTGACAAGTCTTGCCGATTACGTGGCCCGCATGAAAGAGGGGCAAGAGGCGATCTTCTACATCGCTGGCGAAGATCCGGCCAAACTGGTCCAGTCTCCACATCTGGAGGGTTTCAAAGCCAAAGGGGTCGAGGTGTTGCTCCTGTCCGACCAAGTGGATGAGTTCTGGTTGCAGCACATCACAGAATTCGACGGCAAGCCATTCAGGTCCATCACCCGCGGGACAGCAGATCTCGACGAGATCAAGGCAGATGAAGCCCAACCGGAAGAAGACAAGCCCGAAGAAGCTGATCTCTCTGCCCTGATCGCTGCGTTTAAGGCCGAACTGGGCGAAGCGGTTAAAGACGTGCGCCCTTCGAAGCGTCTGACCGACAGCCCTGTTTGCCTCATAGCCGATGACGGGGACATGGATGTCAATCTGGAGCGCCTGTTAAAACGCCACGGGCAGTTGCAGCATGGCGCCCCGCGCGTTCTTGAGCTGAACCCCGGCCATGCGATCGTTACCAAACTGGCAGACCGTGCCACGCAAGAGAATGTGAACGATGACGACCTGCTGAAAGACGCCGCCCATCTATTGCTGGATCAAGCCCGCATCGTCGAAGGTGAAGCCCCCATCGACCCATCCGCATTCGCACAGCGTATGGGCTCGGTTCTGGCGCGCGCCTTTGCCATATAGAGAGAACATCCGGAAATGCAAATCCAGCAGTCATGCAGTATTGCCTTTAGCTAAAGGCGAATCTTCGCCCCGGGACTAGGTAACCTTAGACGCAGGTGGCCAAATCCCAGCTTCCGTCTTAGGGTCGCCGCTTTCTCGATTTTTTCAAAAGAGGTCACGTACGGCCTTTTATCGTCAAAGAATCCGGTTAAAAGGCCATATATGACCTATTGACAAACCGTCATGTAAGAGGTCATATGTGGCCTATAAATAGACGATAGGATCCTAATCGGCAGCTTACGGCCTTTTACGACAAAATGGCGACGTCAAGACAAATAGAACTGGAAATCGGGCAACGCCTCGCGCGCCTGCGCCTGGCCCGAAACGTGACGCAGGCCGACCTTGCAGAAAAAGCAGGCATCGGGGTGCGCACTCTGCGTCGCCTCGAAGCAGGCGGCCCTTCGACCTTGGACACGTTCTTGCGGGTCGCCACGGCACTTGACCTAAAAGAGGCCGTCCTCTCAGCCTTACCCGAGGGAGATATTCGGCCCATTGAACGTGTTACTAAAAAGGGGAGCGAGCGTAGAAGGGCAAGCCCTGTATCGGAGCACACTAAAAAAACAACATGGACATGGGGGGACGAGGCAGATGACTGACGCGAGCGTCATTCTATGGGGACGGCGCATCGGCGCTGTAAGCTGGGACGAAGCGCGCGCGCTTGGCGTCTTTCAATACGATCCGAACTTCGTGGGTGTGGGTATTGAAGTCGCACCCATCAAAATGCTGGCCCGGGAAGCCCCATACGAGTTTCCCGCCCTTCGAAAAGAAACTTTCAGAGGGTTGCCGGGCATGCTAGCCGACGCGCTGCCAGACAAGTTTGGCAACCGGTTGATCGATGCATGGCTTGCCGAGACGGGCCGCAGCGCGGGCCAGTTCAGCCCAGTTGACCGGCTCTGCTACATAGGTAATCGCGGGGTCGGGGCGCTGGAATTCGAACCGACGGTCCGCAAGGCAACACGATCGAAGAAATTAGAAGTAGCCCAGTTGGTGGACTTGGCCAACAGGGTGCTCGACGAGCGTGAGAACCTTGCTGGCAGGCTCGGAGGTGATGGCGATGCTGAGTCGCTGGAAGACCTCTTGAGTGTCGGGACTTCAGCGGGCGGCGCGCGTGCCAAGGCCGTGCTCGCTTGGAACCGGGAAACCGGCGAGTTCAGGTCTGGGCAAGTCAAAGTTGACGAGGGGTACGGACACTGGCTCTTGAAGTTCGACGGTGTGTCCAACAACCGCGACAAGGAGCTCGCCGACCCGCGAAGTTTCGGAAAAATCGAGTACGCGTATCATCTCATGGCAATGCAAGCGGGTATCGACATGTCAGAATGCCGTCTTCACCACGAGGGTGAACGAAGCCACTTCATGACGCGTCGGTTCGACCGGGACGGGCGGGGTCGCAAGGTTCACATGCAATCTCTAGGCGCGATGCAACACTTCGATTTTAACGACCCGGCCTCTTATTCCTATGAGCAAGCCGTCTTGACGATCAAGGATCTCGGGCTCGGAATGGATGTCGTCGAACAGCAATACAAGCGTGCCGTATTCAATGTCGTGGCACGCAATCAGGATGACCATGTCAAGAATATCTCCTTCCTGATGGACCGGTCTGGATCCTGGCGGCTCTCACCCGCCTACGATGTAGCTTATTCCTACAACCCATCTGGCTCATGGACCCGCGACCATCAGATGAGCCTGGCTGGAAAACGAAACGATTTCACTTATGACGATCTCATGGTCTTCGCCTCAAATGCGGGTCTCAAGCCAACCCGGGCTAAACAAGCGATTGAAGAGGTCGTGGTATCCGTCAAGAACTGGCAAGACCACGCGGACGTGGCAGGTGTTGAGCCATCGGATGTTAAGCGGATCGAGAAAACGTTTCGCATGAAGTTGGATAAAGGATAGGTCTCATGTCTACCATTCGCTATTCAACTTTTCCGAGAACAGTACCACCGCCGGAATTAGCCGAACCACTCGTAATGGTGAATTTGGACCATTTGGTTCTCGCTGTGCCAAACGGCTATCGGAGAAAAAGTAAGGGTCGAACCGTCGTCAGTAAAGACTATGAAAACACATGCGCCGTTGCTGATACCCTCTACACACACGGCCGGCTCCAGTTGCCATACAAGTTGGCTGTAATCGGATATTAGTGCCTGAAGATCCCGAGGCAGCCTCCAGAAACCTGATTTCGTTACGCGATGCTGAAGCTCAAGTCTCGATTAGCCCTTCCCGCGCACGTATTTGCCAAAATTTGACCCTACTTTTCAAATTTTTGCTGTCATAAACCGGATATGTCGCACCAAGGTTCAACATAGTTATCGGTACATTCTAGATACCCCATCCTAAGGTCGGTGGATGCCGGAAAGTATGAAATACCTCGGACAGGTTGACTGGGCTCGTCTGTTTCCGGCGGTTCAGCAGATGCGGGATGATATCGCGGCCATGACGCTTCCGGACACGATGCATCTTGTGTTGATGCGGCCAGAGGTCCCCCATGCCTTGTTGCGCGCGCAGCTCGCTCCGGGCGACTGAGATCTGTATAACGCTTTCTGGGCGCCCGGAGCGAGCCGCAGAGCCGCGGGATGCGATAGCTTTTCTACAGCCGGGCGGCAGTCCCGGCCCGGCGGGTGAAATCTACCTGTCGTGGTGGCGCTCCGTGGAACGACCGATCTCGGTGAAGACACTTCATCGCACATTGCCCGACATGGACGCCGACCATATCGCAACGTGGCTGGACGCCGCGCAGAGGGCGCAGGTCCCGCGTGCTGTGGCTGTATTGAGGGCCGTGAGGGAGGATCGTCCGCGGGACGTCGCAGCGGCGGTGATCCTGGGGAACGCTGCGTTGGCGCAGGCGCTCGGATGGACACATATCCTGCCACTCCTAGCGCTTGGTCTCAAGCGTGGCGATTCTGCGACCGTCTGGTCGAGCTCGGCGCGGTACGTGAGTTGATCGCAGCGACACGTTCCGGCTCTACGGCGTCTGAGCATGGCAAAGGATCACGCCGAAAGCGAACTCGATCGCGAACTGGAGAACTTGCCCTCCGAGCTTAGCTGGCGCGAGTGGATACGCCGGATCGAAGCCGTGCTTTTTTGCGTCCGCCTCGCCCGTGCCGCGCGAGGACCTGGCGCTAGTGTTGGGGCATGGGGCTTCCGTTGATCTCCTGATTGACGACCTCGACGCCGATCTCGAGGGGCGGTCGTTCGAAGTGGTTCGGGTCGCCGGTGGCTGGATGTTGGGGACCCGACCTGCCTATGCGGCGGCGATCCGAGCAGCGGCGGATGTCAGCGATCAGGATTTGGACCTGCGCGAATACGACGTCGCCGTGCTGACTGCCATTGCGTGCCACCAACCGATCACCCGGGACGGGTTGAAGGACATTTGGCAACGAGATCAGCCGCGATCTGATCGGCAGATTACATGCGCAAGGGCTGATCGGCACAGACCCAAGATCCCCGCGACGTGGGGCGCCTCACACCTATGTCACGACCGAGAAGCTTCTGATCGCGTTCGACATGGAGATTCTGCAGGATCTGCCGGACCGGGAGCAGCTTGAGGACTCAGCCTGAAAGGCGCAGGCTCGCCATAGCTGGAGGCTATCTAAATATAGGATTGGTGTATTTCCCAATACTGCGACCGGGTTCTAAGGTTGGGTATGGAACGCATTGATCGGCCCCCGAGTGCTCGGCTAAAAATCGCCAATATTCGCAATAAATTCAGCCTGTTACTTGCAGGCCGAGTGGGTCTGGCGTATCATCGGTTCATCGGTTCATCGGTTCATCGGTTCATCGGTTCATCGGTTCATCGGTTCATCGGTTCATCGGTTCATCGGTTGCGAGAACTGTGCGCTTTGGCGCAGACAACAGCACTGACCAGTTACATCATCCTGACAGCCTGACTTCCGGCCGCAAGTCGGCCATCGCGCATGGATCAATTGGCGATCTGATCAGGGCTTCCGGATTGGATGGCTTTACGCGGTTGTCCTCGGCCGCCGTGATGGCGGTCACCGGTGCGAGATCAGCTGCAACCACCCCGCACATTTTATCACGATCAGAACGGACAGCGCGAAAGCAGTGCGGCCGATCCCTGAAGGTGGTTCGCTTCCGCTTGAGGCTCAAACAACGCCTTCGGCCGATACCCAAACCTATGCCCGCATTTATGCCAACCCACTGACCGCCTGACGGGCAGGGCGGTGCCTTGCCTCGATTGTGCTCAATGTCGCTGACAGGAGAGTTTCAAAAATGACTAACGCACCTCTGGATATCCAACCCGCCCTTCGCTCGCTCGCCGTCTTGGTTCGGGCTGGTCGGTTGACCAAGTTCAAGGGCCAGGTGGCCAGCATTGCGCCAGGGCTTTCGGTCGTGGCGACTGCTGCGGTGTTCTCGGGTGGCGCGGCTCAGGCGGCCAATGAGTGTGGGGTGGAGGCTAAAGGCACGAATGATAGTGACATCAGACAAGATACGGTCACATGTGGCGCTGACACCTACTCTGATGGCATCACCTATACCGGATCAGATGGGCTCACTCTGATACTTGATGATGTTAACGTCACGAATGGGAACCGGACCTTTGGGTTGTTCGTGAAGGGGAGGTCGGGGGACGGGTCTCTTCTCGGGGCGGATATTGTTGTGGAGATGGAAGACGGCAAAGTCGACACGGATGGCGCAAATGCCATGGCGCTTTTTGCGCAGATCGAGAAAGCGACGAGCAACGCCAACGTGACCGTGAGCGTGAGAGAAGGAGCGGAAATCGTTACAGACGGTAAGAGCGCTCATGGGGTTTTGGCGAGCAATAAGGGTGGTGGCGATGCGCATGTTGTGATGGAGGGTGAGGAAACGAAAATCGCCATTAATGGGGTGAAAGTTGATGATTTTGACTCGACTTACGGGCTTTGGGCAAGTGTCAACCAGTTCAAGGGCGAAGGGGGCGATGGCAAGGCGACCGCAGAAATGAAGGGAGGCAAAATCACCATTGAGAAGAGGGACGCGCACGCGGTTTATGCGTCTATCGAGAACCGGGATAACGACGCCACGGCGACCGCACGCATGACCAACGGGTCTATCGAAACGAAGACACACCGTGGATATGGGCTTTTTGCGGAGACCCATGGGACAGGCGAGGCGGTCGCGGAAATATTGGGCGGCTCGATCACCACGAATACAGATGATGATGGTGGGAACAATGCTTACGGGCTTTGGGCTTATCTCGAGGGGACGACGAGCCGCGAGGCCCAGGCGACCGTGCGCATGGACCAAGAAAATGGGAATGTTGAGACATCTGTCACGACAAGCGGTGACAGTGGTTTCGGGATTGTGGCGAGCACCACAACCCTTGGCCATGTGCGCGGGGAAATGGATCGCGGCAAGCTCACCACATCTGGGGCATTCGCTCATGGGGTTTTTGCGTGGACCTATGGCAAGGATAATAAAGAAACGGCGACGGTGGAAATGACCGGAGGGGAGGTCATTACGACCGGCGACAATGCTTATGGGATCGTGGCGGCGATCAGCGATGTGTCGGGTTTATCCAGGGCGATAGAGAGCACAGCCACGGCGACGGCGCTCATGGCCGGAGGGGAGGTCTTTACGACCGGCGACAATGCTTATGGGATTGTGGCAAGCTCCAGTGGCCTTGGCGCGGTGAGCGCAGAAATGAAGGGCGGCGAGGTCACCACGAGGGGGGAAGGCGCGCGCGGGCTTGCGGCGCAGATCTTCAACATGGAGAGCACAGCCACGGCGACGGCGCTAATGACCAGGGGGGTTATCGGTACAGAAAATGACAATGCCCATGGGATTTCTGCGGCAAACAATGGCCTTGGTGATGCGATCGCCGAAATGAGGGTGCACGGCGCGGTCACCACGAGGGGGACAGAAGCACATGGGGTTTATGCGGGAGCAGCCCGCGGGCAGGCGATCGTTAACCTGGGCGCGCACGCTGATGTCACCGCTTCCGGAGCGAGAGCAGATGGGATTCGTGCTGCGGGTGGGGGAGGCTTTGACGTAGATGTGGCCGGGGATGTGACGGGCGGAACTGGTGGCGGCGCCGCGATCCGCACGATATCCAGCGCCGGGGGGACGATTGATATCGCCAGCACTGCCAGGGTGACTGCGGGAACGTCTGGTCTTGTGATACGAGACGGGGCTGGCGATGTGGTCATCACCTCGGCAGGGGCAGTCACCGGCGTTGCGCATCTTGGGGCAGGCAACAATACCCTGAAGTTTTTAGGTGGTAGTTCCAGTAGTTTCACCGGTGATGTTTATACCGGTGCGGGCAACGATACCCTGGAGCTGGCAGGTGGCCATTTCACCGGCGCGGCGCATCTTGGGGCAGGCAACAATACCTTGACCCTGACAAGTGGTAGTTTCACCGGTGATGTTTATACCGGTGCAGGCAACGATATCCTGGAGCTGGCAGGTGGCCGTTTTGAAGGAAATATTTATACCGGTGCGGGCAACGATACAGTCTCGATTTCTGCCGCAACCATCTATGATGGGCCCTACATTCTGGACGGCGGTGCAGGCGGTGATGATCAGCTGACTTTCGGTGGCCCGATAACCATGACAGCCGCAGCGGGTCACCTCAGAAACTGGTCGCGCATCACACTGGATACGGCTCTGTCCATCGACTCCACGTCTGAGTTTCGTGTGTCTGGTGGGGTAGGGGATACACCCACCGAGATCACCATCGCAGGTGATGTGATCAACAATGGCTCTGTCGTCTTAAGCGTACAGGACGGGGCTACCGATGATGTGATCACCATCGAGGGGGACTACACCGGTTCGGGAACAAGTGTCTTTGCCCTGGATGCAGTTCTCGCTGGCAATGATGCGAACACCGACAGGCTTGAGATCA
>NZ_JBQFPW010000027.1:0-20572 GCF_056536585.1 Ruegeria sp. CK2
GGGTCAGTTCATCGTCACCCGTGCCGCCGTCCAGGATATAGGAAAAGTCATAGCGGGCCGTGGACTCAATCGTGACGCTATCGTCGCCCGCACCGGTATGAATATCCCCGTTGAAACGGCCACCCGTCAGGTTCAGGGTGTCGTTGCCGTCTCCGCCATAAACATCACCGACGAAATGGCCGCCTTCCATCTCCACGGTATTGTCACCCGCGTCAAAACGAACATCGCCGGTGAAGTCACCATCTTCCAGGGTCAGGGTATTGTTGCCCGCACCGCCATAGACGTCACCAGTGACGCTTCCGCCTGTCACGGTCAGGGTATCATCACCTGCATCAAGAAGAATATCACCGGAGATCATTCCTGCCGAGGTGATGGTCGCTGTGCCATCGTCGTCTTGTCCCACAAAACCATCAAATCCGTGCGTATGGGTCTGAATTGCAATGCCAGAAGCCCCGGCAGCCACACGGGCCCCATCGAAGATATCAATCTCACCGCGGGCGCTTGAGATCGTACGGATCGCAGCGCCGTTGCCCGCTCCGCCCGTCACGGACCCGTACACATCCACGTCAAAGCCTCGTGCGCCCAGTAAAACCGATCCGCTGCCGGAGCTGGAGTTAACCTTCACGTTATTCCCCGAAACGCGAATCCCGTCTGAACCTGAGCCTTCAGCCGTGACCCTGGCCTGCGCACCCAGCTTTACAACCCCCTTCGCTTGCGCCTTGGGATTATCCAACAAAGTGCCAACGCCATCCGATTCCGCCAGAATTCCGTGAGAATTTCTCCCATGCGTCGTGACTGTGCCGGCATCCATCTCCACGATCACGTCACTCGCTCCGCTGGTGTCCGCATAGATTCCATAGGATCCATTGGCGCTGTTGCCACTGTTCCTCGTCTCGATAGACCCGCCGGTCATTATCACCTTCACCCCGATTGTATTGTCGGAGTTGGTTCCATGGTCCGTGTTATCAATCCGCACACGAAGCCCGTGAGAGTTTGAACTTTCTGTGATGATTGTGCCGGCATGCATTTCTGCGGTCGCCGTACCATTGAGGCCATTGGCCTGGACATGAAGACCATGGGCATTGGAGCCATCAATATCGATCTCCCCGGCTCTCAATACAGCCTTTGCCGTTGCGCTGGAGTCACTGTTGCGATCGATTTCAGAGCGAACATTATTTACAATAACTATCTCCTTGGCGTCGACCGATACAGAAAGCCCGTGCGCCTGGTCCCCATACGTGGTGATTGTGCTGGTGCCATCGGTTTCATCCATCTCCGCGATCGCCGCGCCACCAGTGGCTCTGGTTCCCGCAGAAAGCCCATAAGAATTGTGAGCGTGGGTCTCGATCTCTCCTCCCGTCATTTTTGCCCGCGCCGTGGCCGTGCTATTCACGTTCTCATAAATACGCGCCCGAACCGCGTAAGCGTGCCCCTCGTTGTTGTCCCCTACCTGCTCCCCAAGCGTGGTGATTTTGCCGCCACTCATGTGCGCAAGTGCCTCGCCCTCGCTCCCACGGCTCGCTGCAACAACCCCGGTGGCGAGTTCCTTGTGCGTCTCGATCTCCCCTCCGGTCATGAGAGCCGTCACCGAGGCAGCGGATGCGCTCTGCCCGTTGGCAGCGTCCGCCTGCTGTTTGCTGAGGCCCGTCGCCTCCATCGCGCCACCCCCCGCCGCATGCGTAGTGATTTTGCCACCACTCATTTGCACGATTGCCGCGCCATCAATAGATTTGGTTACTGCCGAAAGCCCAGAGCCTGCTCCTTCGTAGGTATTAATGACACCCCCTTCGCTCATTTCCGCCTTCGCCGTGGCTGTGCTAGCCGTATTGTCGATCTCCGCCCGAACCCCGTGACTAACCAATCCATCCGTGGCGACATCCCCGTCAATCAGGTGTGCATGCACATTGCCATCACCCGTCGTTTTCGCAAAAATCGCGGAGTTAAAATTCCCATTGGTGGTGATCACCCCATCGATGTCTCCACCATCATCAACCTGCACAGAAACATCGTGATCATGCGTCACATCCACAGTTACCCCGGAGCCTTCCACTCTGAAGCCGGGGCTGCCAAGCGTCAAAGTTCGCGCATTTGAATTTTCATAGGTGATGCCGTCAGTGTAGTTGGTAGCGTTACATGAAACGACGCCGTTAGTTGTTGGATTTCCGCACTCATTGTCCGCATGGGCCACGCTGCCGCTGAACAGCACCGCCGCGGTTGCCACGACGGAAAGGCCTGGCGCAATGCTTGCCACTTGGCCCTTGAACTTGGTCAAACGACCACCCCGAACCAAGACGTTAAGCGGGCGAAAGGCGGGTTGCATATCCGAAAACTCGTTTGTCATACTGAGACTCTCCTGTGAGGGGTATCGCCAACGCGCTTGAGCACGATCGGGAAAAAGCACGACCCGTTCTGCCGAACAGGCCGTTGGCTGGCATTAATGCGGGAATTGATCGGAGGCGGGGCTTCGACCAGACACGAACCGGCACCGGTGATTGGCGGTGATGCGTCCACGTCGTCCGAGCCAGTCGTGATAAGGTGGGAGCGGGTCATATCAGACCCCAAGCCGCACACAGCCATATCGCGCGTCACAGCAGCCAAGCGCGACCGCGTCAGGCCATCCGATCCGGAAGCCGCGATCAGACCACCAATTGATCCACGCGCTCCGGACGGCCAGAGGCCGGGTGTCAGAATATCAGGTGATTTACCCGGTAAGTGCCACTGTCTGCGCCAGGGCGCAGCGACAGCTCTGAACCGATGAACCGATGAACCGATGAACCGATGAACCGATGAACCGATGAACCGATGAACCGATGAACCGATGAACCGATGAACCGATGATACGCCAGACCCACTCGGCCTGCAAGTAACAGGCTGAATTTATTGCGAATATTGGCGATTTTTAGCCGAACACTCAGGGGCCGATCAATGCGTTCCATACCCAACCTTAGAACCCGGTTGCTGTATTGGGAAATATTCCAATCCTATATTTAGATAGCCACCAGCTATGGTAAGCCTGCGCCCTTCAGACTTTCACTTTGTCAACTTGGTCTAAGCGTAAAGTAACTGACCTTGGCGCAGTCGAAGCAAAACATAGTTTGTTACGCTCGCCCGCCATTTGCCACCTGATTTTGAAGGCCTGGTTCTCGCGGTTTGCGACTTGCTACACGAGAGAAACACAAAACGAAGATAAAGGTCTGGTCAGGACTCAAATTATCAATCGGGGCTGATTGCAAACAACCGCCACAAGGAGCCCTTAATGACCGATGCTGCATAGAGCACGAATGTCTGTAATAGTGACTTATGACCCGACACCACCAATTGTTCCCCAGGGATTATCCATGAAATTTGTGAACCCGCTTCCATTTGTTGAGGACGTAGAGAAATCTAGGAGATTTTATTCAGGCGTTCTCGGCCTGTCGATCATTCAAGACCATGGCAACTTTGTCATGTTTGAAGGCGGGTTACTAAAGTCGTGGAAGGGCGCGCTATCGACGTCTGACGGTTATGGTCGGATGACCGGTGCCAGCTCAAAGCGAACGTTCGCCTAACCAGACTGATTAAGAATTCCGCAGCTATTCTATCGTACCTGAACGCTTGCCTCGCTCAATCTCAGTCGCCAGAGCTTCCATCTTGGAGCCCCAATAGCGACGAAGTTGGTCAAGCCATGCCTGCACATCCTCGAAGCCAGCAGGATCAATCGAATAGCACCGTCTCGCACCGTCTCTGCGCACGTGTGCAAATCCAGCATCGCGCAATATGCGAAGATGCTGTGAAACCGCTGATTGCGAAATACCAAACTCAGATTCGATGACGTTGACGATTTCGCCTGATGCGTGCTCTTTCTGGGCTATCAGCTCCAGCGTTCGTCGCCGGACCGGGTCCGACAGAACATCGAAAGCGTGCATCAACCCTCTCCCGTGTAGAAATCTGCGGTTCGAGATGCGGTTTCCATCGCGATCTTCTTAGGGGTGCCATCTTCAGCGTGCGCTTTCCCCCAAGCTTCGGACCAAGAACGCAACCTGCTCTTGCCCTCTTCTCCTTCTGCCCATTCCTGACCCGCCTCAATCACGCTCTTGCCTTTCATTTGAATATGGCCATCCAGACCTAGCATTGCCAATTCCCAGCCAACACCTGTGGCGCCAGGACCGTATTTGTTCCAATGCGCTTCGTTCTCTTTGTCAGCCGGCAGTTCATGTTCAAGTGTCAGCAGCGAACCGTTCTCGACATTCTGAATCGTCACCTTCACCCAGCTTATATTTCCACCAAATTCCCATGTAATAGCTAAGGTATGCGGCGGATCGCATGAAGTAATGTCGCCGTCAGCATTGTTTTCGATAGAAAACCGTCCTCCGCTTTGGAAGTTGCCTGAGACATTGCCGAACCAGCGCTCTATCCGTTGTTTTTCGGTGATTGCAGTCCACAAATCTGCCTGACTAGTTGGATAGGTGCGCGAGGCGCGAACCATATGCGTGGGGCGACCTTCGCGATCACCTTTTCCAACTGTGCGAATGTCCGCACCAAATGCCTTTTCGAAATTCATGATCACATTCCCCAGATGCAGATATATTAGCTTACGCTAATATCACACCTGACTAATATAATCAAATTTTGCCGCCAAGGCGGACTATGCTGACGCTCGCAGAACATCTACTATCGGACCGGTCTGTCCATCCTCGGCCGTGGATTGGCGTGTAGTTTTCTTAGGATGGAGCTGAAAGCTGCGCATTCCTTTTCGTCGAACTCTCCCATCAGATTCATCAGGATTTGTGTCCGTTCTTCGCAACTATCCACAAGCATCTTCCGCCCTATGTCGGTCACTGACAGCCTCGGCGTCCGAAGGTCACCCTTGTCGATTTGCTTTAAGATCCAGCCGCGCGCTTCAAGATTATTGACCAAACGACTCATCGTCGGGCGGCTGACGCCTTCGTGACTGGCGAGAAGATGAAGTCTGTCCATGCCGAACTCTGAGATGGCAGCGATTGCAGAAAGCTGTTGGCCGGTCGCTCCGGCACGTTGTTCGATCTGTCGCATCATCCGGTCGAGCATGGGCAGGAGCTGATGCAAAGCCTGCGCGGCAAAGAATTTGCTGGGATGCAGATCAATCATTAGCTATGCTAACGATAAAGGCGTCGGGAGACAAGTCATGGAAATTCACAAGGGTCGTTTGGTCGATCACATCCACCTCAGTGTGTCAGACCTCGCCGCAAGCCGTAGGTTCTACAAAGGATGCCTGGCCGCCTTGGGGCAGGAGCTGTCGCAAGATACCGCGCATTTTTTCATTGCTGACGAGCTGTTCGTGGCGCCTGCCGGAGAAAGCCCAACGACCCATGTTCATATGGCTTTTCAAGCTGGATCAGAAGGGCAGGTTGCAAGCTTTCACGCTGCCGCCATAGAGAACGGTGGAACCGACAACGGAGGGCCCGGACCTCGCGACTATCATCCCGGTTACTATGCAGCCTACGTTCTTGATCCAGACGGAAACAACATCGAGGCCGTGTGGCATGGCCCAGCTGACCGATCCGCAGAAAGCGTAGTCTTTGCCATACCTGAGGGGTAACCGCATACCAGATTTGAAACGTCCAATCCAACCGATGCCTGAGTTTGTGAAAGAGGCGCTGCGTGATGCCTACCTAAGCGATTCATACGATGCGCGGCCAGCTTATCAGCGTAACGACAATCTCTGGTGGATCAACAGCGCGAAGCGCGATGACACCAAGCGAAGGCGGCTCTCGAAGATGATCGCTGAGTTGAAAGCGGGATCAGGTTACATGGGGATGGACTGGAAACCAAAATTGTAAAGCTGACGTTGGCTGCGCTGCAATAACTCGGAGGTTCGGGCTCGTACATGCCCTTCTCTGAGACAAACCCGATTTGGTAGAATGAGCCCAAAGCGAACCTACGTCAAAATTGGACTTGGTGAAAAGCGGACATCCCAGCACCAGACAACGCTGACAAGAAGGCCATATTCTGTTGAAAAGGTCTGCCTTGATCAAAGGCCATCCCACTGATTCAATTCTCCTATTGAATGGGAGACTGGTCGATGATGGGATCAAGACAGGAAGCTCAGGCCGCACTGTTCTATGAGTTCTCGTTAGAGGACCACGTTCCCCAAGATCACCTGCTGCGGTCGATTGGTCGATTTGTTGAGCTGAGCAGTATCCGCAGTCATTTGGCGGACTTTAATAGCCATACAGGTCGCCCTTCCGTCGATCCCGAGTTGCTGATCCGCATGCTGCTTGTGGGCTACTGCTTTGGTATCCGGTCGGAACGGCGATTGTGCGAGGAAGTGCACTTGAATCTGGCATATCGTTGATTCTGTCGCCTCGATCTGACTGATCGAGTGCCGGATCATTCGACCTTTGTTGCCTGTCTGAAGTCGCCCGCAGAGCTTACCTGAAAAGCGGCGGCTGATGTTGGGAGCCGAAGCACTTCGGCCGCAACGGTTGGGTCGGAGAGTCATTGAAAAAAATTGGTTTTCTTTTGCACGGCCTTAAACAGCATTGCGAGCGGCAAAGCTGCAACAAAAAGCCAAACAATCGAAAGAAACGCTTCGTTGAAAGTTAGCAGCGCAACTTGCGACCTGATCGATTGCTGAATGGCTACCAACGCAGCGCCATCAACAATGCCAGGATCAAGCCCACGGCCGATAAAACTCTGTGACACGAGCTCGGTTCTTTGCTGAAGTGCCGGATTGGACGGATGGAGATTACTGCCTAAAATCTGGAGATTCAGTGTGTTGATCCGCTGTATGTACGTGTCTAGACATGCAACGCCGATCAACCCTCCCAATTGACGCCCAAGGTTGAACAGACCTGTCCCGGCGGAAACCAACGGCTGTGACAATCTGCTCAAGGCGATCAGCGTTAGACTCAAAAACAAAAATCCCAGTCCCAGCCCTCGCAACAACAGTGCGAGCCACATGTCATGTGATCCGCTTTGTGGGCCTGATCCGGAAAGCATCCACATGGACGCCATCACAAGAAGTACACCGATCGGGATGAATATCACTGGATTGGCACCGCGTGATGTCGTGAACCAACCGGCTATCAGCAGAGCCAACCCGATGGTCAAACTGGAAGGAAGAAGAAGCCGCGCGGTCGTATCCGACGGTAGGTGTAACACATTCAGCGCAAAAACCTGAATAAGGAAAGCGCTGCCGAACAAAGCAAAGCCAGCTACAAAACTGACCGCAAAGCCAAAGGCGAATTCCGATTTGCGAAACACATCGTATTTGAACATGGCGCGGCGCGGTCGCATATTCATCCTGACCACGAAGGCGATCAACCCAACGAGCGCCGCAGCAACCCACCAGCGAATGTGGGTAGTGTCGAGCCAGTTCCAGCGTGCGCCCTCCGACAACGCATAAGCCATTGCAGTCATTGCAACGGCAAACAGCCCCAGGCAAACCCAATCAAACTCCAACTCATCGTACTTCTGCGCAGGCAGGTAGCGCCGCACGGTAAACAGAATGAGTGATGCGGCCGACGCCACCGAAGCGCTTAGGGCAAATATCCACCTCCAGGAACCTGCGGCGATGAGTTCGCCATGCAAGGCGGGCGCAGCAGACGCAGGCGCAACCACAACTCCAAAGGCAAACACAGCCTGGACCAGACCCTGCCGCGTTTTGGGAAACAGCTGGAATAGGATTGTCTGGCAGGAAACGAGAAGGGCGGCGCCCGTTGCGCCCTGCAAAATTCGAGAAGCCACAAGGCTCAAGATGCCGGGAGAAACCGTGCATAGCAGGGACGCTACGATACTTCCAACCAACGCAAACCAAAGGATACGTCCAGCCCCGGCCCGGTTGACGGCCCATGCGCAGGCGGGAAGAAGGGTAAGCTTTGCCGCCACAAAGGCCGTATTCAACCAGTTCGCGGTATCCTGAGTGGCTGACAAGCCTTCCATGAACTGAGGGCGGGCCATCCCATAAACTGTACTGTTCAGCGCATCCACAGTAACCGCAAGCGTCAGTCCCACCACCACCAACGCGAGAGCATATGCGTCCGGTCGATGACCACCCCGGTCTGCGTGCAAGCAAGTCAAGATTGGATATGAATGCTTTCGAGTATCTAAAGACGCAGACTTGGCACCATAGTGGCCGACTTGCCGGTTTTCATAACAAGAGCCAGCTTCATCCATCTTTCTGGCTCCAGGAAGCCTCTGCGGGGATCTTGGTTAACGCTTCACTTGTTGTTTTGTCCGCAGCTACAGATTGGGTATCGACACGAACTTTGGCGGACATTCCGGCGCGAAGTCGGCTAAAAAGCGGACTTTCAGGTTCTATTGAAACTTTTACAGGTATCCTTTGGACAACGCGTATGAAGTTCCCGGTAGCGTTGTCAGACGGCAAAAGGCTGAACTCTGCTCCGCTGGCTGGCGCAATACTGTCTACATGTCCCAGAATTTCCTGACTTCCAAACGCATCAACGCGAATTGCAACCAATTGACCTGGAGCTAAGTTTTCCAGTTGAGTTTCTTTGAAGTTGGCCACAACCCATTTTTGTTCATCCGACACAACAGCCAGAAGCGGCGACCCGGCTCGCACAAACTGCCCCGGTTCGACATGCAGGTTCCCGACAAGCCCGTTTATTGGCGAGCGGACGACTGTGTCTTCAAGAGAGATTTCAGAGAGCTGAAACAGTGCAGACGCTTGTTCGACAGATGCATCAAGTGCTACGGCTTGGGCATCCAAAACACGAAGCTTTTGCTGGCTGGCCTTCAATGCTGCTTGGGCTTGCTCGACGGATGATCGCGCCCTGACGGCGGTGGCGGTAGCGGTTTCCAGACGCGCTTCGGTTGCCCAGCCCTCATCTATCAGGCTTTTTGCCCTGCGCAGATCCTTTGTGGTTCGTTCGGCTTCAGCCAGAGCGGCATCTATTCTGGCGCGGGCTTCGTCGGTGAACAGGACCTGCATGTGGCGTTCTTCGTCAAGCCTCGCTCGGGCAGCCTTTGCGGCTGCCAGCGCGGCCTTCGCCTGCCTCGTATTTGCTTGATAGTCGATTGGGTCAATCCGAAGTAGAACATCTCCCGCTGCAACTCTTTCGTTATCGTTGACGGCAACCTCAACGATGAACCCTGCCACTTTTGGCGCAATCGGCACTTTATCGCTACGCACATATGCGTTGTCGGTCCAGGCATAGTTACTGCGGGTTTGCCAGTAGTTGTATCCACCAATAACTGAGGCAACGCATAGGGCTGTGACACCTATGACGGCAATCATCTTTGCAAGCCTATGGACCATGTCAATCTTTCTCCTCAGAACCGGCACTTGCCGATGGACGGGTGCAAAAGAGTACGAAACCGTACCGTTGTACTATACGGTACGATACCGTACCATTGCAAGCTCCTGTATCGCGTTCTGGAGATTGATTTTGAGCCAAACACCAACAGCGTTGACAGCACGACAAAGAAAAAAGCGAGAAGAAATAATTGAAATCGCATCGGAAATTTTCCTCCGGGAAGGGTTCGGGCGAACCAGCATGGATCAGATCCATGCCCGCCTGGGCGGTTCCAAACGTACCCTTTACAGCCACTTCCCCAACAAGGAGTCCTTGTTTCACACGATTGTCGAACGGATTTCGGGGCGGGTCTTTACGGCTTTGCAGCCAAAACCGACGGAGGGCGCATTTGAACGGGCTCTGTTCCGGATGGGATACGAGTATCTGAGCGTTCTTCTGTCGCCCGAGGGCATCGCTTTGTACCGTATCATGACGGCAGAAGCGCATCATTTTCCGGAGCTATCCCGGGATTTCTTTGAGCGTGGTCCTGTCGTTGCAAGTAAAGGATTGGCCCGCTTCTTTGAAGCCAATCAAACGGTAGGCAACCTTGTAACCTCAGACGCCCAAACAGCGGCAGAACAGTTTTTGGGTGCCGTTCGAGGGGATGTGCATTTGTCGGCAGTGCTTGCCGGTAAACAGCCTTCCCAAGCGGTGTTGAGGGAAAAGGTTGCGCGCGCGGTTAGATTGTTTACCAGAACGCCGGGCATTGAAGAAGCTTCCGACTTTCCAGCTTAATCCTAGCCGCTAAAGAAGCGGCAAGCAAAAAGGCGCACTGCCCGGAACCGGTGCTTGAGCATTGCGTCTTTCTCGGAACGGGATCCAAGCCTCGTAGACTGCATCCGCTCTTGCAGTTCCTCGAATGATAAACTAGCGATACAGAACCTGTCGAAGGAGATCTATGCGCAGAAGCCAAACCTGAACCGCAGCTGCGGTGTCAATAAGTGCCAGTCTTGGCACTGTTTCTCTGTGCAACATCTCTGCAGGACTATCATGAAAAACATCAATACACATATCCGTGCCTATATGGCATCGGACAATGAAAGGCTTTCGACTATCTGGCTTGATGGCTCTCTAACGGCGCATGCCTTTATTGGCGAAGAACGGCTGCGTGAGCAGCAAAGCCTTATCGAGACGACGTATCTCCCCAACTCGGAGACCTGGGTGGCCTGTCAATCGTGGGAGCCGATTGGCTTCATCAGCCTCGTGGACAGTTTCATCGGCGGCTTGTTTGTCGCGCCGCACTACCAGGGGCAGGGAATCGGCCGGTTTCTGGTCGCCCATGCAATGGCCCTAAAGGAGGAGTTGCGGTTGGAGGTTTACTTGGACAACCGCCGGGCACTTGCCTTCTATCAAACGCTTGGGTTCGAAGAACTATCAAGACGAGCAATGGATGATGATGGGTTGCCCTTCGAGACTGTCCAGTTGCGATTGAAAAGCTGATGAAAGAGCTGGGTGGCGACACGTAGCGTCCCGCCCAGCATTTTCCAACTACACCAAGCCGTTATCATGCCTTTGGTCGGATAGACCGGTCAGTATCGCCCGCTCTCGAGCAATCTGAGCCGCGGTCTATGCCGTGCGCGGTAAAGGTATCGGGCCCAGAGTACGAACACGGGTGTCAGCATACCGGCATCGATCTCTATGCGGTCTTGCAATCGGCTGCCGGTCTCGTTCTCCATGACCGTAAGACTGTGCAGCCATGTCTTCACACCAGCACCCCGTTCAGATGATCGAAGGATCATGCGCTGATTGTCGCATTCCAACACATCAATGCGATAGGGTTGCGCAGGAAGCTTGCCGAAGAGCGAAACCATCACTTCAAGCCTCTGCCCTGTTTGGGTGCGCCCGGCTGGCAATCCCTCAAACGAGACCAATCCTTCCATAACTTCGCTCAGCGACGCATAGTCGGTGGCCAATGCCCACAATCTTGACGCGCTTACGGGATAGTCGTTCTGTACAGTGACAATCCTCATGCGAGCCCCGTCAGTTCCTGCGCGCAATACATCTGATTTCGACGCAAGCGCCTTCCCGGACAAAACCCGCGACTTCGATCGCTGTCCATGCAGGGAACGGTTCCGATATATATTTCGCCCGTATGTCTTTGAACGCATTCAGATGGTCACGCAGGCCAATGTGGTAGCTGGTCATCTCCACCAGATGTTCGAAGACCAGTCCGGCTTCGGCCAGCACCATCCCGATCTTCCCAAAGACCGCCTCAATCTGGTCGGTTGGGTTGTCAGCGAGCAAGCCGTCCGCATCAGCACCTGTGAAACCGGTCATGAAGACAAAGCCATCGTGTTCAAGCCCCGGTGACATCATCCAGTCCGTCACGTAGCTTTCGAGGCTTTCCGGGATAATAGGTTTCGGCATCGTCTACCCTTTCAGATGCATTGTGTCTTTGTTGGTGTTATCGCAGTGCATCACGGTTCTAGCTGCCAAGCAAAAGAAGTGCTGAACAGACGAACCAGACAAACCAGTGTGGCAGTCGCCACAGGCTGCCCGCAGTTTTGCGCAGGACCTTCATCTGGACGATCCAAACCACGCCCCACAAAAAGAACAGCAGTCCGAAAAACAGGATCGCCGGACGTTCCAACGGACCAAGGTTCAGGACTGCGATGCCGAACAGCGTCGCCGCCACCACCAGAAGATCGACAGACAGCATCTGAAAGGCGCACATGGCCTGCACCCAATTGGTGTTGCGTTGCGTCTCCGATCTGGGTGGGGCGAGTGTGGCAGTCTCTTTTGTACCGATGACAACATGAGCCAAAAAGGCGGCCAGCGTAATGCAGGCAACGATGAAAACCCAAATGTTCAAGTGATATCTCCGCTATGTGAAACGTGGCAAAGGCGGGTCAGTCGTTTGAGGCCGATGCTGGCCGTAACCCGGCCCCAAGCATTGAAATTGCCTCGCGGACCAAACGCCTGTGCCGTCGCCTCGTTATGTCAAATAAACTCATATGCAAGACTACTCCATCCATCATGCTGGCCAGCGCGCGGCCTATCGAGGCGGCTTCATAGTGCTCTGCAACCTGCTTTCGTTCTTGAAGATGTGAGATCTGGTTGGCGTAGTAGGCACCCAGACGATCAAAAAACCGGGCCACATGCTGCGAGAAGTCCTCAGATGCAAAACTTGGACCGAACACCTCGAAGAAGACACGAAGAAATGAAGCCTGCTCAGTTGGGATATCCATCGTTCGGTTGAGCTCATCGAGAAAGGCATCAAGCGTCTCGCAAGTCTGGCCTTGTGTGATCCGGTCTTCCAGCATTGCAAAATGGCGATCGACAATCGCCTTCGTCATCGCGTCCTTGCCGTCGAAATATATGTAGAGTGTACCTTTGGCCAAGCTGGCCGCGCGTGCAACATCGCTCACCGATGACGCATGATAACCCTTTTCAACAAAAACCTTCATGGCCGCATCGAGGATTTCACCTCGCATTTTCGCTTTGTCCACGACCTTGGGCATTCACCTGTAACCCTTACTGCTCTCTTTCGTGCCCATCATAGACACAGAATTATTATGACCGGATGGTCATTTTTGTCGCACCCACTTTAATGACCAATCGGTCATTATAAATCAATGCTGAAAGCAACCTCGCCATCTTTTTTTGCTGTGACGTCAAACACAAAAACCAAAGTCATGGGTAAATCACCGACTCTAAGGAGAAGACATGCAAACCGCACCGATCAACTGGACTTACTCAGGCGGCATTGATCCGCTTTGCGGGACGGGCGCCACAGTGGCTGAACGTATCCTGGCCTATGGCATGGCCACTATTTTCACCGGCACCATTCTGGTTGCGGATCAGGCCCGGAATGTGCCCGTCGCCGAAGGTTGGAAAATTGCGCTGCTCGCCTTTTTCGCCTTTGACATCGCCGGTGGCGCGGTCGCGAACATGCTCAACTCTTGTAAGCGATTTTACCACACACATCTGCAACAAGGTGAGGGTCTGAGCGCGAGATTGGCGAAGAATCCGATGCTGTTCACAGCGATACACGTGCATCCGATTATCATCGCCTACTTTTTGAACGGCCACCTCCTGAACGCGACAATCTGGTACGCGCTGTTACTCGTCAGCGTGACAACAGTGCTGTTAATGCCGCTTTATCTAAGGCGTGCATCTGCAACCGGACTGACCGTACTTGCCCTGCTTGGCGACCAGCTTCTTCTGCCGCTTGGGGACGGGCTGGAGTGGTTTATTCCCTGTCTCTTCATGAAGATGGTTCTCGGCCATGCGGTGCAGGAAGAACCATATAGAGCTGGTTGACAGCAATGGGGGCCATGGTCCGCAAGAGATCAGATCACATCAGGCAGAGCTAATGACATGGTGTAGCAATCCGAGCAGCATTGGCACATCCGTAGCTCACACCAAGGCAACCTAAACAAAAACGAAATCTGGTATGCCTTGCTTGGATCAAGATGCTAGGTGCTTCGTGCCCAGATTTGACGCAGAACACACAAAGAGATCCCCGATGCCAAACCACATCCTAGCTCCAATCCTCGGCACTGACCGCCTCATCCTAAGAGGTCACCGGACCAGCGACTTCGATGACAGTGCTTCGATGTGGGCTGATCCGGAGGTGGTTGCCTTGATTTCAGGCGAGCCATCCACCGAGGAGCAGTCTTGGACGCGACTTCTGAGCTATACCGGTCACTGGTCGCATCTCGGCTTCGGGTATTGGGTCGTTGAATGCAAGAAGACCGGCGTATTCCTTGGAGAGGTTGGGTTTGCCAACCACCGACGCGATACGGCTCCTTCCCTGGATGGGAATCCGGAGGCAGGCTGGGTGTTCAAAGCGGGCGCACAAGGTAAAGGCTACGCCACCGAGGCCGTTACAAGGATGTTGGAATGGGCAGATGAATGGTTGGAGTTCGATCAAACATCCTGCATTTTTGATCCAGAACACTCCAACTCCATCAGGGTTGCTGAAAAGACCGGATTCTCGAACAAAATTATGGGCACCTATAGCACCCTCGAGACGCTTTTCATGCGACGAGCGCGCCAGTTCCGCTGATCTACAGGATGCATTGGTAAGGGGCGGCCAGTGGTCAACATTGCGCCCCAAGGATCCAGAGACGGGACACGTGGTAGTGATGACATGCATGGGCATCGGTGGCGGCTTCAGTTGTTACTCTGCCTTTCTGATAGCTGGATGTCCGCTTTTGCTTGAGAAGTCAGCGTAGACCGCAATAGCAGCAAATGACCGCTTTCCGATAACAGAGTTCTGTGCTTCACCGATGGCTGGGCGCGCGAAAGGCGGCAATGTCCTGCATTTCGGAGTTTGCAATGCCCGACGATAACGGTTCAGTTTGGGCTGAGGCTGTGTGGAAACTGGCTTGGTTTCTCGACGATGAGGATGTTTCAGTCGATTTTGTAGAGGCACGCGGATTCGGGGTCATTTTGACGCCCTAAGGGCTCATCCTGCCAATGCGGGCTTGTCGCAGAGAAAAGCAGGTGCGAGCCCAGACCTCCCAACTTTCTGCGGTGAAGCGAATGTCAGCATTTCAAACATCGATTGGTCCAGCTAGCGTGGGGCATGGCCAGTAGTTCAGACATTGATACGCCCGACAATGTTCGCCTCGGAGTGGCAACGATAGTTGGGACGGTGCTTGCGTTATCTCTCGGAGACGCCTTGATCAAAGCGCTCGGGGGTGGCGACGGAATGGGCATCTGGCAGCTGTTCGCCGTCCGGTCCTTGCTGGCGTTTCCGGTTCTGTTGGTTGGTGCCCTGCTGTTTTTCGGTTCCGATAGATTGAGACCAAGGTCTATTCCTTGGATTGTAGTTCGATCAACTCTGCTTGCGCTTATGTGGATCGCTTACTACCTGTCCCTCCCGCTTCTGCCGTTGGCAGTCGCGGCTGCCGCGTACTACACCTTGCCGCTGTTCATCGTAGCATTCGCCGCAGTCTTTGCAGGCGAGGCTGTGGGTCGAACGCAGTGGGCGGGCGTGGTGTTGGGATTTCTGGGTATTCTGCTCGTGTTGCGTCCAGGAGGCGATGCGTTCCAATGGGCCGCGCTGCTCCCGATACTCGCTGCAATTCTTTATGCAGCGGCCATGATCCTGACGCGGACGAAGTGCCTCAACGAGCATCCTGCGTCACTTGCTCTTGGCCTCAATGCGACCTTTATTCTGTTCGGAATGGCTGGGCTGGCCATGGGGGAGCTGTTAGGGTTAGACACCGACGGGTTTTTGACGACTTCGTGGGTAGTTATGTCATTCGACGAATGGCGAAACACTGCTATCTTGGCTGCGCTAATCCTCGTCGCATCGGTCGGAACGGCGGTTGCTTATCAATCCGCACCTGCTTCAACCATCGGAACGTTTGACTTTGCATGTGTGGGTTTTGCGTTGATTTGGGGCGCAGTGTTTTTTGATGAACGGCCGGATACCGTTGCGGTGATTGGTATTGCACTCATTGTTGTTGCGGGGGTGCTCGCAGTTCGACGGCCAAAGACCGAAAGCTGACTTTCATTGGAAAACAGCCAACGGCAGAAAAGTCCGCACTGCCGCCGTTGACTAGGTCGGGACAGCTCATATGCACTACCAAAACTGTCAGATGACCACTATGAGACCGAAGTTACAAATGCTGCGCTGCATTCGAATGTCGGCTTTTTGAGCTCGTCCGATATATGGCAAACAAGCTAGGAAATTATTCGGCTAGCAGATTGGGATTGGTGAAGGTTTTGCCATCGAACTCCACAAACAAAACTCCATGGAAAGACAAAGGTAAACTTGCTGTGACCAACGTCGACCTGGTGCCGTCTTCGCAGACCCAAAGCTTGGAAGCTTCTGTGAATTTACAGTTAGTTGCCGGACCTTCAGGTTCAGCATAGGTAATGACGTTGCGTCTAAGAGCAAAAGTTGAGCCATCTTGCGATTTCATTTCAGAAATTGATGAGCAACCTGCCAAAAGAACGGCCGCCATTCCTATCCGAAGCATTTTGAATATGAGCATCAGGTGACGTTAGCACCTGAGCAGACGCGAAGGTACCAGAAATGAACGGCAGCAAATGTCCGCAGTCCCACCATCTGCAAAGCACTTGGGAACGTCCGGTTTGCGCAGCTAAGGGCCTAATGCACTGACAGCATCCTAGTTCGACAGCAACAGCGGCTGTGGGCACAAACCACATGTCTGAACCTGCGCAGCGAATGACTGGAGCGAGCCCACGTTTCCGTATTTCTGCAGAGCGGCGATTGACCGCTTCGGGGTTCGTCAAGTGCAGAGCACTAGCTCTCTCCAAACATGTCTCGATAGGCCAATGGAGATACACCAACGTGGCGTTGGAAGGCGCGCCGGAGGCGTTGCTCGTCCGAAAAACCTGCATTGAAGGCGACTTTCGCCAATTGCAGATCGCTTCGGGCAAGGGCGCGTTTGGCGGCATCCACACGCATGATCTCGACAGCTTTTGCAGGCGTCATGCCCATTTTCTCCTTGTACTTTCGAGAGAAGCTGCGGGGGCTCATGGCGATCCGTTCTGCGAGTTTCGGCACGCTCAGGTCACTTTGCAGATGTCCTGCGATCCAGGCATGGAGGTCAGCGAACAGCCCCTCGGTTTCCGACGCCTGAATATTGAGCACATCGCTGAACTGGGCTTGTCCGCCTGGCCGCTTGAAAAACACCACGAGGGCTTGCGCAACCTGCATGGCGGCTTCATGACCCATGTCTTCCTCGATCATGGCAAGCGCGAGATCGATGCCTGCCGTAACACCAGCCGACGACCACATATTGCCGTTTCGAACGAAAAGCGGATCGCGCTTCACATCAATGTCCGGAAAGCGTCTCTTCAACTCATCCACCTGACGCCAATGGGTTGTTACGCTGTATCCGTTGATCAATCCAGCCGCAGCCGTGAGAAACGAACCCATGCAGGTCGAGGCAATCCGCCTGCAACCCTTGCTGGTCTTGGCGAGCCAATCCACAGTGTCTTGTTGTTCGACGACATCAAAAACACCCTCCCCGCCCGCGACAATCAACGTGTCGATAGGATCAAGCGCCGCCTGCTTAAGAGGGATGCTGCTTAACTCCACATGACAGTCTGTGGCGACAGGTCCGCCATCAGGGGACGCGACTTCAATTTGATAGTGCTGCTTGCCATTCGCAATCTCGGTGTTGTTCGCACTTGAGAATGCCTGAAGCGGCCCGGTGACATCCAGAAGCGTAACGCCCGGATAGATGACAAAGACGATGCGGTGAACGCGGCTGGCTGTTTTTGACTGCATATTGTCATTTATGCCAATCTCAGCAACTTGTAAACCGATCTGGCCATACACATCGGAGCCAGTCATTTGCCCTCAGCATCTCAAAACAATACAGCGACACTCATCATTGGGTTGTCCTTTGTTGCCCTCGCCCTGACATTTTCGACAAGAGCGGCCCTTGGATTGGTTATGCCTATTCTGGAACAGGACCTCGGCTGGTCTAGGAGCTTTACGTCAGGTGCTGCCGCTATTGCCCTTTTGGTCATGGCCGCAATTGCCCCATTTGGGGGGCGACTCGTCGACAAACAGGGCGCGCGCGCGATCTTATTGATCGGGCTCGGGGCTTTGGCAAATGGGTGTTTTCTGATTGCTACCACTGCCAACCCTATCGCCTTCTTTCTAGCGTTCAGCGGTATCGCGGCTGTCGGATTTGGCCTCGTTGCGACCCATGTCGTCTCAACCGCCGTAGAACAAGAGATCGAGACGAACAGAGGTTTGGCGACGGGCATTGCGACATCAGGTTCAACGGGCGGTCAGTTTGTCTTTGTCCCGCTATTAGCATTGCTCATCAGCGCGTATGACTGGCGCATGGCCTTTGCTGCACTTGGCATCGGGACGCTCATCATTATGGGTTGTGTCTTTCGATGGTTTCCCAGAACCGCAGGACGTGCAGATATCGCCGCCAAGGAGATAGGCGCAACCGGCACATTGTTACAGGATTTGCGAAACATCCTGAGATTGCCCGCGTTTCAAATCCTGTTCTGGAGCTACTTCATTTGCGGCTACACGACCTCGGGTGTGATTGAGACTCATTTCCTGCCCTATGCCGCATTTTGCGGGTTCGGGCCGGTGCCATCCGCCAGCGCTTACGGACTTCTGTCCGCGATCAACCTTGTCGGGATGATCCTGGCTGGGTGGTTGACGGATCGTGTGAACAGACCGCTGCTGTTGGGGCTTATTTATCTGACGCGCGGCTTGGCCTTCGTTATCTTGCTCAATGTTGGCGCGAGTTTCGAGACGTTGGTTTTCTTCTCCTTCCTCTTTGGACTGGTGGACTATTCAACCGTGCCCGTGACAGCGAGCCTTGTGGCATCCCATATCGGTAGGGGCGTCATGGGACTGGCGTTCGGATTGATCTCCGCCGGACACCAGATTGGTGCTGCCGCCGGGGCATACTTTGGCGGGATCTTATATGATCTCTACGCTCAATATGACTGGGTTTGGTGGTCATCTGTCTGGCTGGCAGTGTTTGCGGGTATCTTGGTCTTTTTGATGAAGGACAAACCAGTAGTCCGATCTACTTCGCCAGCCTGAGGCGAGTCACCGAATACCACAGGGATCAGCGGAGCAGACATTCAACAACCTTCCGCGAACGGCAGAAAAAGTCCGCACAGCCGACTTCGGGCCGCCATACAGCGGAGGTCCGCAGCGAGCCCAACGTGCAGGATGTTACGTTTCATTCGAGCGGCAGGAACCATCATATAGCAGACATACATGAATGCTTGGTACGTCGGCGTTAGTGACTCACTGCTTCCAAATCCAAAATGCAACTAATAGGTTGCATTAAAAGCCGGCGATGGTAAGGATAAGCAACCAGGAGGTTGCTAATATGGTTGATACCATCGTGAAAGTTATCGAATTAAAAGCCCCACTATCGCGCATCTGGCAGGCTATTTCTGACCACAAAGAGTTTGGTCAGTGGTTCCGCGTTAAGCTGGACGGCCCCTTCAAGCCGGGTTCAGTTTCAACTGGAAAGATGACTTTCCCAGGCTATGAAGACTACCCATGGCGTGCAGTTGTTGAACGCATGGAGCCGGAACGCTTGTTTTCGTTTAGATGGCACGACTTCGACGAGAAGTCTGGCGTTGATGTTGCCGAGCAGGCCACGATGCTAGTCGAATTTCGCCTAGAGCCCACAGCCGAAGGAACCCGACTGACCATAACTGAGAGCGGGTTCGAAGCTCTGCCAAACCACCGTCGGCTCGAGGTTTTGCGAGACAATACCGAAGGCTGGAACATCCAAGCCAACAATATTGCTGCCCATGTCGCATAGTTTACTTGTAATGACGGCGGAAACCGCTGCCCCTGTGTTTGCAGCACTTGGTGACGCGACTAGGCTGTCTCTACTTTCTCAGCTATGCGACGGGCAAACGCGGTCCATTGCCCAACTTACGCATGGTACCGGCCTTTCTCGCCAGGGGGTCAGAAAACATCTGACCGTTCTCGAACATGCCCGCGTTGTTAAGAGTGAACGCGTGGGGCGAGAGAGTCAGTTCACTGTTCGACCGGATACGTTGACCGAAGCCAGACAGTATCTTGATCGGGCATCGCAACAGTGGGACGATGCGATTGAACGTTTGAGACTGATGGTTGAAAAGTAAGACCTTGATCGGATTGGGCTCGGGGTTACGCGGGTTCACAAGGGGCTCAAAGTGTCGGATAGAGCACAACATGCAATTTGACGCGAAGGGCCGGAACCAGTCATTCGACTAGTGCCAGTCAATTGCAACAGACACCGCTCATCTGACTTAGGTCACTGGTACTACGAATGTCCGGTTTGCGCCGTTCACGACTTGCCGACCGAACGAAACTGAAAACAACAGTGAAGGGCCGGTCAGGGCTCAATGCTACTGATTGTCAAGGTTCCTGTGCCACCCAGGTTGTGTTGACAAAACGGCTCACACCGTGTGCTGGTTGTGCTTCAAGCTGGCATCTGCAATAGAGACCAGCTTGATATGTTGCCTGGTGTCTGACGAGGGGCAGGTGTTCTAGAATACCATTTTGAGGCCTGCATTTGCACTCAGAGCGCTGGTATCACCGGCGTTACTGAGCCCGGTGGCATAAGAGGCTTCGCCAAAGAGATCCACGCGGTCCGTCAGGGCATAGTTGCCGCCGAAGCCGACCCCAACTGCCCAGGGCTCACTCTCGGTCGTCAGGGTCGTCCCCGCAACATTCACCTCGCTGCCCGCGCCAAACTCATGGAACAGGTTCACGATGCCATAAAGACGCCGCGTCTCCTGTGCCTCCTGCGCACCAAACTCAAGCCCAAGCCGCAGCTGCTGGCTGGACGCATCCTCAAGCGTCACCTGCTCCCCGTAGC
>NZ_JBQFPW010000028.1:0-18797 GCF_056536585.1 Ruegeria sp. CK2
TACCGCACGGCACGATTGAAGCTTGGCTTGGCAAACGTCAAAAAGAAAGCCGCCATAGCGGCAGATGCAGCGAATTCACAGTTCGTCCGCAATCTGTGAATTCGTCCAACCACAGATTTTGCGGGCGCGGAGAATGACCGGAATGCGGGCTGCAAATGCAGAATATCGGTACCGTGTCGAGTGACCGGTATGGGCTGCGAACTGCCCCGTTGCGGCCTGGTTTCGGCGTTGCGTGGCGGAGTTTCCTCCTTCAATTTCCATTCGTGAAACCTGTCTAAAATAGCCTGAGTTCGGACTAAGACGCCGAGCGAAAATGTGCCCGCGCGAAGTCCACGCTTTAGGCCAAAACACAATTTCAATTCCGAAGAGCGCTCAATTTCATTGACAGATAAAAAGACATAACCTCTGTTTGGATTTCAGGACGTCTTTTTGAATGTGCCTGCTTCTGCTGGGTGATGAGGTTTTTGCAAATTTATGTGGACATATAGGCGACCTCACCATCCTGAAGAATTAACCAAGAAGAACATTGAGGAACGCGGTAAGCTGGCCTTATCGCGTGCACTGAGCATCGGCAGGGTGATTGGCTTTGTCGCCTCTGGTGCCACTGTGGGTTACGGCCAGCCAAGCTGGAAAGGGCTAGCGCGTAAGGCGTATGACGAGGCCACAAAGTTAAGCACGTCGACACGCAATGCTGGTGCTAGCAAAACCGCGATGGACCGTCTGCAGAAACTTGAGAAGACCGGCAAGCTGACAGATGACATTGTGCATGCGCTTGGGCTTGCGGAACGGGTTGCGATTGACACCGGTCAAGAGAGTCAGTTTCGCCGTGATATTGCCAGTTTCTTCGCCACCAACCGCAGCTCGCAGCGCGACAAAAATAAGACGGAGGAATACCGAAAGTCTGAACCCTTGCGCCGGATCATCTCGGATTTGCGGATCTCGCGGCTTTTGACGCTGAATTATGACAGTGAGATTGAAGAGGAGTTTTACCGGTTGTTTCGCACGTCGGGCGCGGACAGCTATCATCATGTGGTCGACAAACAGCCGTCTGATTTTGAAATCCTGCGCAGCGAGGACTTTAAAGAGGCGTTAAAGCTACCAGCGCGGGTTGAATACACGGATGGGACGACGCGGTCTGTGCTGAGTATGTCGATGAATGCGAGTAATATTGGCGATCTTGTTAATTTCGCGCTGCAGCCGATGCAATTTGTGGGCCAGGTTTTTCACCTGCATGGGCGTTTTGATTGCCCTGAAGATATGGTTCTCACGGATCGTGATTATCGCGCCACGTACCTGAAGTCCGACGAGCAGGCGCAAACCTTTGATGAGGCGCTTTCAGCGTTGATGTCGGGCAATGACATCTTGTTCGTCGGTGTTGGCATGACTGAAGAGGATCTGTTGCGCCCGCTGCGCCAGTTTGTCAGCCGCGACAGGACACCTGAATTTTCCAAACGCCACGTCTTTGCCATGCGTGAGAATTCCGTTTCGCTCGATACCGAATGGCTGGAAGGGGAGGGAGTCAGCTTCGATCAGGACAAAGAAGACTTCAAGACGCAACACATTGACGCGCATACCGAGCAGAGCGGGTGCACCACAGGGTCGGCCTATACGGATTACGCCGCTGACGAAAGCATGGCAGTTAACCATCGAACGGAATATGGCGTTTATAGCATTTTTCATGGTGGGCAGGCGTTGCGCACCATTCGGATGGCCAATGAGTTGCTGCAAGCCACGGCCCCCAACAAAGACAAACCCAGCCCGTTTGAGCGCCGCTTTCAATTGCGCAGATACCGCGCGGCCGTTGCTGCGACGCATGACGCCATCGTGGCGCTGAGGGACGAAGCGCCAGCGGAGATTGGGCATAAGATGCCCGACGAATTGCTGATGAGACGTGAGCTACTCCCCTTTGCAAGGGCCCTCGCTAAATCTGCTGAAGTTGTGAAACGCTTGGAAAAGAAAGCGAAGCTCCTCGCGGAAGACTACGTCGCGATCAGCCCCTCCAAAACGGTCTTGGCCCGATTGTCGAATTTAACTTATGAGGCCCGCAGCCGCGCGCTGGACCTGGCGCTGGTGGCGTATGCGGGCGAGAAGGACAAATGGTGGGCAGAGTGGCGCAATGCCCCCAAAAGCCGGAATGCGCAGTTTCAGCAGACCTATCTGGAGTCAGACGAGAACAACTGTTTTCCCATCGCTGCGCGGCACCGCCCGGATTACAAAGAGCAGTTGCCGGATGATGTGAGTAATTTCGACATGATCCAGGAATTGCAGAGCCTGGCTCAGGAGGCCTGCGCGCCGTTGGTCCGGCAATCCTATTGCACCGTTCAACAAGAGTTGCGCGGCCATCATATGAACGGGTTCGACAGCAATCAGCTGACCTATTTTGATGAGAAACACTCGCAGTCCGGTGCACCAGGTGGAGAGCAGCGCAATTTCTTCGAAGTGCCGCCGAAACGAGTGTTGCGGGCCAGCCTGCCGCGTGGCCACGGCAAAGGATCCTTGCTGCACATGTTGCAACAGGGCGTCCCTGAACCTGATGGCAGTGCGCCCAAGCGGCTGCTGGTGGATACGCTGTTTGATAAGTCAAATATGCAAGAACTGGAAAAGAATAGGTATTTCGGTTCGTTCTTCTTGCATCTGAGTTTTTCGATGGAATTTGCGTCAGTGATTTCTGCGCTGAAGATGTTCGTCGAACAGGCCACCTGTGGGGTGATTGTCGAATATGGTTCGGACTTTGCAAAAAAGGCGAAGGCGCGTCTTCGAACCTATGACGGCGACCTGCCTGAGCCGTTTTTGAACTATCTCAAAGAGTTCATCGACGATTCCGACTCTTATAAGATGGTCGAAGGCTATGACGACCTCACACGCGATGGCGCCGGTAAGCGTGTAGCGGTCACCAAGTTGGTCGAGAAGTTCTATGGTGGTTTCTGGGGCAAGCAGACGTTGCAACAGGGCTCAGGCCGGGCGCATCGGCTGGAAGAGCTGCGCAGCCGCTTGTCTGCGTTCACGGACGTGGTTGATATTTTGGAAGACAAGAATATCCGGCTGGCCATTGTGATGTCCGGGCTCGACAAGCTTTGTGACAGTGAAGGCACCGCCTATAACCCGATGTTCCGAGCGTTGTTTCGGTTGCTGTCCAATTGCGGGACCAAGACCGCGTCGGAGGCAGACATTACAACGCCCCTTGATCTGGTCCTGATCAGTGGCCGCAAGGATCTGCCGCTGCGCTATCTCAGCCGTGAGTTCACCAAGAAGCAGTTAAAGCACCATCTTGCGCGCCCCGGTAAAGCCAGCGCTGACAGCACCTATAGCTC
Source organism: Ruegeria sp. CK2 (assembly GCF_056536585.1). Lineage (NCBI taxonomy): Bacteria > Pseudomonadati > Pseudomonadota > Alphaproteobacteria > Rhodobacterales > Roseobacteraceae > Ruegeria > Ruegeria sp. CK2. The sequence continues at coordinate 3,312 of NZ_JBQFPW010000028.1, forward strand.
CTATACCAAATATCATCCCATGGGCGGTGCAATCTATTTGGAAAAATGGCCCGTCTTGCCGATGCTTTCGAAAGACCAGCGATACTGGCTGAGTGCGGAGCATGACCAGTTTTTGAACGACCTGATGTTCAAAGAGGACGGTAAGCTCAAGCTTCCTAGGGACGTTAAACGTGGTCTTCGGCGGCGTGAGATTGCTCGCTTGTGCGAAAGCAGCGTCGCCTTGCATACCTGGGTCAGCGGGGCCTTTGGCATTTCGCAGGCCTTGATGGAGCGTCAGGCCAATTTCAAGACCCGGGCAGAGCTGCGCGATCACCTTAATCGTAAAGCGGTCGAGTTTGTCAGCGCGATGGATGCTGCGGCGGGGCGGGGTGGCCATGCGCTTGTCATGCGCGATGTGATTGAAACCCATAAGGCGGAATTGCGCTTTTGGGGTGCGGCGCTTCTTGAAAGCCTGAAAGGGTTGAAAACAACGGCCGACTTTCGCAGCTGGCCGGACCCCAAGCTGCGGCGCACGACCAAGCACGTCAGCGATGTGGCCACGGAAAGTGACGCCAACCACATGGTGGACCTGGTCTTTGTCATCCTGTCACATTTGGCGTTGTTTCCGATGCCGGTTGAGCCGCGCGTCCTGTACGGCTGCGATGAGATCAAGCGGCTCTTGGCCAAAATCTGTGACGCAGAGCAGCAGACAAAATTCGGTAAGGCTGGGGCTGCAGCCAAGCTGTTCAACTGGCGCGATATAAATCGTCTTGTGCGGTTAAGGCTGCTGTCGCAGGTGCTGCGCTATCTTGCAGATGCGGGGTTATTGATCGCTGTGGGGCGCAAACCCGTGCGGCCCACGCAACCAGCAGGCGCTGCGTGGGATGCCGGTGGCGTGGAGCGCACCTCTGCCGACATTCACACCCGCTATACGATCCAGCACCAGATGCGTGATTTTACGGCGCGCCTGATGGATCTGTCCTTGCCGGATCAAGGCGAACGGAACTTCTTTCAGGTGTCTGTCTATTGCGACCAACCGCGCGATCTGCCTGCCCCGCGTGAGGATCACTACGCCTTGGTGCGCCAAATCATGGACCGCCAGATTGAACAATGCCGCAACTCGATCTGGGTGCTGTTGCAGTTGATCGACGACAAAGGCGACGCCAGATGGCAAACACTGTCTAAATCCGACAGGCCTTTGATGCGGTATGGTCTGCGTCGGCGAATCATGAAGTTGTCCGATCAGGCCCGTGATGGCGGCGCGTCGGTTGTGGACCCGCAAATCCCGTCTTTACATGCGGTCCCGCAGCGCATCCGGGCCCTTTATGGTTTGCTTCGCAGTGGGTTCTCAATCGGGACGGTCTCACGCCTCAGCGCACTTGATGAGCGCGAGATCGACCAGCCTTATGAACGTTTCAAAGGCTGGCTGCGCGGGGTGACGAATGCGGCGATCGGTTGGGATTATGCGCTTGATGAGCTGTTTTATCAGGAAGACCCGCACAACCGCGTTCTGGACGACAAAAAGGTCAAGGGGACACGTTCACGGATTGTGAACGCGCTGAGCGATCTGAACGCGTGCGCACAGCCGCCCAAGGCGGACGAGGTCTTTCAGGATTTCAATGGGTTCGCCCGCCCACTTTACCGCGATGAGGTTGGCTGGCTGTTGAACGAAAGAGGCGTCGTCTCGCTGGTTCAAGGGCAGATTTTTGATGCCATTCCGTTGTTTCAGCGCGCGCTGGACGAAATGCACCATGTAGATGTGAGCCGAAACTACGATCCGGCTTTGCATGCGGCTGTTCGTCGGGTGCGGCTTAATCAGGCCATAGCGCTGATTGATCGCGGTCATCTGGCACGCGCATATGACATGCTGCGCGGTTTGCAGTTGCCGGAGGATTTCTCGAACCATTCAGGCAGTCAGGTTAGTTGGCTCGCACGCGGCTACATTGGACTGATCGATCATCTGTCCGGCAATTTGGACGTGGCATTGACCGCCTACGACGAGACGATCGGGCGCGCGCAGGATCGCGAGATGATGCGCGTGGTTGGGATTTTCAGCAAGCACAAAGCTGATTTGCTGCGCCGCAAGAGTAAATTTAACGACGCGCACGAAGCCATTTCGAAAGCGACCAGCGCGGCGCTCAATTGTGCGCAGCGCGATATTTTGCATTTGGCCAAAGTCTCAGAAGGCAACCTGATTCTGGCCGATCCAGATGGAGAAATCAGCAGTGCGTCGACCTGCATGATCGAAGCGCTGCAGTTTGCGCAAACCATGGGCATCCCACGACTGGAGACAGAGGCCAGGTCTTTGCAGGCCGAACTGATGCTCGCGCAGGGTGAAAGAATGCTGGCCGGCAGCGCTGCGTCTGAAGCCGCAGCGATCGCCAACCGCAATGGCTTGAGACTGAATAAGCTGCGCGCGCTGCGCCATTATGGGGCCTCGTTGCGCTTACGCGGGCAGTTGCAATTGGCGTCGCAGGTTCTTGGCGAAACGCGCAGAGAGTCCGAGCGACGTGGGTATCAGGGCTTGGCCAAGAGCTTGGCAAATGAGCTAAGGCTTATCCTCTAGCCATACTATCGGCAGCATGGGCAAGATAATTACTGTGCGAACAGACGACCACACGAACGACGGTTTCATGCCTCATTCTGTCCATATGGTAAATTGGCAATGACGACGTTCTGGACGTCTGGCTAGTTGGATTTAACCACACAGGCTATGGCATCCAGTAGTCTCCATTCTGCGACTGCACCGGTAACACAATCTGAAGTGGCGACGATTTGGTCGGCATCTTGGGACGATGCCGAAAAGGCTTGGTATGATGAGCCGCTCGGAAGAGACTGTCCTATTGCAGCCGCGCGTGGATGCTGCAACAGCCGATAGCCGCTCCAGAAGAAGTCCGGTTCATCCGCGCAGCTTAATCTCTCCGCCGCCATTGTTTCGCGGTTGCGGCGAATGTCCGGTCTGACGGGCCGCACCGCGGCATAGCAATCAATGAATGAATGGCCGGTATGGGCCGCGAGATCACTTGGGATGGATTTGCGTGATGCACCGCTGTCCATGGTCTTCGGCCTAGGGCTGAAGGCTAGCTTGAAGTTGATTGTAATGCGGCGAGTGCGGGTTGTTTAGGTTTCGCCAGTCCGTTTCCTGCAGCAGAATCCAGACCAGCTGGGCAACATCCTGATCGGTGATGATCGAGCAATGATCGTGTCCGGCGCAGGCTGGTACTGCTGCGTGGCAGCGGCTGGGTTCATCATTCGGGCCGGGCACAGACAAATGGAATTCAGCCCATTCATGTGTGTCCTTCCGGGTGATTTCGTTCGACTGTTCGGTAACGATTCCGTCATGAGATTTTTGCATGGCGATCAGCCGTTTTCTTAGGTTCACTGCGGCAATGGCTGCCTGCGCCGCATTCATCTGAACCGAAGGACCAAAAGTGAAATTGCTGCGGTCGACATTGTAGTAGAGTGCTGGGACGCTGGCATAGCGGACGGCGGAAGATTGATTGCTCTGATCCATGAATTCTCGCCGGTTACGCATCAGTTCGGGTACTTTGGTCAAATCATTGACCCCGTTTGTTCGGGGCGCAAGCGGCGAAATCAGATTGCTGAATATGCCCTTGGTCAGTTGCCCCAGCGTGGTCAACTGGGCGTTGCTGAGCGCGCCGCGGTTGGGAGTGGCAAGCGTGACGACAGTGTGGACGGGCGGGCCAAACCCATCGGTCGCTGCCATGCGGGCAACCAGCCCCCCCATAGAGTAACCGACCAAATCAATGCGTTTGGCGCCAACGTTTCGAAGTTCCTGAGCAAGGTAGGTACCGTTTCGGGTCAGGTGCTGTGTGTGGTCATAACCAAACGCATAGATGCAGGCATCGTGTCCGGCCTCAGCGGTCAAGTTGGCGGCAAAAGGTTGCACTATATCGTCGCGGGTCTGACGAATTCCGTGCAGGACGACTACCGCATGATCCGCAGCCCGAGATGAAATTTGTTTCAGACCATAGGCGGTTGTCATGATGGGTCCTCCGGCGGGACTTGCAGGATGAGAATAGCCACCTTTAGCGTTTTCCCGTTGGGGCCATGTTGTAGTAGATCGTCTAGCCGGATTCGCACCCACGGTCGGTTGCCGGAAAACACGCCGCCGACGGCTGGAACGTCGAAGGTGTATGGCACGTTAAAGGCGTCAGGATAAGGTATCATGCAGGCGGTGATGCCGTTTGGGTTCAAAGCTTGCGACGGGTCGGGGACCCAGGCGATTTCAAGGAATTCTTCGTCAGCTGCGCTATAATATGGATCATAATCCTCTCGTTTGGATTTCGGAAGCGCATAGGGTTTGAGTTCTGTCGTCGGTACTGCTGCGATCAACTCGAAGGCGGGGTCCAATCGCATGGAAGCCGCACGATCATCGGATTGGCGCGCGGCGGGTAACAACTTCAAAAAGCTTTCGGAGAATTGCTGTGCTTCGGACCCAGTCAAGACCTGCGGTGTTAGATTGGGGGATCGGTATTCACCCGTCGCAGTGACGCGTGATGTGGCGAAACCGCGACCCTGGGACAGGGACGAGCTTAGGAGGGGTCCCATTTGTGGCAGCGCAGCGGCGATTTGGCGTACCGATTCAAGGACGGGAAACTCCGACATCAATTCCGACCCTGCCCGGGTCACCAGATTGGTAAAAAGGTTCCAAAATCGAGTGGCTAAGTGCGGGTTCGCATCAAACAGTTCAAACTGACGCGTAAGGCTTGGCGGCGAAAGCCACCCTGCCATGTCTTTCTTTCCGATCTCAAGCTGGCCGCTACCAAAGATCTCTCGCATGTCTAGCAGAGCATTCAACGCAAGCATGAACCCAAAGAACTCGACATCGCGACCGTTTTGTGCGAGCGCGCTATCCTCATAGGCAGGGTTGCGGTTATAACTAACGGCTTGTTTGCCTATGTCGACAAGCGCCTGCTGAGGAATGCGGCTGTTACCGTGATTGCCGATTTCGATCCGGCGCAGCGGAACATTGGTGCTTTTAAACCTGGCACGGCGCGCCGCGCTGGATTGGTCGCCATCCAGTATCGACCAACGGAACCAGCTCGCGAAAGGAACATCATCGGCGATGTGCTTTCTTAGCTGGCTGGAAACTTCCTTGTCACCGTCATGACTGAGATCGAAATCAGATGAAAAAGGCGCTAGATCGAAAAGGGTGGCTTTCTCATCGGGGCTTCCGGCGATCTTGTGCATAAGCGCACGCGAGGCGGCACCGCCAAACAGGGTAAGGTTTATGCCGAGGTCGCTTGCAATCAACTCGAGCGGAGCGATTGCCGGAAAATCATCAAAACTGAATCCGTTGGGATCAATAGGACCAAAATTAAAGTCTAACATGATACAGTAATCCTAGCGATGTTGGCATGAACTTTCATTCTTTGGAACATACCGTGCTCCCCGCAATTCAGAGGTCTGTTTTCGTATCAATCGACTTTGCATCACGACATACTAGTCGATCTCCCCTTGGTCGGGTCCGTTAAATTAATCTTGTGATACCAAGCGTGCAATTCTTAGTACCGCAAAATACAACTTCGCTCCATCGTTGAACAGATTGCGCACAAAGACAATCTCATTGTAAACACCCCGCCCGCTTTGGAGTAGATTTCTATGGCGAGCAGTGCCGGTAGCAAGAAGCGGAAGTAGAACGTCCGGAATGGCGGCTGAGTTGCAATGCAGCGATGACCGTGCAGCACCGGCGAGCGATTGCTGAGGCTACAAATACCCGAAAGGACAACGGCGGCAAAGTCTCGCACATTACCTCATCCGATGAAGTCGGGCCGAATTTGTTGCCGCGAATGAGCGCTAAGCGGGCTGCCCATGCAGCATCCTGACCACCTATTCAAGGTCCGGAATGGGCCGGTGCTAATTCAATGTCATCTAATCTAATTTGCAGGTGCGGTGAGCATGACGATTACTTCTAGCCCCAACTGCAACCGGCATGCTGTACAATCTAGGACAAGATTGCTATTTGGCCCGTTCCTGCAAATTATTGCAAACTTCAGACTAGAAAGGTGGTGTAAACCACATGCAGGTTAGTGTTCGCGACAACAATGTCGATCAGGCTCTTCGGGTTCTAAAGAAAAAGCTCCAGAAGGAAGGCGTTTTCCGTGAAATGAAGCTCAAGCAACATTTCGAGAAGCCGTCCGAGAAAAACGCGCGCCAGAAAGCTGAAGCGATCCGCCGCGCCAGAAAGCTGGCACGTAAGAAATTGGAACGCGAGGGATGATGTAATCATTCCCCGGCGCTGAATAACAGCCCCTGCTGTCCGATGGCAGCGGGGGTTTTACGTATCTACGGGCTATTTGGACTGAGAGCACTACTAATTAGCTTCATGCTGCACGCGTTTTGCATTGCCGTGAAGCTTCCTATTTCTTCGCGTTTCACCAAGTTGGCCCGCGAATGGTGATCACCAACTCATCGGAATCAGTATTTAACCGTTAGTCAAAGCGTAAGCGCCGGCAAGAAAGGCGTTCTTCAAGTAGACAGGCAGCTTCTCGGGGTACACTTCAACTTCCTTCTTGGCAAATGAGATAGTGCCACAGGGCTGACGAACCTCGTATTACATCCTTTAACAAGCTGGATCAGAGTCTCGATTTTGAAGGATACGGCTCCACCTGCCATTCTACCTTTCTTGGCACGTGTCTTAATCACAAATGTTTCAATTTCGTTTTCGCGGCAAAATTCGTGAAGAGCAGCCAGAAATGATCGAAGATCGGCCTCGGATGTGTCGTCCACTTGCTCAATCCGGGTGGTTTTCGGTCGAAGCATCTCTATGTTGCCGTCATCATTTTTGCGGACGACGGCAAGCCGAACCTCCTTTGCCGATATCTCACATCCGCATACACTCATGTGTTTTTCCTTCAAGTGACTTGTTCACAATAACGCATTTTCTGAGCTTAAACCCCTAACCTCAGTAAGACGAAGTCAAGTAGCATTGCGACTGACCAAATGAAATACAATCGTCTTGCGCTCGGACCGGACAAGACGTGTCTGTGGATCAACGACAGTTCGCAAAGTGAGGCGACTAAGCTGGTTCCTCGGAGGACTGAGAAAACAGGCCTTTGAATCTTGGTGTCGCTGTGACCCCATCCCGCGATGCCGTCATTCGGATATCGTAAATGCTGCGATATGCACGAACGGCAGGAATGCGAAAGCTACACTGCGGCGCGGTAAGATTCGCTGTATGTCTTCTGTGGGCCGCCTGCGAAGGCGACCCAAGCCACGCTAGATTTCAATCGCCTCTGCGATGGCTAACGCATCTTCCAACTCGACACCGAGATATCTGACTGTGCTGTCCATCTTGGTGTGGCCAAGAAGAAGTTGCACGGCGCGAAGGTTACCCGTCTTCTTGTAGATTTGTGTGACCTTGGTCCTTCGCATCGAGTGCGTACCATAGGCACTTGCCTCGAGGCCGATAGACGTGACCCAATCCCTGACGATCCTTGCATATTGACGTGTTGAAATGTGCAGGCGCTCATGGAACCGGCCTGGCCATAGATACTCGGATCCGACCATAAGCTCGTCTTCCATCCACTTCTCAACCGAGGCCCGAGTGCCTTCTGAGATCTCGAAGCGTACCGGTTTCTGGGTTTTGCTTTGCAGAACGGATGCGCGCTCTTTGATTTGGCCCGACGCCATGACATCGACCACTTTCATTTTCACCAGATCACAACCTCGGAGCTTGCTGTCGATTGCCATGTTGAATAGTGCGAGGTCGCGGTGGTTTGCCGCCAGCTCTAATCTGACGCGGATCGCCCAGACATGTTTCGGTTTCAGTGGTCGTTTTTGTCCAACAATGCGGCCCTTGTTCCAGGCTGGGCGCAGAGCGCGAATGGCAGGTAAGTTTGGTGTTTCCATGACTGATCCTCCGATCCGCCAAGCCCTCCCAGACGACAACCCGACGTTGACCCAAGCATCATACTAAAGGATGCCGCGCCGCATCCGATGTCTGGAATGAGCCCAACGTGATCATTCGTCAGGTCGCAGCGAATGTCCCCTTTGGCAATTTTGATCCATACTCTGCGGATGATATGGTTTCTTCATGACTGGTCGCTTAGCACAACCTCCGCGCACGGTTTTGTGGCGTCGGATCGACGTGGAGGGGATGGATGCTTGCTCATTCGGTCGGCGTGACGATGGCCAATTGATATTAGGAACTGCGCTGTACCAGGACGGCATCCAGCCCGCGAAACTCGACTACCGGGTTCACTGCAATTCGGATTGGTCGAGTTGCTCTGCATGGGTAGGCGGATGGGTAGGCTCCGAAAACAAGGAGCTCTCGATTTCACGTGATGCGGCGGGCATCTGGTTCATGGATGAAATTGAGATGACTGGGTTCACAGGTCTTCTCGATGTTGATCTCGGGTTCACACCAGCCACAAATACGAATGCGATCAGAAGACTGAATCTGGACGTGGGCGAAGAGCAAGAAACAACGGCTGTCTGGCTTGATACAGAAGAGTGGTGTTTCAAGCCCCTAGTGCAGGCGTATCAACGGCTCTCAGATACCGAGTTCGCCTATCGCTCACCCTCCCACGACTACACAGCGACTCTGGTAACGGACAGTTTTGGAGTTGTTCGCGAGTATCCGCAGCTCTGGGAGGCCATTTCTAAGCCTACTGGCAGCAATAGAGATGGACGGGTTTGAATGATCCCTTACCTAGCGCCGAGAACACCTCGCCTATGCGAAGCGCCAGTCTCAATGATCGGCCTAGCGGTCGCCAGCATCATTCGCTCGCCTACAGTTAGGGTTTTTCCTTACTGTTATTGACTCCGCGCAGAGAATAGGATTACTTAGGGATATGTCTAAGTATGATTCGAACCTTGACCTCTGCTTCTCCGCGCTCGGTGATCCGACACGGCGTATGATCCTTCAACGCCTTGCACGCGGCGAGGCGACTGTGAGCGAACTGGCTGAGCCGCATGACATGGCGCTGCCATCATTCATGGAGCATCTGAAGAAGCTGGAAGCGGCCAAGCTCGTCACGTCGAAAAAGGAAGGCAGGACGCGGATATGCGAATTGGCCCCCGATGCCTTCACGCACGCGAAGGACTGGCTAACCGAACAAAATGCAATCTGGGAAGGACGGCTCGACCGCTTTGACGATTACATTAAAAACCTCATGCAGGAGCGCAACAAATGAAACTCAACCCGGAAACTGACCTGACCTTCACCCGCACGATCAACGCACCGCGCGCCCTGCTATGGGAGTGCTGGACCACACCCGAGCACATCAAGCACTTCTTTGTGCCCAAGCCACACGGGGTCGACGCCTGCGAGATCGACCTTCGGGTCGGTGGCAAGTTCAACACGACGATGAACGTCGAAGGCAACAAGATGGAGAACGAAGGCGTCTATCTCGAAGTCGTCGAAGGCGAACGCCTGGTCTTCACCGACACCTATAGCGAAGGCTGGAAGCCTGCCGCCGATCCGTTCATGACAGCGATCATCGAGTTCGCCGATGATGGAAATGGTGGCACGACCTACACGGCAACAGCCAGGCACCGGTCACCGGAAGCCCGTCAAAGCCATGAGGACATGGGGTTCTACGATGGGTGGGGAACCGTGGCCGATCAACTCGAAGAATATGCAGGGACCCTTAAGTGAACAGCGGCAACTCAGCGCGATCAGGTGGATGTCAATGCGGTGCGGTTCGTTTCCGCGCCGCCGCCCTAAGCGACAATCCTCATGTCTGCCATTGCCGGATGTGTCAGAAAGCCGCCGGGAACTTCTTCGGAGCACGCATCGGTGTTCTCGTCAGCGATCTGACCTGGACACGAGGCGAACCGTCGAAGTTCTATAGTTCGGAAGGCATTGCGCGCGGATTTTGCGCGAACTGTGGGACACCGCTGTTCTATCACAACGAAGAAAGTGAGCGCATCTCTGTCTCGATCGGAGCCTTCGACAACCCAGCGGACATCGCCCTCGCGTTCGAATTGGGAATTGAAGGGAAGTTGCCTCAAGTCGCACAGCTCGCCGCTCTGGAAAACTTCGGTACGAGCGAAGAAGACGACCCGGAAGGCACCGACCTGGCGAGGCGAACATCTCGCCAGCATCCCGACCACGATACAGACGAGTGGCTGGCCTGAAATGGAGCCTCCGCCGCCAAGACGAGGCGGCAATCCAATTGGCACAAACCAAAACATCGCTTTGATGGGCGATCAACCAAGCACCGCAGCAAGGTATTCGTCCAAGGCAACCTCCCCCCGGACTGGCTCATCTGCCGTGTCCGTCTTTCTGTCGATCACCTTACGGGTCATGCAGGCGTATGACGCCGCAGCCTCATCAGAAAACCCGAAGCAGCGAAAAGTCTCTTCCAACGCCTCGCGCGGGATTTCCTGCACCTTGACTTTGCGCTCGATGATACTTCCAAAGGCTGCGGCGACATCGTTCGCAGAGTAGCGTTTCGGGCCTTCGATATGCGCGATCCCCACGTCTTCAGGCCCTGACATCAGACGCCGGGCGGCGGCACGGCCTAAGTCCGCGGGTGCGACCATCGGGATCGGCAGGTCCGCCGGGAAGAAACTCGGCAAGAAGCCCGTCTCTTTCACCAGCTCTGCCATCCCAACCCAGTTGCTCATGTAATAGCCGCCCCGGTTGATCGCGGCGGGGATTGGCTGCGCCAGCAACGCCTGCTCGAAGCCATAGAGCACTGTCAGATCGCCGCAGCGGTCTCCCTCGAACGCGCCATAAGTCGATTGCAACACAACTTTCTCTAGCCTGGTGCCGTCGAGAGCTGAAAGGATGGCGGCAACATTCGCGCGCTCCTCCTCATCGGTATCGCCCGAAGGGTCAGCCGGTGGGTTGAGCAGGAGCGCCCGCCGACCTGTTCGGAAGATACTTCGCAAAGCCTCAACATCGCGGATGTCGGCTTCGGCAATCTGTGCGCCAGCCTTTACCAGCTCCGCGCCATGATGCTTGTCGCGGGTCACGATTGTAACCGCCTGTCCCGCATCCAATAGGGCCCGCGCCGTTGCCGACCCGACCTGCCCGGTTCCGCCGAGAATGATATGCATATTGGCTCTCCTGTTCGTTGGTACAGTCTGACCCTAATCCGGTCGTCCGACAGAACCTGTCAGGAACATCGCTCAGACATTCGCGCCCGGCTCGATGCAGCGATACGCAGTCAAAAGGTTGGCCCCTGACCGAGGAATGCTGTCCTCCAGAACGGTCAGCGCTTCGATGCGGTCCATGCGAAAATGCCTGAAAGCATCGCGCATCTCACACCACGCCGCCAGCATCTCGGCCCCGTCGAAGAAGCCGATGGCGACAGGCCAGATTGTGCGCGTGGAAGATGCCAAATCTTTGGTCCGGTAGGCGATCTGTAGCTTCCGCCGATCCCGGATGGCCCGTCTGACGCTCGCCAATTCGCAGCGCTGATCCCTGCCGGAAGGGCCAACCGTCAGACCATTTCCACGCATCTTCGCCTCGGTGGTCTCCCCCATTCCTTCCGCGATCTTGGACAGGGCCGTCTCCGCTGCCTCTACAAGATCATTATCGCCTCGCGCCTGCACAAAACGTAACACAAGAAGAACCGCATCGGCCTCGTCCTGATTGAACGCCATTGACGGAAGGAAGTAGCCCGGCCGCAGAATGAAACCCGTGCCCGCTTCGCCCTCAACGGGGACGCCCAGCTCTAGCAGCGTGTCCATATCGCGGTAGATCGTGCGTTCAGACACTTCGAACCGCTCGGCCAGCGATGCAGCCGTCACCGCGCCTCGATGTTCTCGAAGCACTTGAAGGAGCTGAAGAAGACGGCCAGATCGCTGCATGTCATGTGGTATAGGGAATTGCAGGTGCTGCTGAAAGCAGAGAGGCGTGTGGCCCGGATTGAAGACCACCACAGATCTCTCGGCTCATTCGCGCGGTCTAGTCCTTGAAGAAGATATGGATCGGAGATCTATCATTGCTAATATCCCGGCCTCCAAAAAACCAACTTCTCTTGCCCTTCATTGAGGCATTCTGGACGTGCGAAACACGTCACCAGCATCAGTTGGAACGCGTGCTGCCAAACGGCCGAACACAGATGTTCATCAATCTGCATGAAGACTGTTTGCATCACTATGCGAGCAATGGTGCGCTGCAGCAGCGGGCATCCGGGATGGTCTTGCAGGGCCCCGCGCTTTCGCCGGTCGTCATTGATCGTGCTGAGCAAAGAAGCCTTTGCGGCGTTTTGTTTTCGCCGGGCGGGGCATTTCCGTTCTTTCGTCTTCCGATGACAGAGATTGGCGTGGGTCTTGTCGATTTGGACATTCTGACCTGGGAAGGCGAGCCGTCGCTCCGTGAGAGACTAGCGACAGCGGACGGATTGCATACGCGACTTGACGTGCTGGAGTCTGCATTTCTCAAAAAAGCGCCCGCCATGCAAAACTGGGATGTCATTATCAGTGAATCAGCGGCACTGCTGCGGCAGGGATGGCAGGTCCGCGGCCTGATCAACCGATTTGACACCACGCCACAGACATTCATATCGCGTTTTCGCGAACGGGTTGGCATGAATCCCAAGACTTATGCACAGATTGAGCGGTTTCAGCGCCTCCTTCAAAGCCGATCTTCGGCGACATCCTGGGCCGACGCAGCCACTGATGTCGGTTTTGCGGATCAGCCACATATGGTCCGGGCGTTTCGGCGCTTCGGCGATATGACGCCGTCGGGGTACAAGCCACCGAACCAGGCAGTACCCAATCACGTGCCAATCCAGGCTTGAATTTCCTTCAAGACGCCATGTGGTTCCGCCGTCTATGCTTAAGGCATGACAAACTTGAATGAAAACATGGCACTTGAACCGCGTCTGATCGTCCACGACGTCGATGCCGCGCTTGACCTCTATCACAAAGCCTTCGGCGCAGAGCGCCTTGAGCGTTTCGCCGACGGTTCCGGCCGCGTCGTTCATGCGGCAATGAAGGTTGGCACGTCCGTCTTTACGATGGCGCAAGAGGTAGCGGACTGGGGGCTCGCCTCACCGGATAGCTCCAAAGGAGCCTCGGTTTTGCTGCATCTTACCGTGCCCGATCCTGATGATCTCGCTCGAAAGATGGTGGATTTGGGCGGGAACGTGGTGATCACGATTGAGGATCGGCCGTACGGCAAAAGGGAAGGACGTGTCGTGGACCCATTTGGACATGCCTGGATCCTCAGCAAGACGATTGAAGATCTGACGGAGGACGAAATCCAAGAGCGCTTGGCGCAATAGCCGAAATGTCTGGTGAAGTGGCATCGACGCACCGGCGTCTATCGGGTTTACAAGCAGATCTGTCAGAGCAATCTGTTGCTGACCTCGACAAGGTTGCCGTCCGGGTCGCGGAAGTAGACAGACAGCAACTTGCCAACCGCGCCCGCTTTCTCCGCAGGTCCTTCGACAATTTCAACACCGTTTGAACGGAGCTGCGCAACCACGTCATCAATCGGAGTATCGGCTACAACACAGAAGTTTCCACTGCCCGGGACGGTTCTCTCGGCGAGGCTTGGCAATTCATCCGCGTCCTGAAGACTAATCTTGTTCGAGCCGAAATGAAGCGACCACTTGCCTGCACGCTCCTCATGCACGGCCATCCCCAAAACGCGCTGATAGAATTCCAAGGTCGCGTCAACATCGCGGACGCAGAGGACAATGTGGTCGAAGCCATAGATGTGCATGCCATAGTTATATCGACTTTTGCGCAGCCGAGCAAAAGCCAAACCAGCTACAGCTGGTGGCCAAGTCCTTCGGCCTTGGCAAACTCACAATGCACTCCCACTCATATGTCATGCGGCGGTTGCAAATGATGGCCGTTGCTGACCGGTTTTGTCAGGAGGCCTGTGGTAGAGTTTCGATTGATAGGTCTGTTCGAGACGACGAAGTTTGTCGGATATGCTGTTCTAGGAGAGGATTAGTTTCATGATTGCAGCGTCTTGCCACTGCGGCGCTACACGCATCAAGGTCCCGCACCTGCCCGAGAAGGCGACAGCCTGCACATGCACATTTTGTACAAAGCGGGGCGTATTGTGGGGCTACTATGAAACCGATCAGGTTGTAGTCGAGGCTAGTGATGAAGATCGAGACTACGCGCCATCCGGTATGAACCATCATCATTTCTGCAGTAAATGTGGCTGCTCTACCTGGTCGGAAACACCAGATTGGAGCAGACTTAGTGAGTCTGACGAGGACCCGCCGTCACGAATAGCTGTCAATCTGTGGCTGTTGGAAGAGGTGAACGTTCGGGACCTTCCAGTGGAGCTGTTGGATGGGCTAAACAGCTGGTAACGATCATACGCATGTGTCCGAGGCTGACATGCGGGGAGCTTATCAAATCACCGTTTTTTGTTTCGGGAGGTTCGACGGACTCGAACGGAAAGGTTGGGAAACATCATGGGACGGACAGGATTCATAGATCATATCGGTATCGCCGTCCCTGATCTGCTGGCCGCCAAGAGATACTATGATGAACTGATGCCCATCCTTGGCCTCAAGCAGTGGTTTGAGACAGCACCGGAATTCAACTATGGGCCAGACGGTACGCTCGGCACGCAGCTTTTCTTCTATGAATCTAAAGAGCCGGGAACCTATTCACGCAATGCAACAGGGCTCCAACATTTGGCGTTCGCCGTCGAGACACGCGCCGTGGTGCATGAGGCATATCAATGGGCACTTTCGCAGAAAGCGCGGATCTTACATGAACCGCGCGAGTTTCCAGAATACGGCACACACTTTGCCACCTACTGGCTGGATCCTCACGGAATAAAGCTCGAAGCCGTTTGCCACCGCGAAGGTGAGGACTAGTGCGGCGGCCGCGCCTCTGGAAGGGCTTGCGTTAGGAGGATCGAATGAAGGTCGCAGGACGCTGCCACTGTGGCAAGATCGAGTACGAGGCGGAGGTCGATCCGCGGAAAGTACAGATCTGCCACTGCCTCGATTGCCAGATCCTGACAGGCTCTGCGTTTCGAGCAACCATAGTGGCACCGCCAGAGGGATTTCGGATCACGCAAGGCGAACCAAAGATCTACTATAAGACCGCAGATAGCGGCTCACGCCGGGGTCACGCATTCTGCGGCGACTGCGGCAGCCCTGTCTTTCGCTTGCCCACCGACAACAACCCCAACTACTCTCTCAGGGTTGGCGGCCTCGATCAGCGTGCCGACCTTGGCCCACCACGACGACAGATTTGGGTTCGACGGCGCCTGCCATGGATTACCCACATCGGTGATGTCGCAGAGTTGGAATGACAAATCGCCCTAGCCGCATACTTAGTAGCAAATGGTGGAACTGGAAAACTCTTCTTTGTCATGGCTTCTAGATCAGAACCCAGCCATCCGCTGGCAAGTCATGCGAGATTTGCTCGATGCGCCTGAAGACCATTGGAAACCAGTGCGGGCCTGGTTGAGACCGACGGTTTTGTCGAGTGCGGCAAAGGTCGGGTTTGAGCCCAAAGTTGGGGAAAGTGCAGCACGCACCAATGTCGGCTTTTCTACATGGCAGATCAACTTCCCCAACGCGAAGAGGTGCTGTTCAA
>NZ_JBQFPW010000029.1:0-18670 GCF_056536585.1 Ruegeria sp. CK2
TGAACCGATGAACCGATGAACCGATGAACCGATGAACCGATGAACCGATGAACCGATGAACCGATGAACCGATGAACCGATGATACGCCAGGCCCACTCGGCCTGCAAGTAACAGGCTGAATTTATTGCGAATATTGGCGATTTTTAGCCGAGTACTCGGGGGCCGATCAGTTCGTTCCATACCCAACCTTAGAACCCGGTCGCAGTATTGGGAAATACACCAATCCTATATTTAGATAGCCTCCGGCTATGGCGAGCCTGCACCCGTCAGACTTTCGTTTTGTCAACACGGCCTAGGCAGCGCATTGTTAGAGAGTTTTCTGGAGTTTATTCAATTGGTCGGTTACTAAACCGATGGGTTTTCAGAGGGCAAGAAGACACAACCTGACCACTGACCATACAGTCGAGCGGGTTAGTTCAACGTTGGAAGACTTGGTACCAGAGGTATATTGAACGCTCGCAGTTCGTCGCGCCATTGCCCAATATAAAGTGGGATATGAATTGGCTGTCGTTGCTACAACATCACTGCGGTCCGACACACCTACTGGATTTTACCAAACCCATATACATGCACTGTTTTTCGCGATAGAAAACTCAAACCAAAACGCATCCAATTTGGATTGTGAATGAACGAAAATCATTTGAAAGCCTTCGCAAAGAGCTCTCGTTCGATCCACCAAGTAGCGACTACACTCTTACTAAAGAACTTATTGAAGAAAACAGTTACTGTGAAAGCTTTAATGGCCATTTCACACGAGATCTCGCCGGCTATCCAGACGGTAAATAGGTGCATTTGCTACCCAAGACTGGAGTAGTTCGTCTGGGATCTGTCGCACACTCTGTTGAGAGATCAGTTCTTACAATTCACTAGGCACACTTATCTCGCCGACTGAACAAACAGTTGGAATCCGGATATCGTTGCGTTCGAGTTACTGTCTCTTTCGGATCATGTGGGTGGCTTCGATGCACCACCCAAGGTCGCCGGCGCAGATTCAAATGACTTGAAACCACACATGTGTCGGACGTGCCGTTTGATAAACCTGTGACCTTGTTCAACGATCTTTTTTGCGCATTTGGCCCTGATCGTCTGTACTTCGGCCTGACCGTCAAACCGTTTCAGTATCGTATTGATCTTATGAATTCTTGCTGCATTGGCATCACCTTTGTCGATGACGATCTTGTCGGGAATTCCATTTGACGAGAGTGATGGCAAAGAATTTCGTTGCCGCCGGACCATTCCTGCGCTCGGAAAGTATGAAATCAAGGGTGTTTCCCGCTTTATCGACACTCGTGGCCTAGCGGGTGCCTTAGAACGTCAAGACCCAGAGGGTTCTTCATCAAATCAACCCACACAAGGACGAAAGCTCGTTGGGATCGACAGCTCGTCCCGATATCGGCAGTTCATCGGCGTCTGGCCAATCGACGGCCAAGGCGGCTATATGGGAGGCTCCGATCCGGCCTTGCCATAATTGCCATCGCTCCCAGGTTTTGTCCTGATCGCTGCGCACCAAACGTGCAGGATCAAGGCCGACCGTAAAGCTGTCTAGCGGTAAATCCATCCCGCGCGACAGAGCCTTCATGTAAGCCTCTTTGAGCGTCCAAATCGAAAAGAACGCTTCATCGCGCGCGAGGCCTGCACTTTGCGTAAGCAGGTCTCTCTCCTGTCGCGTGAAGTAGCGGTCGGCAATCTCTAGCGGGGCGGGACAGGTGATCTTCTCGACATCCACGCCGACCTCCCGACCGATCGTCGCAGCCACGATGGTCAGGTCCTTGGTATGGCTGAGATTGAACCGGATTTTAGGCTCGTTCTGGGCGACGACAACCGCTGGCTTTCCATAGGGCCCGATCCGAAACGTCCATAAGCGAGGGGGGCGCCCGTCAACCTCTGAGAGGGTACAGCGGGCCAAGGCATGGGCTACCGTGAACGTGACTTCGTCTTCTTTGAACCGGAAACGTCTGGCTCGCGTGCGCTCCTTGTCATCTAGGACCGCAGCGAAGGCGTCGTGATGCCACGATCGGATCCGCCCGGTCTCGATCCAACGCAGAATGATCTCTTCTTGTGCCACAGGCGCGTCCACGAGGCTCCGTCTGTCTAAGTGATAATCTGGATATGTCCGTGGGGAGACATCGGATCAAGTCAGAGATAACCAGATCTCTGTTCATGACCTAGATCAAATTTCACCCTACTGCACGCAGAGAAAACAAAATGCACAATGATACAAGGATTCATTACTGCATAAGCGTTTGAATTTCTCCATCCTTAATCTACTGGCGAAAAACAGCACTTAGGTGTCATTATGAAAAAAATCACCTTATATATAACGGTTTTTTTATCATATTCTATTGCCAATATAATTTTCTATAAAATAGTTTCTAGCTGGTACGAGACGCAACTACTAAATATGCGTCACGATCCACTTACAGGTTGGATCTTATTTTTATTTACAATCTATTCTTTTTCTTTGAGCTTTTTTGTGGTCTTTCCTGCGGTCCAGGCGCAGTCAATTTATTCCGGAGCAATACGAGGCGCCATTCTCGGTTTCGCTACATACGCGATGTTTGATTTCGGACTCTATAGCCACTTTGAAGGGATATCTCTCAATTTCGTGGCCGTAAACCTCACTTGGGGAACGCTCATATCCGCAGCTTGCGCAGCAACAGCTGTATCCGTCGGGATGGCACTACATCCAAAGGCACATCCCGTCTGAACACAGAACAAATGCAACGGTGGTCGATACAGTGTGAAGGACCCTAAGAAGACGCGAATTTAGGCAGACTTAGGGCAGCGACGTCCGCACTGCCACGGGTTTGCCTGCCAACTGCCCATCATTGCCGATGCAATTAAGTGATCCGAAGCAGAAAGACAAACACGCATTCGCAGCCACTCCAATCAACAAACGAAATGAGAAACGAACGATGACAGAAACCATGACACACCCAACAGCTGAAGAAATCGCTCTATTCATGCGTCATGAATTGGCGAGGCAGCTAAATGTAAACCAAGCGGAGATTGATCAGGACACGCCGTTTGTTGATCTTGGTATGAGTTCCCGCGATGCGGTCACGCTGGTAGGTCAATTGGAAGATAAATTCTGCGTTCACATCGAAGCTAGCGCTGCTTGGGACCACCCAACAATCAAAGACATGTCAGCTCACTTGCTCTCATTAGTAAACAGCCGCTGAGACTGCGTCATGCCAGAAACTTTATCAGATCCATCACGCTCGGACGAAGCTTTCAGTAAGAACAACGGTAAGCCAAGCACCGATTTAACCGACCATGCTTTTCTTGCGCACTCGGGCGCGTCACCGGAGGCAATAGCGCACCATTACGACGTAGGAAACAAGTTCTACGCTTTGTGGCTCGATGAAACTTTTAGCTATACCTCTGCTCACTTTGCAGGGGACCCGACACTCTCTCTTCACGAAGCTCAAAACGCAAAGCTAGACCTCGTCCTGCAGATGGCGGGAGTCGACAAACATCCGCAAGAAAGTCTTGCTAATAAGCGCCTTCTTGACATCGGGTGCGGCTGGGGCGGGCTCTTACGTCACGCCCGAAGAAAGGGATTGGGCGAAACAGTTGGCTTGACGTTGTCCCGAGAACAAGAAGCGCTAACTACCGCAGCCGCCGATCCCGGCGTCAAAGTACACTATACGGACTGGCGTGATTTTGAAACTAAGCACCGTTTCGATGTCGTCACCATGGTTGAGGCGATCGAGGCTTTTGTCCGACCAAATATGTCCCGGGAACAACGAACTGCAGTCTACCGACACCTGTTTGAGCACTGCCACGCTCTCACAAACTTGGGCGCAACCTTTGTGATCCAGATGATCACCTATGGCAACGCAGGACCGGAACACCTGGATGAATTCATTGCCGAGCGCATTTTCCCGGAGTCGGACCTCCCAAGGCTTGGAGAAGTATTCACAGCGGCAGAACGCCTGTTCGAACCGATTACGTTATACAACCACCGAGACGATTACGTCCGCACGCTTCGTAAGTGGCTTGACGCCCTGAAAACGCACCGCGAGGAAGCAATCGCTCTTGTTGGCTCCAAGAAGGTGGCTGACTACGAAACCTATTTGCGACTTTCAATGGCCATGTTCGAACGGGGCACTTGTGACCTTATTCGCCTTTCACTCCGGAGAGTTCAAACGCCATGGCTTTAGCGCCCCTTGTCACAGACCCAGAACCAAACGATGATTTCAACTTGGAACCGGACGAACAGCGGTTCAGAAAGTTCGTAAGATTTGGACTTGAAGCAATCGTCAGAAGCCTCAACTCCGGCACCATAGAAGATCGAACGGAGCGTCATCGGAAACTCGAAAAAACGCTTCGAACATCTCCAATCACAAAGGCCGAGAACGCTGCCAATGCACAGCACTACGAAGTGCCTGCAGCCTTTTTCCAAACCGTTCTCGGACCGCATCTCAAGTACAGCGCTTGTTACTTTAGCTCGCCAGAAAGCGATTTGGCCGAAGCTGAAGAAGCCGCGCTTGAACAGGTTTGCAGCCGTGCTCAGCTTAGAGACGGGCACCGGGTCCTGGATCTTGGCTGCGGTTGGGGGGCGACCAGTCTTTTCATAGCTGAACGTTTTCCAGGTAGCAGTGTTGTTGCGTTGTCCAATTCGACCGGTCAACGGCGCTTCATCGAAGCAGCGGCTACGCGTCGCGGTCTTACTAATCTGTCGGTTATTACCACTTCGGTTGCCCAGATGGAATTCGAGGTTCCTTTTGACCGCATCGTGTCGATCGAAATGATGGAGCATGTACGAAACTGGTCGGCTTTATTGACGCAAATGCGAGATTGGCTAACGCCGGAAGGGCTTGCATTCGTCCATGTCTTTTCCCACAGGGAACATGGCTATCTGTTTGACGGCGTTGATGTTACGGCTCAGCATTATTTTACTGGCGGGTTCATGCCCTCCGATCGGCTGATCTATTGTTTTTGCAATGCCATGCAGGTTATGGATCACTGGGCCTTTGACGGAACACACTACGCCCGTACTGCTCGCAGCTGGCTTGAGCGCCTTGAGGCTAACCGAGAGGCAGTGCTCGCGATTTTCGCAGATGCCAACGATGCTTCCACCGCTCTGAGCAACTACCATCACTGGCGGAACTTCTTTGCCCTCGTCGAGGAATCCTTTGGCTTCCGAAGTGGCAATGAATGGATTGTTTCTCAATACTTGCTCACCCCGCAGGAGCGAGGAGTCGTCCGATGACTTCACCATCCACAACTGGACGGTTATCCGTTCAAGCGCCAGATCTTGTTTCCGCGTTCGCTGAAGCCGCTGAAACAATCCCAAACAAAACCGCTGTCACTTTTCTCAGAAATGGAAAGACAGTCTCTGCACAGCTCAGCTATGCAGATTTGATGGACAGGGTTACAGCTATCGGATGCGGAGCAAGTGAATTAGCCCCTGCAGGCTCGCGCATTCCACTTCTGATGCGCTCAAGTGAAAACTATGTCGCGGCACTTTTCGGTCTGATGGCTGCAGGTCTTGTTCCAGTTCCGCTGTTTCCTCCACGAGGCGATCGTCAGATCGAACGGATCACAGGCATCCTCGCCAGCTGCGAACCGGCATTCACACTGATCGAGGATGGCCAGGACGACCGGGTCCGAAACGCGCTCCCACTGGAATTGCAGGCGGTGCCTAGGTACTCTGTGGAAGCACTCATTGCAATTGGAGCCAATGGTCGACTTGCTGATCTCGAGCACTGCAAACCTGCAACAACCGACCACGCGATCATCCAATATACTTCTGGGTCCACTCGGAATCCGAAAGGCGTTTCCATTGATCATGATGTTGCTCTCGCAAACATTCGCTGCATTTTTTCCCGATATGAGTTTACCGAAAACGGAATTACAATTGACTGGCTGCCTCCGTATCATGACATGGGGCTATTCGGGTGCATCCTCACGCCATTGCTGCGCGGAGGTGGCATCGTCAAAATGCCGCCTGAAGCATTCGTTGCACGTCCTTGGAGGTGGCTCGAAGCGATTTCCAATTTCGGCACTGATCGCCAAGTGTACGCCGGCGGGCCGAATTTTGCCTATGAGAGCTGCATCCGTCAGGTTTCTGATGCACAAATGGAAAACCTCGATCTTTCGCCTTGGTTTGTCGCCTACAATGGTGCTGAGCCGGTGCGGGCTCGAACCCTAAAACGCTTCGCATCCCGCTTCAGACACGTTGGTTTCGATAGTCGGGCTTGGTTTCCATGCTATGGCATGGCCGAAGCGACCTTGATGATTTCCGGTCCTTCACCGCGGGCTGCGCCACCAGTATATCCCGTTTCACGTTCCCGGCTTACAGTCGGGTGCGCAGAGCCAGTGCCGCCCGACAATGAAACCGCCGAATGGGTCGTACCTTGTGGCCGGGTAATTGACGGGCACCAACTTATTATCGTTGACCCGAATACGCATGAACGGCTTCCGGATGGAAGGATCGGCGAGATCTGGTTTTCCGGTGACAGTGTAGCGCGCAGCTATTTCGAAAATCCGGAAGCAACAAGAGAAACGCTGAAAGCCAAAACCGCTGACGGAACCGGTCGGTACCTGCGCACAGGCGATTTTGGTTTTTTGCGCGACGGCTACATTCATGTAACGGGTCGTATGACCGATCTCATCATCATCGATGGGCAGAACCACTACCCGAACGATCTTGAGGGTGATGTCGAAGAAACGCTTACCGGGCATCCCATCCATAAGGTTGCCGTTTTTGACATTGAACGCGCAGAATCCCGAAGCGAAATCATCGCGATCGTTGAGTGGGGACGCGCCGGGCGGGAATCCATTCCCGACGCAATCCGAGATGTTAGGAAATTGATCTTTTCACGTCGTGGGATTCCTATTGACCGGATTCTGACTGTGGAACGGGGTGCTATTCCTTTGACGTCCTCAGGCAAAGTGCGCCGCGCAGAGACTCGTCAACTTTATCTGAAAAACCAACTGAAGCTTGTTTGGAAAGATCTCAAGTCCTCCGAAAGAGAGCTGACAACTTAAGCAGCAATATGAGGAGCTTCGCGCAATGAAGAATGAACCGATTGCTGTTGTTGGCCAGGCTTGCCGCTTTCCAGGTGCATCGTCTCCGGATGCCTTATGGAACCTTCTGATCACGGGGGGCAGCGGCATTTCAGACGTTCCAGACGACCTGCCGTTGGAACCACTCTCTACGCTTCATCGCAAAGGGCTGAGCTCGACAGCACGAGCTGGAGTTATTGACCAATCCATCGAGTTCGATGCGGGTTTTTTCCGGATATCCCCTGAAGAAGCCATGGATCTCGATCCGCAACAGCGTCTCATGCTCGAGACGACCTGGCGGGCATTTGAAGAGGCCGGTATTCCACCATCAAGTATGAAAGGTACCGACAGCGGTGTCTTTGTGGGTGGATCGACCATTGAGTACGGTGCAGCACTTCAAGTTTTAGGTCATCGACCTAACCAATTTACTGGTACAGGCGCCTGCCTGTCATTGCTCTCCAACCGTATTTCCTACGTCATGGATTTTAAAGGGCCGAGCTTCACTGTCGACACGGCATGCTCATCTTCATTGGTTGCTCTCCACAACGCAGTCCGTGCTATACGGACGGGTGAATGCGAATTTGCCGTGGTCGGTGCGGTAAACGCTATCAACTCACCATATGCGTTCCTCGGTTACAGCCGTGCACAGATGATTTCACCTCGTGGGACCTGCGCGACCTTTGACGAAAATCGTGATGGTTTCGTCAGGGCAGAAGGATGTGGAGTTGTGTTGCTCAAACCATTTGCCGCTGCCTTGGAAGACGGGGATCAAATTCTTTGTTGCATCTATGGCTCCGCGATCAACCAGGACGGATTGTCGAACGGATTGCCAGCTCCAAACGGGCAAGCCCAGACTGCCGTCATCCGCTCTGCTCTCGCTGACGCAGGTTTGACACCCAACGATATCGACCACGTCGAAGCCCACGGCACTGCAACCCCTCTCGGCGACGAGATCGAGGTCGCTGCTCTTGAACGCGTGTTTGGAGACACGAGGGCAACGGGTCATCCTCTCGTGCTAGGCGCTGTTAAGACGCAGCTAGGACACATGGAAGCCGCCGCTGGAATGGGTGGATTGTTGAAGGTGATCTCATCATTAAATGCTGAAGTGATACCACCCGTATCGGGAATAGAGCGCCTTTCGAAAGTATGCCGGGATGCCGAACCAGAAATTATAGTGCCGCGTGAACCACGTCCGTGGCACCATCAAACGGACCGTCAACGCTTTGCTGGTGTGAGCGCGTTCGGCTTCGGCGGCGCAAACGCTCATGTAGTTTTAGGAGACCCACCGGAGGTTGCTGCAAGAAAGACGTCCAAACCCCTGGCCAAAGCGGTCTTCGGGGCTCGTTCTGCCATTGTACTTCCTTTTTCTGGACGAACAGAGAATGCGCGAGCTGATGCCGCTGAAGCATACGTGGAGCGGCTAGGACGCCCGGATGCCGATGACAACCTCCGGGCGATTTGCCACGCGGCTGGTAAGACCCGTGAGCACTTTTTGCACCGAGGCGCCGTGTTCGGCAGAGGGCGAGATGCACTCCACACTAGCTTAACGGCTTTCTCTCAGAATCCTGCGGCTTCGGGGGCCGTTCGACAAATCTGCCTGACCAAGGCACGGGTTGCATTGATGCTTCCCGGTCAAGGATCTCAGGCACTTGCTATGGCAAGCGGGCTACGTAAATCGAGTCCGGCCTTCGCCAACCATTTTGCCAAGGCACTAGAAGCGGTTGACGCCCACAGATCCGTCCCGTTGCTGGATGTTCTCGACGGCTCAGACCCAGTGCCACTCAATCGAACTGAGAATACCCAATCGGCCTTGTTTGTAGCCAACTACGCTCTGGCTAGATTGTGGATGTCAGTTGGCATCTCTCCAATGGCTCTTATCGGTCACTCGATAGGCGAAATAGTTGCTGCCACAATCGCGGGTGTATTCGATCTTGAGGCAGCTGGTCGGCTCATCGTTCGGCGGGGAGAACTGATGGGTGCCATTCAGATCTCGTCCGGTATGCTGGTAGTCAAGGCAAATGAAGAACGTGTACGGGACCTCATTGCCACAACCGGGGACCAGATCGACATAGCAGCTGTCAACGCCGACGATGAATGTGTGGTTTCAGGAGAGGCGAAGGCCCTTGAAGCCTTTCAGACAGCGGCGAAGAACAGTAACTTTCTGCATAAACCCCTCAAAGTCTCTCATGCCTTCCACTCCCGCGTGATGGACGAAGCCTTGGTCGATCTGGAACATGAGTTTCGTTTGGCCTGCCCAAAACCGGCATCGATCCCGATTGCCTCCAATGTGACCGGGCAGCTCGAGTCAGACGCATTTGCAGACCCTGCTTACTGGGTGAAACACACCAGACAAGCTGTTGCCTTCAATGCAGGCCTCAACGCAGTTTTGGACGCTGGTGCTAATGTTATTCTGGAGGTCGGGTGCCAAAGCACACTTGGCCATCTGGTGGGGCGTCTTAAGCGAACAGAGCTACCGACGGTCATCAAGACGCTTGATAGCGGACGTTTGGAAGATGACGTGGCGTTCGCTCGAGCCGTCGCAACTGCGCATATTGCCGGCGCACCGATTGATTGGGGCGTTCTATACGGTGGACCTGTCCGGCGCGATCTCAAGATCCCTCCTTACCCATTTCAACGCAAGAGATACTGGCGGCCAGACTCACTGCCTCCATATGTGCACCCAAGCCACAAGAGTGCTGACGTAAGCACTCATCATCCCCTACTCGGGGCACCAATTGAGATGCCCAATGGGTCAAAAATCCACGTTACACAGCTTCGCCTTGATGATCACCCCTATCTCGCCTCGCATACAATCGGTGGCAAGGTCATTTTTCCAGCAGCCGCATTCATAGAGATGATGCGTGCAGCCCTGGCCCGAGAAGAAGGTACGGACGCTGTACAGGTGAACAACATCACAGTGTCGCGTCCGCTGTTACTAACAGAAGACGGAACTCGACACTTGCGCACAATTGTCGAACCGATTGAAGGCCCCGATCATGCAGAATCCGGCCTCCGAAGCGTGCGCATTCTCAGCACCGCAGATCAAACGCCTATGAAATGGATTGAGCATGCCCGCAGCGAAGGGTGCGAACTCAAAGAGGTGCCGATCCCGTTACCAATTGACGTATCACGGCTTGCAAACGCCCATGCAAATGCTCTGAACGGTGACGCAATCTATGACAATGTTGCCGCCGAAAACGGCCTTTCGTACGGGCCAGCCTTTCGAGGTCTCAAGAAGCTCTGGGAAGACCCTTCTGCTGAAGACGGCACAAGAATGGTAGCCTATTTGGAAGTCCCACCCCCAGCAAGAATCAAAGATGGGACATTCGGGCTCCATCCGGCTCTTCTCGACAGCGCATTCCACGCCTTTGTCGGTTTCATGTTGGGACGCGCGTCGCGAAGCGCTGCGGTTGTAATTGCCGGGATGAAGCGCATTCGCATATTGCGCGAGGGTAACAGCTCAGCTTATGCGGTCTTGAGGCACTACCAAGCCAGTAGCGATGACGCACAGGATTGGTCAGAGTGCGAATTTGATTTCGCGCTCATCTCTCCTGATGGGGATCTCATCGCGGAGGGTGGCGGTGTTCGCGTTCACTTGTTGAATCAAGGCTCAATGGCCAGCGGCTCGGTAGTTCGGGCAATACCGTCTCCCCCCTCCCCAAGAGGACAGAACGGTCCTGATCCCGCTGAGGCGATCCTCGCCGAGCGCCGATGGCGTGAACGCCCTGCGACTTCGCCCGTGCTTCCGTCAACCTCAGAACCCATACAGATACTATCGGAAGATCCTAGTTTGGAAAAAACGCTTGGCGCCTTGATTTCTCAAGCGGCTCCAGGTCTCGTTTCACCTACCAGACAAGGTGATGGTGCAGTTGTCCTGCTCATCAATGCAACCGAAGCGGAAAATCGGTTGCAAACTGCCAGCACAGCCTTTCAATCCTTCTCGCGGTTGCTGAAAACCTGCCGTGAACGCTGCAACTCCACCATTGTCGTGGTAACCCTGTCCAATGGATCGCAGTCTCCTGCAATAGCGATATCGGAAACCGCCGCCGCGATCTGGGGGGCGGCACGATCACTCCGTTTGGAGCCAGGTTCACCTAGTCTGGTCCTTCTTGACACGCAGAAGCTTAACTCAACTACCGTCAATGAAATCCTCTCCGTTCTGAACGATCCAGAAGCACCTAATGAACTTGTTGTTAGGCATGAACGCTCCTTCGCCCGTGAGCTAGTGCCCACAGCCACTGATGTTGCATCCAGAACTCCACACACAACACGTCTCTGCGTGGGTCAGCGCGGCAGGCTCGACAATCTGTTAACTGAAACCACAGAGCGCCGCACTCCAGCTCCCGACGAGATTGAAGTCCGCGTTGTTGCCTCGGGTCTCAACTTTCGCGACGTTTTGAATGCGCTTGGTCGATATCCAGGAGATCCCGGACCAATTGGCGCCGAGTTTGCGGGCATCGTGGTTGACATCGGTCGGGATGTCAGTGGCACCCGCGTGGGCGACCGGGTTTATGGTATCTCACTTTCAAGCTTTGCTGGGCACGTCACAACGCCCGCCGCTCTGACCGCGCCGATTCCAGCTCGGCTTTCGTTCTGTGAGGCAGCGACTGTCCCGGTTGCATTTCTTACAGCACAATACGGTCTTCACCATGTTGCCAAGCTTTCTTCTGGCCAACGGATCCTTGTCCACTCGGCAGCCGGCGGTGTTGGAATGGCTGCAACACAGATCGCGCGCAGAGCTAGTGCTGAGGTTGTCGGGACGGCAAGCCGGTCAAAGTCCAAGGCGATCGCACAGGACCTCGTCGCCGTCCACAATTCTCGTGACACAAACTACAAGGCAGACATTGCGTCCTGCTTCGGAGACGGGTCAATCGATGTCGCTCTGAATTCCCTGACCGACCAGCATATCCCCGCAACATTGTCGCTCCTGCGTCCAGGAGGCACTTTTCTAGAGATAGGCAAAGCAGAAATACTCAGCGCTGACGAGTTAAGACAACACGGTGAAGATATACATTACCATCCTTTTGATCTTGCCCAGATCTGCAACGACACACCAAATATTATCACGCAGATGTTCGCTGAACTAGCGTCCGGTTTTGCATCTGGAGACTTAAAGCCACTGCCGTACGAAGCCTTTTCATTTGATCAAGCGGAACAGGCATTCCGCCACATGAGTCTTGCCCGCCATACTGGTAAGGTCGTGATCAAAGCACCTTGGGCAGAGGCCAAGGATTTCGCACCCACTGCAGCGTTTGCCCCGGCGCAGATCGAGAAACGCACTTGGATTGTTACAGGTGCAACTGGCCACGTTGGTCGGCATGTGGCTGCCGCGCTGTCGGAGGCTGGTGCCAGTGCCGTAGTGTTTACCGGTCGTCGGAAGGGGTCGGACGAGGTTACCAAAGCGTTCGCTTCTCTTGCACACGCGGACACAACAGTTCGGTACGTGGCAGCAGATCTCTCCGATCCTACCGTAGCCGCCGACACAATCACTGCGACGTTACAAGACTTGCCGCCGCTTGGGGGGATTGTACATGCCGCCGGTGTTTTGGACGTCCGCCCCGCTGACGAAGAAAATGAGACAAGTTTCCAAGAGACTTTCTGTGGTAAGATTACCGGCCTTGATACAGTTGAACGCTTGGCAACCCTTCAAGACGATGTTTTCGTTCTCCTCGTTAGTTCATTTGCCGGGGCGTTCGGCTCCCCCGGCCAGGTCAGTTATTCAGCTGCCAACGCAGTTCTTGACGCAGCGGCGGCAAAGTTAGTTGCCATGGGACGACCTGCCGTAAGCCTTGCGCTCGGCCCTGTCGACGGTGGCGGTATGGCACAAGCAATGAGCTCAGCCATGCGCTCAGCCATGGAGCGACAGGGCATCCGCTATGCCGATCCAACCGCAATAGCCCAGCACTTGATCTCTGCGATCCGATCCGGGACCGGTGAACTGATGGTTGGGGCAGTCGAACTCAAACAGTTCTCCACTGCCATCAAACCTCGAGCCGGAAGAAACGCGACCGTAAAGACAATTGACGCCGCAGACGCGGGCATAACCTTGGCCCCGAAACCGAGCAGCAATGGTTCAATGGAGGGCACCCTTGCCCTCATACGAGACCGAATTCGCATAATACTGCAGTTTTCAACCGTCGATGAAGTTGATCCAGATCTTCCCCTTGCAGAACTCGGCCTCGACTCTCTTGGCGCCTCGGAACTGATCACGTCGCTCGAAGAGGAATTCGGAGTTTCAATACCCGTTGATGCTCTTTTCGGAGACGCAACCGCACGCCAACTCGCCAAAAGTCTGGATTTAAAGACGTTGGCAAGTGCTCCAGCAAACTCAGATGCAATAGGAGGTAAACAAAGCCAATGTTGACCGAAACCAACCCGACGAGCGCGCGGTCGAGCGCCGTCTTCAAACCGCCTTGGATCAAACCACCAACATCCGATCTTTCTATCCGTGAAACGATAAAAGTCGCGGGTGAAAACAGACTGATGATGATCCCCGAGGCCGCGTATCACGAGCCGATCATTTCTGGTAAGCGCCTAGGGCGCCCCTGGCACATGGTTACCTATCCTGATGGGATGCGCCATGTTCTGAGTGAAGCCCTCGATAACTACGACAAGTCGGCGATCATGCTCCATCTTTTACGACCCACGCGGCACGGAATATTCCACGCCAAAGGTCAAAAGTGGCGGGTTCAGCGCAGTGCAGCCTCTGAAGTGTTTACTCCCCGTTCCCTGGAATCGGCCACAGGAGAGATTGTGGTTGCAGCAAAAGCTCTGACCCAGCGGCTTCTGTCCTCCGGACCAGTAACTGACCTATACCATCAGATGGTGCTAACAAATTTCGAAATCATCTGCCGACTTGTAGCCTCACAGCCCGAAAATTTTGATGCCGTGCGTTTTTCCTCTGCGATCAACGGATACATGGAAACAGCTGGGAAATTTAACGTACTGGACCTGCTACCTTGGCCGGTTTGGCTTCCTAAGCCGCAGCATTTGATGGCCCGTCACCATTCTCTTTATGTACGTCGAGCGGTAGAAAAAGAACTCGAGGCTGTTAAACGCGGAGTCAGACCTTCCGTATTCATAGAGAACATTTCTAAGGCGATTGATCCCCAAACTGGTAAAACGCTCGATCCGGTGGAAATTCGCGACACCGTCCTGGCATTCATCCTGGCAGGTCACGAGACCTCTGCAATCGCACTTTCCTGGGCGCTAATGCTTCTCGCCTCCGATCAGAACATTCAGGAAGAAGCTCGGGCCGAGGCAATCTCCGTCGTCGGCACCGGAGGTCCAAACATCGGTGAGGCACCTGGGCGCTTACCTCTGTGCCGGCGCATACTCGATGAAGCAATGCGTCTCTACCCACCAACCCCACTCATATCCAGGGTGGCAAACAAGGATGACGAACTCCTCGGTCGCCGTATTCGTAAGGGGGACCGCGTTTTCCTTCCAATCTGTGCCCTTCATCGCCATTCGTTGCTATGGGAGGATCCTCATGCCTTCCGCCCGGAACGTTTTAACCAGCGACCAGCTCGCTTTACGTTCCTTCCCTTTGGAGGCGGCCCCCGCGTATGCATTGGCGCATCCTTGGCTTATCGGGAAACAGACATCATCCTTGCCGCTCTCCTGAGCCAGTTCAAGTTCGAAACGGCAGACCGTTTACCTGAACCGGTCGTGATGATGACGCTGCGGCCAAAAGGTGGAGTTCGCGTAAAAGTAACTCCCTTGAACGGAAAACCGGCCTGATGACAGGGATGCCTGTGCGCAAAGAGACACTTGCACCTGGTATGCCGGTTGCCGTCGTAGGCGCCGGCGCGGCCGGTCTTGCGGCTGTCCGCGCTCTATCCGACCGCCATCCCATCCTGCTGTTCGAGCCGCAGAGCCATCTCGGCGGGCATGCCAACACGTTCCTGGTTCCAGACGGCCCTGACGAAGGGCTGGCCCTTGATGTCGGTTTCATGGTGTTCAACCCCACCAACTATCCAGTATTGACACGCACATTCGAAAACCTGGGCGTTGAAACCCAGCCAGCTGAGATGTCTTTCGCATTCGAAGACGCGCACAGAAACTTCGCCTACGCACTCAATTTCCAAAATGCCGGACAACACGCCGCCTCTCATCGGATCGTTAAGTCTGCCCGAGCGCTGTCTCCTCTCCTCAAGCCAATTATCGCGTTCTTTGAAGCTGGCAACAAGGATCTTGCCATCGGCATCGATCCCGCATTGCAGTTGCGATCCTACCTTAAGAGGATTGGAGCTTCAAAGGCACTCGCAAGAGACTATGTCTATCCAATGGGGGCAGCGATCTGGTCATGCAGCATCGACAAAATCGGAGACTACCCTGCCCAAGCGTTGCTATCGTTCTTCCAGAACCATGGGCTTCTCACCTTCGATGACGGACCACAATGGCTGAGCGTGAAAGGCGGTAGTCGGACCTATGTTGATACCATTGGCCGAGAAGCAAAAAACCTCAAAGTCGTCAACGAAGCGGTAACCCGAGTTGGAGAGACCCGATCAGGTGTCATGATCGAGACTGTTTCGGGACGCCGCTTCGAAGCGGCTGGCGCAGTGATCGCCACGCAGGCGGACCAGGCCCGTGCACTTCTCGAAGCGCCCGGAGAAAAACTCGACGGTTTACTCTCGGCCTGGGAATATACCGACAACACCGCGATCCTGCACACAGATCCCCGGGCTATGCCGCGCGACCGAGACCTGTGGGCCGGCTGGAATCACCTTGCACATAAAGCATCCCATCAAAGACGATATTCGTCCGCCTTTAGCTACTATCTCAATCGTTTGCAGTCACATGACGGAACGGCTAACGACTATTTCGTCACTCTTAACGCGCAGAACTTAAATGAGATGATCGATCCAAAAAGGATTCTGGCGCGCTACGCATTTCGCCATCCTCTCTATACCGCTAAGTCCTTAGCAACTCAGAAAGAGCTTGCCGAAAACACCTGGGGGCGGGTGCGTCTGTGCGGCAATTACTTCGGCCATGGTTTCCACGAAGATGCCTTTCGGTCTGGGATCCAAGCGGCCGAAAGTCTCATCGGCCTCGACAATTCCATTCCGCAAAAACATCTGTAGTACAAGATAGAAAGAGGTTGGATATGATAAACACTGCTATGCCCCCTGCGGGTTTCTATCGTGGTGAAGTCATCCACGCTCGTACCCGGCCTACGCGCCACGAATTCCGTTACAACGTCGACTTTATCGTACTTGACCTGCCGGATCTGTCTGCGTTTGCAGCCGCAAAACCAGTGTTTGGACGCAATCGTTTTGCACCAATCTCTTTCCATGATAGGGACCAATTGGTGCCGTCACCCGACAGCGTTACGGCACTAGACAGACTCAACCATGTTCTTGTTCAGGCAGGCAGACCAACGGTCAAATCCGCTCGCCTAGTGACATTTCCACGTTTCTTCGGTTTTGGCTTCAGCCCCGTGAGTTTCTGGTTCGATGCCAGCTCACAGAGCTGTGCACCCTTACTGCTAGAAGTCAACAACACATTCGGAGAGCGCCATATCTACCACCTTAGCGCTGAAGTATCACGATGCCATGTTATAGATAAAACCTTTTTTGTTTCCCCTTTTAACGCCACGCGAGGTAGTTATCACGTTCGTTTTGCTCCTTTTGACGGCAGATTTTCCGCACGAGTCGATCTAGAGGTAGAAGATCGTCCACTCCTATTCACAACTCTAAGGGGGCAATTTAGCCACGCGTCACGTTGGTCTGCTACTACTGCCGCGGCGCGCTGTCTTGCTTCTGGAACAACCGCATTGCCTTTCATCTGGCTTCAAGGACTAAAGCTTCGGAAAAAGGGCTTAAAGCCCCTTATGCGCCCGAACTCCGTGTCGATAGACACCCTCGTTAGTGAACCGCCACGCACGTATAAACGGCATCAAGACCATTGACGGCAATGCTCTGCCATCTTTGAGTGTCAAACTCTGGGCCAGTGGCAGGCATCCAAACTCAACGTAGTGTATCAGTATTTGGATGCTAAATTGCATATCAACAGGCCTGTCGCAAAACTTGTCAATTGAGTGTCATTTGATGTTTGGTTGCTGAAAAATACGCTCCATTCAGCTGTGTCGCAAAAACTGGGCTTCGATTGACGAAAGCGCGTGTCATGGTGCTGTTGCTTTCAATTCATTCACTTTTGCCGCTTTGACACAAGACAGTGTGGACAGAAGAAAGACGCAGGCAGCGCTGGAAGCTGGTGCCACTGTGCTGACCTCGCTACAAGTGATCGATAGCACCGTGATCCACGCTCATCTTCAAACAGCAGGTTCAAAAGGGAATACCGAGACAGGTTTTCGAGCATTCTCGCTTTGGCTTATCGACCAATATCCACTTCCTCGTCAATTCGTACGGTCTGTCCATAAGAACGGAAACAACGTTCGACCAGACTTCAGATTATTTGGGCTTTGATCTGGTCATGGCCGACACTCTGTCCGTCCCAATGTGTTGCTGGTGGATCATGGCTATGATGACGGCAGAAACAGAGCAGATCTGAATACGCGTCACGTCTCGCCCGTTATCTCAATGCGAAAACCTCGCAAAAAGCACTTCGGCGGCGACCGCTCAGTTTATCGCCTGCATAATCGGGTTAAGAGCTGCTTGAAGATGTTATGAAACGCAGGCCGCGTGGCCACTCGCTGCTATAAGGCCTTGAAGGCGTCCGGAGCTTCATCGACATCACATCCGGTCGGCTTTGGCTCCGACGTGTTGTCAACATGACCTGGATTTCATTTGAGACCCCACGCGACGCCATTGAGACTGTGAGCTCCACAATCCGACTTCATTGTCAAAAGTTGTTGTGGCTAACTAATCCTCCCAGAACAGTCCACTTCCTGTTTTGGGCGAACATGACACTTGGGAGTTTAGCTAGTGAGTCGCTCGAACCAACTACTTCGGCTGGATGGCTCAATACATCCCGGAAGAAGAACACTCGATGCGTTCGCTGGCGTGGACTTGCCCTTTTCGAGTGAAGCTAAACTCCAAAGTGTTTGCGGCTGTGCTCAGATCCAAAATCCCGAAGAACCAGCAAGAAACTTCGAAATGCTGAAACCCTCAAATACATGGTTGTAAATCTCTCTTGGCTCCAATGGAAAACAAACCTAAATCTGTAGAACTCTTCGAGTACTCTACCCTTGACTTTGAATGTCAGCATCAATTTGACGCATTTTCGCAAGCAGCCGCCCCTATTTGTGACCTTAAGAAACCCCGTTCTATCAATAGCGGTTTTCGTGCTAAGTTTTCAGCTTTCGACCTCGGTGGGATAGATATTATTGATTGGGAGGTTGATCCAACTAATAGCGAAAGAACGAATGATCAGATCAGAAAGACCGATCTCGACAATTGGGCAATCTGGTTCGTTCGGAGTGGGCGCTTTTACAATGAGTACAATGATCGTTCGGTAAAAGCAAAAACAGGGGATTTAATGCTCGTGTCGCATGCACAACCATGGAAATCACGTTGGGAAGGACAGAGCTTTGTGTCTATAGGACTTAATCGTGATAAGTTTTCCTGGATGGCGCCATCTCTTGATGAAGCCAATCGTTCGGTGCTCAATGGCTCCCTGACGGGGTTGCTTAGAACGTTTATCTCGACACTCGTCGATGAAGCACACAAAATATCCGAAGATCAAAAA
>NZ_JBQFPW010000030.1:0-16589 GCF_056536585.1 Ruegeria sp. CK2
TGATTCATTTCCATGAATTCTGTGCGCCCTCTCTTTGGCATAGCCACTGAAAAGATCGCACAAAAGATGGTCACATTAACAATAGTTATCGACTATACTTTAATAGAGTATCAATATCAGACTTCGAGCCCAACATAGCGAGTGACGTGATGCGGACGCGGCCCGCCATCAGAAAAGTTGGCCGAGATCACGTACCCTGAACCAGGCAAATTTTTGAAAGCGTTGTAGGTTGTTGTAGATAAATTCTGTACGTCAACCGCCGTGGCATTAACGTTCGAACCTGAAGGCACTGTAATTGTTGTTCGTCCATCCGAGCCAATAATTGTCATGAAGTAGTACCCTGTCTTAGCTAAGTTGTCATCTTGCAGAGTCTCACCGGCGCACCCGGTTCGGCCAAAACCGCGAACAGGGTCACCCCTTCCAGAGCTGCCCCTACCACGTGATTAATCTTCGCTGCCTCCGCCAGAGTTCCATTTGTCGTGATGTCGTACACAACGAGTTGGTTGTAGGGCTGGTCTTCGGGCGCTGAGCGCACCAGAACCGAAAGTCGGTCTTCAGATAGGGCCAGCGGCCCTCCCCCTACGATCTCGTAAGGTGAATGTCCCGGAACCATCAGGAGGGTCCGACCGTCAGCTGCAGCGAAACCACCGCCGGCGGAGACCGCGACGGTCAAACCTTCCGCAGTAAGGTTCCCAGCCGGCATTCTATTGAGCGTGGACAGTATGGAAGCATGCTGGATCGCTGTTCCCGCTCGCGGCATCAGTATCCAGATGTTCAGGGTATCCGCACTGGCAGCAATAGTGAACAAGGATGCGCTGCCCGAAAGCTCTGCACCGAACCCGCGCATGTCCGACGGCCCGTCAATGAGACCAAGGGGTTCACCCTCTCTTGACCGCAGTGCGATGGCGCCGCGTGCTGCGTCCAGCAATCGAAGCGATCTACCATCAAGCTCGGGCGCTTCGAAGATACCAAAGGAGACGCCGTCAGCGTTAATGAAGACTGAATGACCGAAAGCTTTTTCTTTGTCTGACTGAACGTGCCAAAGCAACGCGCCGCTCGAGACATCAAAGACATAAACTGCGCCGGTATGAAAAACCCCCGCTGGTTGCTCGACACCTGTACCATGGCTGTCGATGCGGGCAGCACCAATTGCAACGATGTCACCATCAAGCGCCACAGAACGACCGAAACCAGGCCCACCGGCAAACACGTCGCCGCGTGGAAGATGCAGTTCAATAGCCTCTGAAAGATCGACCGAGACAATGAAGGCGCGTCCAATATCAGGAAATCCTACAGCCACATGCCCTTTGTCCACGACGATCTCGGCTGTCTGGACTTTGGAAGCATTGAACGGGAAAGGAAAATTCCAGCAATCTGCTGATGCGTCAGTAGCTATGAGGGTGAAGACCACAGCAACAATTCTGCACAAGTCGCGTCGCATCCCTCTCTCACCTTATTGGCGATTTTTTAGCGATCACTTCGAAGGTCAATCACTTCGTTCATTGCATGATACTAGAACCAGGTTGCTGTATTCGGAAATACTCCAATCCTATAATTACATATACATCAGCTATGATTGGACCTGCGCCTGGTAGGCTTCCGTTTTGTCAACGCGGCCTATGCTTAACGGCAAATTTCATTTGGATAAACTAAAGAAGTTCTCCAATTGTTCCGCATGACCTCCTGGCCCAACCGAATCCCCTTCGACCTTCACAAACAACTTGAGTCCCACCGTGTCGACGACTGGCAAGCAGCTGTGCCTGCCTGATCGAATATCCACGGGCTGAAGATCAAACTACAATGATGGCGTCGCCTGGAGCGTCGGATCGCATAGCTGCACGAGCGTCACTATACAGCCAAGTCACAGGATCACTGGGCGGAAATCAATGAGTGGTTAAAGCGCCATGACCTGCCTGCCCCAGACAGGTTACCTAGCTGGCCCGAACCGGACGCAATCACGCGCCACAAGGCGCAGGAATTACTCTGAACATCATTACGGACATTCAAGGGTTACAACTAATAAGGGATACTTTCCAACAGAAACTACGCTCCTTTTAATGGGACAGCCTTGCGCTCGGTCAATCATTCTCAATAAGGCACCTAAGTGGGTTTGGGATCGCGCCAGACCTTCTTTACGACAAGCCCGAATTGGTAAGAATAAGCCCTAAGTGCCCGAAGCATGCGTAATTGTGCTGACCGTGATCAGAGGTGGGGCTCCCGATATGATCACAGAAGATCTGTGTACATGGGAGATTTCGAATGGAGTATTTTGCGGGCTTGGATGTTTCGCTGTGGTCCTGCGCGATCTGTGTTGTCGACGGCAAGGGCGCGGTTCTGCATGAGCGAGAGCTGCCTTGTCAGATTGAGGAGATCGCGAGGTAGGGATCGAGGTCGGCAAGTGGATGTATCTCTATCGAGCGGTAGATCAAGCAGGATCACTGCTTTACAAAGCGGCGGGTTCGCCACATGTGTGGGTTTAGCTTGCCAAGTCTCGAGTTTGGATTGATAGCGAAGCTCAGCTCTTCCAGCCGATGGGTTCAATATCTTTGACACGCTTTACCCTCCTGCAGGATTTCGCCTTCGTAGGGCCCATGGCCCTATGGACTGCGTCGGTCTTGTCCTGTGACGGTCGCGCATGGGTTCCAAGCAACAAAAGCAGTCGAACGCCTCACCATAGCTCAAGCCGGTGAAGCGCTCTCCCGTCAACATGACTTAGAACCTGAACGAGGCATTCAGGTTGAGGCCCTGGTTTTGGGCGAGATCACCGAACTCACTGTAGTAGTTCAGGTTGAAGAGGACGCCCTCCACCTGGTGTCTCAGGCCGAGCGCGACCAGGAATGTGTTCTCTTCAACGGGCGCACCGGTCACGGTAAAGACATCGCTGCTTCCGTCAAAGCTCATGGTCTTTTCCGGATCCAGATCACCAAGCGCGCGGCGCCAGCCAAGGCTCCCGCTCAGCAAGGCTGCGTTATTGCCGAAGCCCGCGAACTCCCGCTCAAACCGGGTACCCAGTGAGAAGACACCCACAGCCTGTGAAGAGGTGCTGGCAGAGAGCGCAGCTGCGCCCCCGTCCTCAACAAAATCGTTCGTGCGCTGGTTGATGAGAGCCAACCCGGTGAAGGGCTCAATCCGGGCGATCCGGGTTGTGTGGGTGTAGCCAACCTCACCAAAGGCCTGGAACGTGGTGGCCGCATAATCTGCGCTCAGCGCATCAGAAAAGCTGCCGATGGTCACATCCCGCTCAGTGGTGATGCTGTGCCAGGCATTGCTTGCCCCGAACCGAAAGCCAAAGTTGTTCAACTGATAACCGGCATAGGCGCCCAGAACAAAACTGTCGGCATCTCCCGAAGAGTCCCGGTCATCAACGGTCATGCTGCTATTGCCATAGCCGCCAAACAGACCGACCCGCCAGCCACTGTGGGTCTTTGTGTCGAGACCAGCAAAAAAGCCAGCAGTCAGGCTGTCCAGTGCAGCCGTCTCGTCGGTTTCACTGATAGAGCTCCAGTTTCCGTAGCCCTCAAACCAGGCCATGGGGGTTCCGGTATTTAAGTCTGCGTCAGCTCCGTTGAGAGCAACGGCCTGTGGGGTGCCTGCGGCGACACTGTCGAAGGCGCTGCGGAGACGGGTGTTGACGGCATTGCGACCAATACTGTTGTTCTGGATCAGCAAGCCATCGATCGAAGCGTGGGCTTCCCCGGAAAGATCATCAAAGGCACGCCGCGCATCCTCTTCGCTGAGCCCGAGGATCGCGCTGAAGACATCATTGTCCGCGCCCAGGCTGTTGACACCGATCGCTACGTTTCTTTGGTTCTCCGTGTCGGTAATGTCATGAAAGCCCCTTTCGTTACGCTCAAGGATGAGGATGACCTCGTTGGCCTCATAATCCAGGTTGGAATCCAAAAACGCGAAGGTATCGGTGACATTCTCAAAGGTACCAACGACACCACCGCTGGCCGTCAGGATGATATACCGTGTGGAGGGCGCATAGGTGATGCCGGTATCCGTGCCATTCTCTGCTGATACGTGGACTGTCGCTCCGCTAATCCTCGCCTCACCAGTAACAGCCAGACGGTCGCCATCCCCATCTCTGTTCACCTCAACAGCGTAGGTTGAGCCTGAGGTGAGAGTGATTTCCCCGTCTACATTCAATGTGCCGATGGAATTTCCCGGTGCAAGCGTTGATCCCCTGTTCAAGGTCACCGCGCCAACCGTACCGTCACCACCAAGTACACCACCATCCAGCATAACCGCGCCATCAACGCGACCATTTACCAGCAGTGCACCTTCGGACACCGTTGTGCCCCCGGTATAGTCGCTGTCACCGGTCAGGGTCAGCGTACCTGAACCGGCCTTTCTGAGGGAACCCGCGCCCGAGATGTTGTGCGCGTAAGTGATCGCGTCAGAGGAAGCAAAAACCAACGAACTGTTGTTGATAATATCACCGATTATGCTACCACCGCCAGCCAACCGCAAAGTACCACCCACAATCATCGTATCGCCGGTGTAGGTGTTAGCGCCGGTTAGCGTTAGCGTGCCGGAGCCCTCTTTTGTGAGGCCGCCCGTGCCCGAGATGTTGGAAGAGACGGTCAGGGTTGTGTCTGCGGCTGTATCCAGATTTCCGCCACCATTTGACAGGGTTACGTTTGAGGCCAGCGCCATATCTTCGGTGGTTGCCAGCGTACCACCATCGAAGGTCACATCGCCCGTGCCGAGGGCATTTGCCGAGGCAATAGCCAAAGTGCCGCCCACAATTGTGATGCCACCAGTGTAGGTGTTCTGACCGGTCAGAATTGTTGTGCCGTTCTCGACCAGAACAGAGCCCGCGCCACTAATCGCAGTCCCAAACTCATAGTCGGTATTGGTGTGATTGAAGACCAGCTGGCTGGTGCCCCCTAGGGGAAGTGGCTTGTGGAAGTCGACAAATCCAGCCGCAACAGCCGCCTCCCCCGAAGCCGCACCAATGTTAAACGTTAGGTGACCATCAGAGTGCGCGCTGTATGGGCCAGCATTTGCCTCCTCCTGCGAGATATGTCTGGGTACTGGATCCGCTATGCAAGCATAAGTACAATTGGGATCACGCTGGACATAATCGTACACAGTGTAGTTCCCAGGTGCCTCATGGATCCTGAACATTCCGCCATTCGAGATCGTAATGGTTGCAGTCTGGACATCGGCGTAACTGTCGAGGAAGCTCAAATGCCCGCTTGACCGCGGAGTTACCTCCAATAGGGAGCCCTCACCGTCGATTTCAAGTTCAGTTTCATGAGCGCAGTCAGAGTCCGGGATTCGATTGTTTCGCGGATCTATGCAATAAAGATCCAAACCGAACGAAAGTGCACGCCCATCGGCCCTAATGACTCCACCGTCGGCAATACTGATTTTTCCGTGCTGATGTGGTCTTGAATAGATGCTGATAGATGGGGCCTCCACAACCGCTCCCGCACCAGTGACGGAAAACTCGCCGCCGTATACAGTTATGCCATTGGATGTTACAAACCGCTGCCCATCAGAAACCTTAAAACTACCATTAGGACCATACTCATCGCCGACCAAGAGGCTTGCAGAACCGATATCCAGCGTGCTGCCGTCATGGCTCAACGGTGCTCTGTTCTCACTATCAACGACTCCAACAAAGTCATCGAAAGTATCAAATCTGGGAGGGCTGGGATTGTAGTGCAAGATCCCAAACCCCAGCCCATCAAGCCACTCTACATCCGCCCGGGCAGGAGATAACCCCAGCCCAGGTATCAGAATGGCGCAGGTTACCGCAAACACCGTTGTCTGCGCCAAGCCGCAGCGATGAAGCGATGAAGCGATGAAGCGATGAAGCGATGAAGCGATGAAGCGATGAAGCGATGAAGCGATGAAGCGATGAAGCGATGAAGCGATTGTACGGCGGGCCCATCTGATATACAAGTAAATTAATGATTTTATTGTATATTTTTATGATTTTGAATCGATCATTCGTTATCAGTTGCACACGCATCCAGATACTCCCCATACAGATCACCAGACCGGAAACATCGGCCTAATTTGAACCTAAAAGTAACGCCACAGAAAAGGTTGCCCCTCCCTGGCCCCAAGCCTTACCGCCCCCCCCCGAGGGAGGAGGCGGCTGAGTTGCAGTTGTGTCAAAAAAGCTCCACTCAATGTGCTGGTACAAAAAATCCTAAAACCTGCTCGACACATTGAGAAATACCGAAGTGCTATACATTAATAGACACGGGCTATGTTGAGGCCTGCAGATTTGGGCGAGGGCCCACGTGAGCCAAGTCTGGGGATCAACGTCGTTGAGTTTGGCGGTTCGATCGGTTCGGGTCGAAGATTTGGCAGCAGAATTCGACCTCAACCCAGATGAAATGGTGGGAGACTCAGGGCATCAAGTGCTATGTGTCAGATTCCCCTGAAGAAAATTCAGTACCTGTTGGTTTCTCATGCGCATAGTAGATGCGCATAATGCTTGTTGATACTTTTGGCACATGCGGAGATCTATCAATTGAATGCCCAATCACGAAAACCAACTAATCTGTCGCTCGACAGTGTCTTACTTTCTGAAGCCAAGGCGCTGAAAGTAAACCTATCGCGCGCGGCCGAAGATGGGGTACGTATAGCCGTTGCTGCTGCAAAGGTAGAACAATGGAAAACTGAAAATGCTGCAGCTCTGAGAAGCTCCAATTCTTATGTGGAGAGACACGGGCTACCACTGGAAAGCTTCAAGCAATTCTAATGCCAAAGTACGATGTTTATTCCAACCCTTCTGGTGATGGATTCCTTCTGGATATTCAAACTGATCTTTTGAGTGATCTGAACACGCGTGTTGTTGTGCCGCTTTTGCCGAAATCGAAAGCTCCAAAACCTGCGACCCGGCTCAACCCAGTATTCGGGATCGATGGTGAACTTGTCGTCATGGCCACCCAGTTTTTAGCGGCCGCGCCTGTTGGAATTCTCAAGTCTCAAGTAGGCGATCTCAAAGACGAGTTTGAATAGATCACAGTCGCCGTAGATATGCTCAAGCAGGGATTCTGATAAACGTAAGAGACACTGCCACGGCAGCAGTTGGCGCAACCACATGGGTATCCCAAAACCATAGTGATGCCGCAGATCATGGAGCTGCCCCCTGCGCTGTCCCTGAAGCAGAAATCTTTAGAGACGCCCAGCGGAGGTTTACATAGTCAGTCATGAGCGCCTTCATGGCATTTTCATCTTCCATGTAGATTAAAACCACTCCCCCTTGTTCTCCTCTTATTGATCCGGCTCCACAAACCTTTGCTGCGCCCCCTGCTCTTTCCACAGCTTTGACAAAGCTTTGTGTCACAGGTGGCACCACACCAATTCGAACCAAAAGCCGATGATTGTGCCGCAGTGTTTTTGTCGGATTAGCGCATGTTTCAAGGTCAGATTGCAGAGCGTTGGTGCAACTACTGAACTCTTGCCACAACGCAACGTCTTTTTCATAAGCCCGTCGCACCGCCGCTACGCATTCTCCTATGGAACTTACAGGTCTTCCGTACGAAATCCAGTACCAGCCATCTCCTCTCCACAACGAGTGATGCCGAGGAATGTTTGGACGACTGACCTGATCACCATCTACTCTGCTCACCCCACCATAGACGACGGAGGATGCATCAATAGCGTTACCTTTTCCGTGTCGCAGCCGCTCGCAAAAACGAATTTGCTCAATTCGCTCTTCCGGTGTCAGGGTTTCATTGAACATGTTTTCGTAAAGTGCAAATGTTGCTGCGATTGCAGCCGTCCACGATCCTGTCCCCATCCCCAAAGGCAACGATGAACGACATCCCAGCGTTCCTGAAACCGGTATTTGCTGGTCATCGCCAACTTTGGGCATTGGCAATCGTTGTATGAATGACGCCACGGCATACATCACCAGATCATCTGGCCGCTGTAGAATGTCTTGAACCTGCAACTTGCCGCACACAAACAGTTCAAACCGGCGATCAAGTGACTGTTTGAAGTCTTCAAGCATCGTAAATGGATAAAACTCACCACATGAAGCTTGCTCGAAATCAGTGAACAGTCCTCCACTGCCGTGGATTGGCCTCAGCCAGACCTCTGTATAGTAAGCAATCGATGCGGCGAGAACCGGCGCTCCATACATCATCGAGTGTTCCCCCGACAAGATTATTCTGCCGGGAGCATGGGCTCGGAGAGTATTAGCTGGAAGCGTTGACGCGACGACGTTTATGCTCATCAATCTCGGGCCAATCTATACAAACCCCTCGCCAGTTGAGGTAGTTCAGCATTGCTCGCATTTTGTGGGTCAGGTACTGGCTTGAGAGCCAGATAGGCATCATGGCCGACTGTTTTCGACGAGGTTTGCAGCGTCCTGACCAGTAGCCGGACAGAAGGCCAACCGAATGTTAGAGATTGGAGTTCGAGCATAATTGTTAATCTCTTTTGTCAGTCCAGCTCATCAAATTCATTGCCTCAAGGGCGAAAGAGGAGCAAAGTTCTCTGCTTCCAAAATAAGTGTTGGACGTTGGAGCAATGAACAGCCCGTACATCGGCCAGCCGCCATCCTCCAACTGACTATCCAGCAGTTTTAAAAAATCGATGCGATTGACAATTCCCAGGTTTTTCATCGCAATAACCCTTAATGCTCGTTCGAGCGCAAAAGGGGTAAGGTCAACGCGTGAAATGAGCCGTTCAGTAAGGGGCCTCAAAAACCTGTTAAACCTATCGGGAAAGTCGACAATTAATCGCGACAAAAAGAAAAGAAATACATCTGGAGCCGGATAGTATCGTGTGCCTCCAAGGAATATGTCACGAGTCAAAAAGTCAAAAATAAAGTCTTCAGTTTCCCCCAATTCGTTTCTGCGCCCCAAACCTATTTGGTTTAAAAAATACAATACGTTTGTAGCGACAATAGCATCTACCCTGGGTCGAGTGTCGTCAAAGTATACCTGAATTATCCCATCTTCATTTCTATTATCAATCATGTCCTCTGCTAAAGTAAGTGCGTCGTCACTCTTTATCTTGTTGTTGCCTACTAGAAATGACAAAATCATGGATGTTGTATCCAGGTCGTCAGGAAAATCTAACGGGCGTGCCTCGTTCCTATAAAAGCACCAGCGAAGCTTATTTTTTCCATCATGCCTCAATATTTCCCGCGACATCGCCTTTATTATATCGTCAGGCAAGGACGACAAAGAGTGTAGAATAACAGCGGTTGAGAATATTTCCTTAGAGAAATCAGCACTGGCAATAAGCTCTACATCATCGCCGACAAAGCTTCTACAAAGTGGGAATTTACGCAAGCGCTTGTTCAAATATGAGCGTCCCAACTCCTTTCTGTTTTCGCATGCGAAGGTGAAGGAATTTTGCTTCTTTGAAACCCCGCCTTTGGCAGCCTGATGTGTAAAACTTCTTCGGGAATACTTAACCGTACTCAAACCTAGTTTCCGGGCTTGCTCCAGATTCGCTGAGTTATCATCTACTAATACGGCACACTCCACATTTACGGATGAATCCGAAATGATGTATTCAAATATGTCGCTATTTGGCTTCCTGCATTGAAGAAATGCGGAGATATAAATGCCATCAAAATACTTCCAGAAGTCAAATCTCTTATATAAGAGCTCAAACGACTCCATATCCACATTTGAAAGACAGAGTATCTTCTTATTTTTTTGATGCAAAACCTGTAATA
The DNA here is from genome assembly GCF_056536585.1 of Ruegeria sp. CK2. Lineage (NCBI taxonomy): Bacteria > Pseudomonadati > Pseudomonadota > Alphaproteobacteria > Rhodobacterales > Roseobacteraceae > Ruegeria > Ruegeria sp. CK2. The sequence goes on from NZ_JBQFPW010000030.1 coordinate 9,668, forward strand.
ACGCTAAGACTGTCTGATTGACCCGCAAACTCGTAACGCTTAAATCCAAGATTTCCTTTAGCTTATCGTAAGGTGTTTGCAGTTCACTGCTAAGTAATGTCAGTGCGATATCTTTGCTGATAGATCCCTGTTCCAAATCTCGCCAGATAGGATGATTTACCAATTTTCTTACATCGCTCACCCCTTCGGCGACCGATGTTGTGTGGATCGAGTCCCAGTCTATAACCACATCACCCAAATCAAAAATAATCGTTTCGTATGTTTCCAGCACACTCAGCATTTCGCGAAATCTGGGGTCTGTCGCTGCCTCTGATCGCTCCACCATCGCTCCTGTTGCATTTTCCAAAGATTGAGGGTTATCAACTTGCGACGCCTCGGGTCTGATATCAGACGCCGTGTCATTGGATCGTAATGATTTAGAAGAACTCGAAGGCGCTTGGGCTCCAATATCAACTCGAGATGAAGACATTTTTTTATCCACCCTTCTAGAATCCAAAGACAAGCCTCTCGATGCGCGCGCTGCATATATCGGCAACGAGTTCAAAAAGCACTGTTCATTCTGATAGATTGGGTTTCACAAAGAAACGCTAAGTAATCTAGCCCTCAACGGACTTCAAAGCTCGTTACTGCACATTGAATAAATGTTTTGCACACAGAGTACAGAATAAAACAGCGCTTGAATGACAAGGCGAAGTACCCGGGCCATAATTCTCCCTTCTCTGCTAACGGCATCTGGAATCCGATCGTGATTCTCATCGGAGCTTTTGTGGCGGTGATTCGTGTGAAGGAGCGAAGATATTGGCTGATATACATGCTCGATAAAGCGCAACTAGACTTGTAGATGCAAGATGTCGTTACAATTATCTGCTCAATTTCTGCTGTCCACGAGCACTCGATTACATCACTGCAACGAAAATTGGAATTTCGCATCGCTGATTGTGCACTCATTGCGATTTCTTTTTAAATTTCAAAAAAATCCACCTAACTCATACTTCTGGCATAAAAAATTGGAGCGAAGTCTGTAATTACTCTGCCTTCCTGTTGAATGCGATATCTTCAGCTTTCTAGCCCATCCGAATCATTACTTAGGCAACTTTTGGTAAATACCTTTTCAATACGTCGCGCGTTTGCTGCGCGTCAAACTCCACCAGCGGATAGACTTCACGTAAATCTGTCGCAGGAAAGACGCCAATCCAGCGCTCAGCACCTTGGCAGGTTCTCTCTATTCGGGGGTAGGAATTGCACAAATCCGTAATGACCACGGATTACCAGAGGCATTTCGATGTTATCAGGTCATTCAATTCAAGTTCTCCAAATTCCGTGAATAAGGATCGAAGATCATTCAGATAGCATATGGTAACGTGCCGGTACACCCGATTGAACCACAGAATAGTCTGACGCCATTTCGCGACGTCAGATCGAATCTGAACAGAGCGTATTCCTACTTGCCAAAACTAGTGCCTGATTTCCGCCGACACGGCTGCTAAAATACAGTAGACCGTCAATCCCCCAGACAGTGCTACATGAAAAAGGCAGATGATCCGATTACCCCAGAACACGGCTTTAGAAGCGCTTCACATCCCGACCATTACTCAAGGCGTGGGCGGCAATCTCGACTTTGGTAGCAAAGGACTCCATCGAGCCCTCATAGGATTAGAGGTATAACAGGAGCCGATCGCTTCATTGCCAGCGCTTCGAATGCCTCTTTGCGTGTCGGCATAGTGTTACAAACAAGATCGGAAATCTGTCGTTCGATCCTGGAACCCTCTTTCTCGCACCATGCCAGTATTGCAGCAGTATCTTCGTCGTTCCCGGCTTCAAACCAATGGGAAGTGTCAGAGTGATCTCCTTCCACAGCCCAACCACCCATAATAGTCATGACATCGATTGGGTCATAGAAAGCCCCAAATGCACCTGGAATTGACTTGCAGAACGACCACGCCGCGTTGTTTCTGGGCGCCTGGCTGATATCGTTTTCAAGCGTTTGCTCATCCGCGCAAATCTTTCGACCATGGTCGTATCTCGATGAGACGTATTCATACAGATTGTCAGCCAACTCGCTCTGTGCCCATTCCTTTGCATCTGAACCGACCCAGGATATCAAAGCACGGTCGCTTTCGGTGGTAAAGGCATCCGCTCTGGTGCCCTCGTGGTCATCGGTGATCAGTATGTGGACGGTAATGCTCATGCTGCGATCTCCTGGTACGCGTCTAGCTGGCCAAGTTTCGAATCCTTTGAGCAATCAACAGAGCTTCACAAAGCTCAGCTCAAGCCGTTGAAGCGCTCGCTCGTCAATATGACCTAGAACCTGAACGAAGCATCTATGTTGAAGCCTTGGTTCTGTGCGAGATCGCCGAATTCACTGTAGTAGTTCAGGTAGAAGAGGACGCCATCAACCTGGTGCCTCAGACCGAACTCGACCAGGATTGTATTCTTTTCAACGGGAGCACCGGTTACGGTAAAGACATCGTTGCTTCCGTTAAAGCGCATGGTCTTGACCGGTTCCAAATCGTCGAGGGCGTGATGCCAGCCGAGGCTGCCGTCGTTGACTCTTTTACCTTCAGCCACTACAAGGCGCTGCCCCTCGGAAACCTTAAACCTACCCTCAGAGCCACGGTGATTACCAATCTCAAAGCCAGTGCCATTGAGGCTCATGGTTCTCCCGCCATCACTCAACTCTACTTTGTTATAGCGATGATCCCCCAGCCCCACTAAGTCATGGAAAGTATAGAACTGATCAGATTCAACTATAAAGCTCCCCATATTATCCAGCCTCTCGTCTGCCTGAGCGGGAGACAATCCCAATCCGGGTGTCAGAATGGCGCAAGTTGCTGCCAGCGCTGTTGTCTGCATCAGAGCACCGCGACGGAGGCAAAGGATGAATTGGTAAGCTGCCCGGGCCGCAAGAAAAAGGCTGAATTCATCGCGGATATCGGTAATTTTTGATCGTAAACTCTGGCAGGCTTTCGTGGTAAAATACGTAAACATTCAGATATTCCCCACACAAAACATAAAACCGGAAACACCGATCCAACTTGGATTTAGAACTCAACAGCGCAGAAACCGTTGCTCTCTTTCTTGCCCCTAAATCTCGACAGTCAACTTAATCCCCCTCCTGGGGGAGGAGGGGGACGAGTGGTGGCAGACAGGTGGAAAGAAGTATCCACCCAACGCGCCGGTATCCAAATTTTAGAGCCTGCTCACCGCATTGGAAAATACCGAGACACTATACATTGATAGGCATTCGCTATCATCAGACTTGTCACCTACCAAAAAGGCGATGTGTTTACGCATGCCTCAAGTCAGCCCCAATGGGGCAGCCTAGATTGAGTAGACACGAGCGGGTTTCCAGCTCATCGTAACCAACAAAGAGTTGCGGTGTACAAATCATCCGGAACGAAATGGAGCCTTTGCGAGAAACTTGTCAAAGGCGATCGCCATGCGGAGTGCAAACGGGATGGAGCCAAAGAAAAAATCAGGCTTGCTCAGGACGACCTCCAGGGCGAGGACAGCATTGCTGAGTTATGCCACCAGGAAGGCATTGCGCAGAGGTTGTATACAGCTGGTCCAGGGAAGCCTTGAAGCGGGCAATACGGCACGCGCAGCTACCTCAACTTAACGCAACAAACTCAAGATATCATCGGAAAGACCGGAGCGAAGGTCATCACAAGGGCCGCGAGTTTCATGTTGCTGGCCGATAGCCGTGCGAGTTTCGAAATTGAAGGAGATAACCCACCAACCAATCGGCTTGAGCATTGCGCGCGCGCTATCTTGGAGGCGAGTAAGCGACCCCTTAACCAATCCGAGATTTACCAATTGCATGGCATTCTCATTGGTAATGATGATAGCTTTACTCCGATGGGTTACCGCGAAGACAGCGTTTTTTTGGTAAACTGCATCATCACAATGAACCCATGCCGGAGTTCATTGGCGGACGCGCTCAGGACGTTCCGGAGTTGATGACTGCGCTCAACAACTGCAGCAACAGGCTTCGGATTTCAGATACTCAGAATGTTGATCCGGTTTTACAGGCCACCTGTGCCGCTTTCGGCTTCATCTTCATTCTCCCGCTTGCTGACGGTAACGGGCGACTGCATCGCTTTCTCATTGATTATGTGCTGCCAGAGCGCGATTACATCCGGCGGGCAAGGTTTTCCTGTATCGAGCGTGATGCTCGACCGGATTAATGAATATCGGAATGCTCTGCAAAGACACTCATCGCCACTCATGAATTTTATTCAATGGCATGCCTTGCCGAATAGCAATGTTGAAGTCACCAACGAAACGACAGATTTATATCCGCTTTTTTGATTGCACGGCGAAAGCGGAGTTTCTGCACAAGTGCGTTCTGCGCACCATTGAAAAGGACCTGCCGGGTGAAATCGACTGCCTGAAGCGCCATGATGAAGCGACGCGCAATATCGTGAATACGATCGAGATCTCGGATCGCATAGCCGAAAATCTGATTATATTCATCTTGCAAAATCGAGGTGCGTTGCTCCGTAAGTAACGTAGTCGTAATCCGTTTGGTAAGCTAACATATGAAGAAATCAGCCTCATTGAAGGTATCATCAAAGATACCTTCAATGAGAATGAACAGTTGATTTGATCGCTGCCAAAATTGACTAGATAGTCAACTTTCAGATAGCCAGATCGTCGATTGACTTTCCGGCTTCCAGCGCCTCTTTCACCCATGCAGGTTTACGGCCACGTCCGGTCCATGTTTGGGATGGATCATCTGGGTTGGCATATTTCGGGGCGGTTTTGGTGGCTGTTTTCTTACCCTTACCGCTGTGCAGGGCAATAACGTCTTCAAACGCCACACCCAACTTATCCGCAATCGCGCGCATTTTTGTCAGTGCCGCTCGCAGCGCTTCTTTTTCCACTTCCACGGCACGCTTTTCGATTTTTGCCGCCAATTCTTTTAGTTCAGCGGCGCTCAGGCCGCTAATGTCTATCGACATATCATTCTCCTTACCTTTCGTTCTGATGCGACAAAGCAGAAAACGGTCTTCAGAGCAAGCATTGGCTGTTTAATCGCCGTTTTAACGCAGCAAACCTTCGCGAGTTTCAGCCTTCCACCTTTTAATCAGGTTCACCTGCCCCCCAAGCGCGACAGAACATGACCCCCAGAGGGCCAATTTCTCTGGAACCAATGTTCGATAAGCTTGACGGTAAAACCTACGGGGTTCTGGAAATGCGCCAGGTAACCAGTGTTCCGGAACTGATTTAGCGCACCAGCAGTAACCCCTTGAGTTGTAAGTTGCTCCTAGGCCAATTCGATGTAGGAAACAGCTAGCACTATCTTCCAATAAATATCTCGCGCTGAGGGTTGATAGGGACGATCAGCCTTTTCAAAGAGCGATTCAGCCTGCTGGGCCGTAGGATACCGCTCCGTCTTCACGCAGACCTATACCCAGGATATCGACGTCGAACCTTTTCTGCGCCTCGGGGTCGAGGCTGCGCATAGGTTATGGTCTTAATCTTGGGTACAGGGTGATCCTTTCCGTGAGTGATGTAAAATTTATTGCGCGACTTCGAAGTGGTCCTCGCGCAAGAGTGCTGTGCCGTCGGACTGCAGGGCCCACAGCTCTTTGGTGATGGTACCGTGCGCGCTGTTCATCTTCCAATCGGCCGACACTTGAGCGGTCGACAAGTCTTGGGAAACCACGGTTGTCGTATTGAAATAGATGACATCGTCAAAACCACCTTCGACCAATTGAGCCCAGAAGGCTTCGATCTCCGAACGGCCTTTGAAAGTGCCGAAAGGTTTGGCAACCATGATCGCATCTTCTTCATACATTGCAGCGGCACCGGCAGCATCGCCTGCGTTAAACGCATCACGCCATTGGCGGCTTGCAGTGGCCACGGCTGTGCTGAGTTCAAACTCAGTAGCAGCGCGCGTTTCCGCTTCCTCTGCAAAGCTGGGGTTGGAAATCGAAGTGGCAAGGGTCATGGCAAGAGCTACAACTTTGACAAGTTTCATAGGAAGGGTCCTTTCAAGTCAGTTCAGAGGCTTAGCCACACTCGAAATGCGTGACCTTGGGATCTTCGGCGCGACGTGAGATGAGTTTGGCTAAATCGCCGCGCTCGATGCGCCAGTCGATATAGGCATCAAAAGCTGTGGTGGTGCTTCATTGTTCGATGACCAGGACAGTCTTTGGGTCTTCAGGGAGATCCCGATTTCTGCGCTCGTGCAGCAGATATAGCTGCGTGTATCTGGTAGGATGTCGGTCAGAAACGCCTGCAGCGCCTCGCCGGCGCCGTCTTTCGGGGTCAATTCAAATTGCGTTAAGGTTGCCATGTTGCTCTGTCTGGTTGGATGGATGGAGCACGGTGTTGGGAGAACAGGCACTGTACGATCCGTGCTTGGGGTGATTGAGTAAAATCAACCTTTCAAGAAAGCCAGTGTCACGGCAGTAGCAAAGCCGGTTGAGATTTTTGTTAGGTTGAACATTTGAAGTCTCCTTCAGTGTTGACCAAGAGATACGATAATTCATTTGTTCTAAAAACAGGCTTTAAACGAACTAACTGTCCGATAACATCGAACAAAAGGCTGTCAGCTGGGAGTACATGCGGTCGACACCGCTACAGATGGTGTGGCCCGGGATGGCGGTTGTAATCTGTGTCCTCTCAATCAACTTGGTCGGCGACGCGCTCCGGGATGCTCTGTCCAAAAAAGAGATCAAGTGACAACATACTGCTTTCTGCACATTGCCGAAGTTCTGAAGCAGAGAAGCTGCTCGGCAGCGAATTGGAGCTTTGTCCGTAGCGCTGTTGTTAGTCCTCTCAGAGCCTTACTTGGACATTGAAATCTTGGATTAGCCGTATTTATTGAGAGCTTCGGACACAGACAGTCGCGGTACCGACAAGAGCCCATTGGGTTTGGTCTCTGCAGCTTCCATGTCGAGATTGAAAATCT
>NZ_JBQFPW010000031.1:0-14482 GCF_056536585.1 Ruegeria sp. CK2
AAGGGCAAGTCCACGCCAGCGAACGCATCGAGTGTTCTTCTTCCGGGATGTATTGAGCCATCCAGCCGAAGTAGTTGGTTCGAGCGACTCATTAGCTAAACTCCCAAGTGTCATGTTCGCCCAAAACAGGAAGTGGACTGTTCTGGGAGGATTAGTTAGCCACAGCAGCTTTTGACAATGAAGTCGGATTGTGGAGCGCACAGTCTCAACGGCGTCGCGTGGGGTCTCAAATGAAATCCAGATCATGTTGACAACACGTCAGAGCCAAAGCCGGCCGGATGTGATGTCGATGAAGCTCCGGACGCCTTCAAGGCCTTGTCGCTAACGCAGATACTGTCATTTGAGTTCGCAACCACAGCGAACTTTCGCTTTCCGCCGATTCTGTGGAAAAACAACGTTTTGCTGGCGCAGAAAGTGGATTCCAAATCAGTCCGTTAGCGCCTTTCTGATCAGGCTTTTCGCGCTTGCTGCGGTGCGGGAAAGATCTTGGCTAGTTTGCGAAGGTTCTGGGCGGTAGCGGCGAGGAGGAATTCATCAGTTGCGCCGCACGGGCCGCGTAATCGGAGCCGTCCCAAGCCCAGGATGCGTTTGAGGTGTGCGAAGAGCCTCTCGACTTTCTTTCGCAACTTGGATGAGACTTTGTATTGGGATGTTTTGCGGATGGCGCGGGCGAGATCGCGGGCATCTTCATGCTCTTCTCGATTGATTTTGCGGCAATCTGCCTTGGGGCAGCATTTGGGTTTGGATGGGCAGGCCTGACAGGTGTGTTTGAGGGCCTGATATTTCGCGACACCTTTGCCCGTCGGATCACGGTTTGGGTCGGAGTAGTTGCGGCGGAATTGCTTGAGCGCCTCGCCTTCGGGGCAGATGTATTGGTTGTTTGCCGCGTCCCACTCAAAGTCAGCGCGGGACCAGGTGCCGTCTGTTCGTCCAGCTTTATCGATGACCGGAATGTGCGGTGCGATCTTGTGCTTCACCAGCCAGTCCAGCATCGGGCCGGAACCGTAGGCGGTGTCCGCGATCAGAAGTTCGGGGTCGATGGAAGGGCGGCCCGTGTGACTGTAGAAGTCCGCCAAATGTGAGCGGATGCTGCCCAGATCAACGAACCGATCTATCGATCTCAAAAGGTGATCTTGTGGGACATGACCCTCCAGCGAGAACTCGTAGAACAGCGCTGCCTGTACTTCCTGCCTTGGCCCCAACATCGCCAACCTCTCCCTACAGGACCAATTGAATCAGCTACTTAGGTCTCGATCAAGGAAGAGTTTTTCAACGAAGTAAGCCGGAATCTTCAGAGCGGAAAGCATTGGCAAAACCCTCAATCAGCCAGGAAATCAGACCAGTTCGCCATGCTGTGAGCGATACGAACTACATCAATTGCCGTATCGTCAGATTGGTATATGATTAGATGCTTTTTGTAGGGGTGAATCCGCACCGCTGGTGTGAACTCTAACCGCAACCGGGCCAAATCAGGGAACTCCGCAATCAACTCAAGCGATGCACCCAATCCAATCAGGTAAGCCTTTGCCTGAGCCACGGACCACGTTTCTACAGCATAAACCCAAACTTCATCCAGATCAGCCTCAGCTCTCGGACGCAGTTCGATATTGCGCATCAATTGTCGTGCCCGACAACCTTGCGCTCAATGAAGCCCGACATGTCGAACGGTCGGGGTGCACCGCTACAAATCCCCTCTTCGATAAGGCCCTGAAGTTCCAATATAGCCCCTTCCCGCTCCTGGTCTTTGCGGATCAGATCGCGAACATAGTCACTAACATTGCTGTAGCGCCCGTCTTTTGTGCGGGACTCGACCCAGGATTTCATCGGGTCCGGAAGGGATACGTTCATTGTCGCCATACCGGTAATCTGGTGGTCTTGGCAAACTTTGTTAACTCTGATCACCGATGCAAGTGGCTCTAACTCACTAGGGAGAAATACGCTGTATCTAGTTCCTTCCCTATCAGAATTCCGCGCAAACCCTTTCACACAAGTCCGCTTTCCATCCAGACCTTGGATATCAAAGCGTCCCTCTCAATAATTTTCGTCTATGTCCAATAATCTTGCCTTATCGGACGCGCTAATGCCCTCATGCGCACCTGATCGCTCAGCATTCTATAGTGCACGGCAACTTGATAATATCCATGCATCGATCATCCAATCAGATCAACTAAACGAGTGGGCAGAGTGCGCAGGTACCAACTATGGCGTTGGTCGCGACATTGACTAGTTCGACTACACTGTTTGAAATGTCTCGGCCCCGCAACCGATTGGTTGTTCTTTCAAAGCGGTAGCTTCGAACCACTCCTAAGTTTGCGACAAAGCCCAAGTGTCTCTTATCATGATCGATTGTATCGACATCAATTCTAACAGTGCAAACGACTGCTTTGGGAATTCTTCCATATGATCAGATTTTATGACGTACGCCCGCTCAAAGCCGCTCGGACGGCCTCAATCACCTCTTTCACGGAGCGTGGAACTAACGTGTCGTAGGTGTGAACAGCGTGGATTGGTGTCGGATCGGGTAGTAGTTGCTCGCACAGTCGCACCAGTGACCCGTCTTCGATTTCCTGTGCGACACGAATGTCAGGTAGAAATGCGACCCCCAGTCCTTCCCGAGTGCAAGCGGCAATGGCATCAAGCGTGTTGCAGCAAAAACTTGGATTGAATTTCAAGGTTACGGGTTTCGTGTGGTCTTTGGTGGGAATAGAATGGATTACTGCTGACGGCTCTCGCACATGCGCGATGTAAGGCAGGCCTTGTACCCATTTTGCAAACTCAGGGGTATCCGAAGGCGGCGCCTGCGCCATGAGCGAAGGGGCGACACACAGGATGTCTCGTAGCGACCCTATTTTGCGGGCACGAAGGTTACTGTCGCGTAAAACGCCTACCGCAATTGCGACATCAATCCCCTCGGCGATCAAATCCAACCGGGCGTCATCTGCGATCACTGTCGGCTCAAGTTCTGGAAACTGATGCATAACCTTGGCCATGGCTGGGGCAATGATCGGCGCAATCAGGACATGGGGTGCGGTGATTTTGATTGGACCGGACGGTATCGCGCCATACGCCTCCATCTCAGTTGCGGCTTGCTTCGCCAACGCGAGCACGTCTTTGCATCGCCGATAATACCGTTCTCCTGCTGGGGTTAGCGACAGGTGCCGGGTCGTGCGCACTGCCAATTTGATACCCAATTGTGCTTCCAACTTTTTCAGGCTCTGGCTGACTGCTGACTTTGCCAAGCCCAACTCATCCGCTGCCCGGGTGATTGAACCCGTTTCGACAATAGTAACAAAATTTAAAGGTAGCGTTGAGAGCACGGCTATTTGTTCTCCAACATTGAACAGTGATTTCATTTATGGTCGCTTTTTTAAGCAACACAAATACTCCAAATACGGCTCATCGACCAAATGCAAACAAATCAAGGCAGAGATTACAAAATGAAAAAAGCTACATGCTCCATGCCTGCCGCGATACTAGCCACAAGCGTGCCCGCACAATCCCTGACTGCAGATCCGGCCACAAGTGCGGCGCGTGAAACGGCGCTTAGTATCGCTGTCGCCGAAGGTAGCCTAGCATGGCGCAATGCCTTCAACGCAGGAGACGCGGCTGGCGCGGCTGAAATGTACGAAGAAAATGCGATTATGGTAGTTAAGCCATTTGGCACCTTTGAAGGTCGCGAGGCGATCCAAGCTTTTTGGACTAGCATAATTTCGAAAGGCTTCAATGACGTGGTCTATATCAACACGACGACCCATGTCATTGACCAAACACTGACAGCCGCCAGCGTTTCTGCAGACTGGAAAATGAATAACGCCAAAGGCATCATCTTAGATGAATTGTGGGTATTGCAGCCTGATGGGACAGCTCTGATACGCGAAGGCCATTTCGAAATCACTCAATAACGCCCCAAGGCTCGAAAAGAGGCAGGTCTATGGCACATTTGAAACACTCACCCTGCGCGTCGCAGATTCTGACCCACAACAGAGATTCGAAGATCGGCATCAGCTGAGTACAGCTCTCCGAAATGACGACTGCCCGTCCGTTTAGCTCAATCGTTTGTACTCAAGCGGCACCCGTGTTGGATACGAGATCAACACGGTTTCCGTTTTACCAATCAAATACACTTCACCAGTAGCCAGTTTTGCCTCTGAGCAGGAGGAAGAAGCGGTTTTGAGCGAATGAGGAGAAGCGTGAGACTTGCGCGCCGGTCGACAACACCGGGGATGTTGGTCGTGCGAGTGGTGCGGAGATACGCGGTACTCTTAGGAGTATTGTTGTCCCGAATTGATGTAGGCGTCACATAGTTTGAAGTATTAAGCATTTTCGAAGTGCAATGGCGACAGCTTGGGTTTTTGTGGCTGCACCCAGCTTTGCAGACGCATTGCCAATGTAAAAATTCACTGTTCTTTCACTCAGTCCAAGAATCTTGCCGGTTTCCCAACAGCTCTTTCCGTAGCTTGCCCATAACAAGACATCTTTCTCGCGTGGCGACAGTTTAGTAGTTACTGCGTTTCCCGTGGGTTTTTTGACAATAGCGGAGTGAACCAGGAATCCGAGGTAGGTCAGGTCGGGTAGGAGGTGCTGCTTGATTGAACGCCACTCTCCGGCGGATTCGTTGGAGCTAACGGAAAACAATGCTTGATCCCCTTCCGGACCTCTTATTGGTATTGAAACACCTTGTTTGCTCACTCCAAATTCAGCAGCTTCACCAAAGAAGTTGATGGCTGATCGATCACCGTTGGTTATTGCACTCCAGTCAAACGGTAAAACTCCTTTGAAGCTATTTTTCACAACAGGGTCGCGTTCATCATACCCTTTCTCCACATAGCGATCCTCCCATGCCTTTGAGTATGTCGTGACAAGTCCAGTCTCTGATTGCGGATTGACCAGTGATGGCAAGTGCATGTAGGCGATGTTGGATAAGCCAAAGCGGCGACCAAAGACGCTGAGGAAACCCGGTTTGTCGTTGGATTTCCGAAAAGCGGTGGAGTCGTCAACAAACGCTTCTGATATGGCTAACTTCATTAGTTTAATATCTCCTGAAGTACATGATACTGCGCCGGATGCTGTTACATCTTAAAAGATATTGAGCAGTCGTGGCTACGCAAAGCGACGAGGCTAGGTGCTTTGTATCGCATACTATTTGATGTGGGTTTGAGGATTCAAATCACACGGAGAGTTTTAGCTAGTCCAAACGAAGACGTAGTCTGCATTTTGCTGCTCTGGGGTGGTGTGGGCGAAGGATAAGCGCTTTGGAGACAAAGGTCAGAGTGACGGCGGCGGTGAACAGTCGAAACTGATTAGCCGCGAAGCCGATTATGATCGTCGTGGTGGCCATGCCGCCGAACACCACGCCATATAAATAACCATGAGACACGGGACATCTTCTTTGCTTGCGTTTTTAAGAATCCCGTTCAACGAAACTACGAAAGCGACTTCAAACGCTAACATGAACGCAAAGTAGAAATCGAATGTGACAATTGGTGTTTGGGTGAGGAAGGGCATTAGGATCGCCAATGACGCAAGAATAAAAATCAACGATAGAGGGGCAGGGGGAGTTACGTTCGGCTGTGTATCGATGGTTGACGAATACAACGCCTGCGACAATGCCAAACACGCCTACAGCTTCCGAAACAGATCCATACTGGGGTGGAAGGTTGAGCCAGGCCAACGGCTAGCAGATGCGCGCGACTTGATTGACGCCTGTAAGAAGACGACCAAAAGCCCCAAAGTAATCATAGAGTACATGATCATTTTATTGGATAGGACGACCTTTTCCCAACGTTTGAAGAGCGAAATGTAACCGCCCATATCTGATCGGACGGCCGCTGCGACGGGCAGCAGGGCACATGCGAATGCCGATACAATGTAGGTACCCGCATTGACAGTGGCGATTATTGTGAAGGAGAGGATTAAAACAAGAGCGAAACCAACGACAGCGCCCAGTGCCTGGTCCACGTAGTTACCTGAAACAACCACGTTATTGACCCGATCAACGCATTCATCGTCGAGAAAGTCTTTCAACGCGACATCGCGTGCGACTCTCGTTGTCATGACAAAGAAACCGCGCACTAACAGTAGGGGGTATGCGAGGTAGAATGCGCTGTTTGCGACAACTAGCCTCACCAGCAACGTGGCGAAACCTGCAGCTAGTTCGATCCTATAAGGACATTCTTCGACTCAAATCTATCGACAAGCCTTCATGCGACCGGCATCAGAAGAAAAATGGGGAGGAATTGTGCCATGTAGACGCCAGCTGCGCCGATTGCTGATGCCGTTTCTTAGAAAAAACCAACAGACAGTGCCACGAGTATAGTGTTCGTGCCGATGGCACTTATTAGCATTGATGTAGTAAGTAAGCGTTGGGCTCTAAGCTGTGCTGGCGGGATCTTCTATGTCTGATCTTCGGTGGGATTGTTCATTCAAAAAGTTTGATTTGCAGTTCTTCTGCCATTTTTGAGAGATATCTGTTAGCCCGTGAATCCGCCTCTGTTATGGTGTCGCTTTTCACTTGAAAGCGAGCGAGAATATCATGAGCTTTCACGGATGCGTTTGGGTTGAGTTTGTAGGGATCAAACTGAATGATGTCTGGTTGATTATGGACCCAATGAAGATCAATTAACGTGGGCAATTTACCATCCTCTGTCGGCATCAACTTTCTGGTGGTTATAGCTGTCTTGGGAGCAACGGGCTTCCACCGTGGTCGCTTCCCCAAATGGATGTCAATTAGATGATTAAGAAGGCAATCGCCGGTCACGTTTTCGTACAAGCTGGGTATGACACCACCCATCAGTCTCGGGTTGACTTCAACCAACGCAGGACCTTCGGTTGTAAGGATCATTTCAATGTGAAAGATGCCTATATCCAAGCCAAGTGCTTTGGCGACCTGTTCGGCATACACGCAGCAGTTTTCTTGATCCTCGAAGGATATTTGGGCGGGCATTGAGGTACCCATTTTGATGCAATCATTGGCCTTGGCCCTTGGTCGACCAGAGATCATGAAGCGGAAGAATTCACCATCGAGCAAGCCTAGCTCTATGGAGACGAGGGGGCCAACGAGCAATTCCTCTACAAGGAGGCCGTTTGCGATTTGACCCCTGATTTCCGGTGCAAGGTCGTCTATCCTGTCTAGGATATCTTGAGCAGCCTGTTTGGCCTCCTGCGATGTTTGAGCAGCGACAGGTAAGATGCTATCAAATGCCACCTGGGGTTTTACGACAACGGGCTTTCCGTAACGCGCTGCTATCTTGCCAACGTCGTCGGCTGTCTTACCAATAGCGTGAAACCCGGACTTAAGCTTGGTTTGCTCGACTAGCTCACGGGCTTTGCGTTTATTCTTTGAGTTTTGAACGGCGGTTGCATTTGTAAAGCGGATGTTGTGTACGACACAAGCCTTTGCTACAGCATCGACACAAGGTTCGAGCTGCGTGATGACGCCGTCGATCGGTAGAATTGATTGAATTAAGGCCATCGCGCGGGCTACTTCATAAAACGAAGTCGGATCTTCAATTGATATGAGATTGTGAACGCCTGCTTTGACGGACTTGGTTAAATCCGTGTCGGTGTATAGTCGATGTTTGGGCTGGAGGAACGACACGACATAGCCCCGATCTAGGGCTATTCGCATCGTGTCGAAACCTGGAACGTTAGAATCCACGAAGAGTACATGTATCATTTTGTTGCCTAGTCGACGGCCGACAATTCGCTTCCGATAGTCGCGACATTGATGCGAAAACCGTTCCCTTCCGTTACTCTTTTCAAGTATTCATCGACCCCAACTAGGCGGCTCTTCTGTTGGCTTTCAGAAGGTTGCAGCCCTGGCGGCGGTTATCGGATGTTTTGAGGAAATGGTGGCAATCACCTCATCGGAGGCCTCACACATGCCGGCCACGGTTTTTAAACCGTCATACTTAACGATGGGTCCAAGACGCTCGAAAGGGCATCCTGACCTTCTCAGTATGCGCTCCATAAAGACGTCGTACACTGATATGACATGAGTCATTCCAGCGCCTTTGGCGGTTTGAAACAGTCCCATGAGTAACTCACGTGTCACGATATTGACGCCGCCGGTGCCCGAGCCTTTCATCGCTTGCGTATCTACGCAAAACCGAGAGCTTTCGATAACCAGTGGGTTCCGCACAATCCCCGCGCGTCCCATCACTTCTGGGAAGACATCCGACAACATGTGCGGCCCGGTTGTAGGAAGTAAGCGAAGCGATGCCAAGAGCTTGTGATCGTCGGTTGTGACACAGACGTAAAGCGGGTTCATGGTATCGAATACGTCTTTCTCACGACCGTTTTCGACATGAACTTGCCAGTCTCTCCTATCCTTAAACTGTCTCGCGCGCAGTTGATACATTTGGTCAAATAGTTCGGCGTTTGCCTCAATTTCATGGGCATGAGCGGTTACTATCATCGCCACCTCCCTCGGTTTCGGCTTATGTGTATCGGGAGGATGTTGGGCGCAGAGCAGTCTGGCACTACTGCAATACTTACGTATTGACCTAAGGGTGACATTTGCCAATGCGAGAATCTAGCATCTGCAAAAATATTGTTATTTCTCAAGAAGCTGAAGGGAATCTAACGCCTTAGTTTTTCAACGCCGGACCGACTGGGTCTATGTACAGTTTCTGCTAAAGAAAGTTGAGCTGATTGCTGCCGGTACTTATGAATTTGACAAGCGGCCGTCGCCCATACCGCCTTTTGTAAATTCAGGATTCCTTCTGTTGAGCAGAAACCCAAACGGGTTCTTCGTAAGCAACAGCTTTGCGTTTTCGCACGACGGTGAATTTTTCTCATCGGGGTCCAGAGAACAAGCAGTAGAGCCCTGCGAATCCAAATAGTCTGGTGTCGCCATAGCGGATGACTATTTAAATATAGGATTGGAGTATTTCCGGACACCACTATCTGGTTCTATGCGTGGATAGTCGCAGAGTATCGGAAGTTGCTCACACCTTTCACAAAGAATGAAGGACTTAGAACATGAGATTGATACTGGCTCTATTGCTGCCCTTTGTAGTGTTTTTCACAATCAAAAGGCCAATCCAAGGCATTTTCTGTTTGGTTTTGCAGCTGACACTCATCGGATGGATACCCGCGGCAATTTGGGCCGTGTACTCTTTAAGCCAGTACAACACCGACAAGAAAATCGCGGCGGCTACCAGCAAAAGGTCATAAATCAAACATGGCACCCTATTCGGTTCAAGCCCCTTGCATTGGCCAATTATTCCTGCGCGTTCGAAACGGTCTCGGCACATACCTCTCGAAAGGTCAATCGTGTGATGGGCTGCTAGACTGCTGGCCCCGCATTCTGCGAAAGCAACCCCGGAAGAGCAGTCCCTTTCCGCCTGACTCTCTAACTCCTTGCCGTCCCGATCGCCGATTTCGGAGGACGAAATTGAACTGAGTAGATAGTCTCCGTCTTCGGGCAGCCGATTGTCATAGTTCTTCTTTTGTTCTACTTTGTTTCGCGACGTTCCAGGTTTGGGACTTCATGATTTGAGATTTTGCAGGAACCTTCGAGATGATCAGTGAAAGTGTAGAATCCAAAATTGCTCCGCGTATCCACCAACTCGATGATGCAGCGATTAACCGCATTGCTGCCGGCGAAGTGGTCGAGCGCCCTGCGTCGGCTGTGAAGGAACTGATCGAGAACGCGATTGATGCAATGGCGACCCGGGTTACAATCGATATTGCTGACGGCGGCAAAACACTGATCCGTGTCACTGACGATGGGTACGGGATACCTGCCGAGGATCTGCCGTTAGCCCTGGCTCGTCATGCAACGTCCAAGATTGACGGATCCGACTTACTGAACATTAACACCTTTGGATTTCGTGGAGAGGCTCTGCCTTCTCTTGGAGCTGTGGGGCGTCTGACAATCACAAGTCGTGTGGCAGATGGAGAAGCAGCCTCAATTCACATTTCTGGCGGAAACATGGAAGCTGTAAAGCCTGCGGCCCTACGCACTGGCACAGTTGTGGAACTCCGTGACCTGTTCTTCGCAACCCCGGCACGCCTGAAGTTCATGCGCACTGATCGCGCAGAGGCACAAGCGATTTCAGATGTTGTTAAGCGGCTCTCCATGACCGAACCCTCAATTACGTTTGTCTTGCGAGACGTGTCTGGTGGAGGCGAGGGACGTGTTGTCTTCCGGGCAGATCGTGAGAGTGGCGACTTGTTTGATGCACTGCACGCGAGGCTTGCGAAAGTGCTGGGCAGAGACTTCGCGGACAACGCATTGCGGATCGATGCGACACGGGATGGGCTTCGGCTTTATGGATATGCGGCCCTTCCAACATATTCCCGCGGTGCTGCAGTGGCGCAATTCCTTTTCGTCAACGGTCGTCCGGTACGTGACAAGATGTTGATAGGGGCGCTTCGGGCGGCCTATTCCGATTTTCTAAGTCGCGATCGCCACCCCGCTGCGGCACTCTTCATAGACTGCGAACCCACACTGGTGGACGTCAATGTGCATCCTGCGAAATCTGAGGTTCGGTTCCGCGACCCAGGTGTGGCTCGAGGGTTGATCGTCTCGGCTTTGAAGCATGCTCTGGCTGATGCAGGGCATAGGGCGTCAACCACTGTTTCTGATGCAACCCTGGGTGCGATGAGACCGGAGCCAATAAAGCCCGGCCCAGCCCGAGACTATCAAATGGATCGGCCATCCAAGGCGGCGCGGACAGCGGCATACCAGGCTCAAGCTCCCGCGTTTGAAGACTTTGCCAATGAGCTGAGTGGAAACACTCCGGAGCTCAGCGTTCAAGAGAGTTCTCCCGCATCTGACCCAGCGCCTACCCAAGAAGCTGAAGTGCCAACAGAAAGCCTTCCGCTTGGTGCTGCCCGCGGGCAGGTGCATGAAAACTACATTATCGCGCAAACGTCTGATGGAATGGTGATCGTAGACCAACATGCGGCACATGAAAGACTGGTCTACGAGAAACTTAAACAACAGATGGCGAAAGACGGCATCGCTGCCCAGGTACTTTTGATTCCGGATATCGTGGAGCTTTTGGATGAAGATTGCTCTCGACTAATGGAAGTGGCTGAGGAGCTTAGTGGTGTGGGCTTGACCATCGAACAATTCGGGGGAAGTGCCATCGCTGTGCGAGAAACACCAGCTATTTTAGGTGAAGTCGATGCACGCTCTCTACTTCTCGACGTTTTGGACGAGCTCTCAGACCAAGGTGAAAGCCAAATCGTACAAGCCAAGATTGATGCCATCCTGAGTCGTGTTGCTTGTCACGGATCTATTCGATCAGGGCGTTGGATGCGCGCAGAAGAAATGAACGCATTACTACGTGAAATGGAGGCAACACCTCATTCCGGTCAATGCAACCACGGGCGGCCAACCTATGTGGAATTGAAACTTGCCGATATTGAAAAGCTCTTTGGTAGAACTTGAAAACCTCAACAGGTTCACAGTCTCTGACAGTTCAGTTTCCAGACATTTGTGTATTGCGTGCTCTGCCTGCTTACAGTGGTGTTGTGTTTGCCCTCAAATTGGCTTTCGTTGATGGCAATTGTCGCCATGTTGATAGACGATATGGCAATAGCGTACACACCCGCTCAGCCAAAGGGAAAGCGTGAACTTGGGCGTGTTGGCGCGCAACGGGTCGCTGGCCGGAGTTGATAGTGATGTGCGTGAAGTCTTGTTTTAGTTTCTGTGCAGATTGCAGAAACACCATAAATTTTCCTATCGTTCCAACCGGATTGATTGGATTCTGGTGTTGGTGCGGTTGGGGAGGGGGGTGTGATCTTACCTGAGACGGCAATCCCAAGGAGAAAGGAATTCGCCTCGCTGACCATTTAGGATGCTGGCTTAAGCGTCACGTGGTTACGCTTCGGTACCTCCACAATTCTCCGCGCCCCGACAAAAACGGGGCTTCATTCAAGACCTGGCCAGGCACAAGCCAGTAGATGAGTACAGTATGTGATTTCGTTTGGTGATTGCTCGCAGAACTCAATTGAAGGTGGCCCGTTGGGTTCAACACCTCCGAAGCATAGTCAAAATCTTTCATTAAATAGAAGTTGGGAATTGGAACTTCAGCGCAAGGTCGTTGAGTGTACTCGTTACAAAAATACCGTGTGAGGTAAGCGGCGTCCTGAAGGAAATGGTATCAATACGAGTAGTGCATTGGTCCGCTGAATAAATAAATGGGCATGATCAAAATTGACCGACTTTAGAAACTGGGAAGAAGGTTCCCCGCCTGCCTCATTCTCCAATGACGAACGGTCTCGGCGTTTACCGCCGACGATTTTGGCTGGCTTCCTTGCTTGTATTGTGGGGCCCGTTTCAGCGCTATCGGCCAACCAGGGTCAAGAGCTGTTGTGAGCGGCGAACTGCACGAATTGAATCAACGTTTTCTGAACAAATTTAGACCTACCTTGACCCCAAGGCGCTTACCAAAGGCACAAATAGTGCATCCAGAAATCCTATTTGGTGCTCCGCTGCGACAGCCGCAAAGCAAAATTGTCTATTTCTATCAAAGAGTTCCCATATCAGCAGTATCTGGGGCAAAAATTCTTGGAAATGCGACCGGGCTAAAAACTGAACCCCTACGCAAAAATTAGAGCCACCTAACTCATGAAGCCTCAATCCTTTATTTCTCAACCCGCCCGACATGAACTACACGAGGCCCGCAATCAGGGTTTGACCTTCCTGGCACTGGCATTGCTCTTCAGCGTTTTTGTCAACCTGCTGATGCTGACGGAACCGTTGTTCATGTTGCAGGTCTATGACCGTGTTCTGTCCTCGCGTGCCGTCGAAACTCTGACGGCTTTGTTCCTGCTGGTCGCTCTGCTCTACGGCCTGATGGCGATGCTGGATTTTGCGCGGGGGCGTATTGTGGCGCGGTTTGGCGCGCGGTTTCAGTCGCAACTGGACGAGCGCGTGTTTGACGCCACTATGCGCCGGTCGCTGCATCCACAGGCGCGATCGGCGCCAGCCACAGCCCTGCGCGATTTGGAATCCATTCAATTCCTCTGTGCGTCGCCGGTGTTGTTGGCCGTAATGGACATTCCCTGGACACCGGTGTTTTTGGCGGCGATCTTTGTGTTCCATCCGCTGCTGGGATGGTTGTCAGTGGGTGGCGCGGTCCTGCTGATCTTGATTGCCTTGCTGAACCAGATGCTGACCCACCGCAAGGTGGCGCGCGCGCAGGGCATGCAGGGCGATATCTCCCTGCGCTGGTTGCGGCAGCGCACGGAGGCGTTGCGTCAGACGATTGCAGCCAGTGACTGGACCGGCAGCTTTACTGCCCTGACCAAATCACTGCGGCTGTTCCTGCAATCGGCCATGCTGGCCTTGGGGGCGTGGCTGGTGCTGCGCAATGAGCTGACCCCGGGGGCAATGATCGCAGGATCAATCCTGTTGGGCCGGGCACTGGCGCTGGTTGAGCAGGCGGTCAGGCAGTGGGGCATGATTGAGCGGGCGCGGACGGCTTGGACCTCTCTGAACCGGTTTCTGGAGCAGACACCGCCCGAGGCCGCAAGAACCAAACTCCCAATGCCTGAGGCCCGATTGGAGGCCAATGCCCTGACGGTCATCCCGCCGGGAGCCGGTAGTCTGGCAAAAGTGGGTCCGGCAAAACAACGCTGGCTAAAGCGCTTGCGTTGAGTTTTTTCAGTCGCAGCGAATGTCTCCTTCGACAGGCCGCACCGCAGCGACGGATGTCTAAGGCGAACGGCAGGAATGGGCCGAGGCTGTGTGAAAGCTCCCAGACATGTTAGCCTTTCCGAAGGGCAGGCGGAGGCAAGCATGTTGGGTTTCATCGAAGGTCTCGACAGGGTGCAGACCACGCTCTTTCCGGAACGGTTGGAGCACTGAACCTGCTAGGATCATCTGGTCCGTGTCATGGACCTTATTGTTGATGAACTGGATCTGGCGACGGTTTGTTTCACCCGACATGCGCTTGATCGAGTGCGTGCGCCCCGGGTATCATCCAGCAGTTCTGCTCAAGCTCTTCCTCTAGGGCTATCTAGATTGCATCCCCTTCCAGCCATTGGTTGGAACGTGATGGCGGGCAGAACGTCGCACTGATATGGCTGACTGGGCAACTCGCCTTGACCAGAAGACCATTGCAGATTTCCGGCTCTACAATGGTACTTGTGGGGCTGTTTGGTTGGCCGTGTTGGCAAATTGCAAGCCTGACAGCGCGGGGGCCACCATAGCTGATGTCTATTTAAATATAGAATCCCGGTATTTTCCAATTCAGCGATCTGGTTCCACTGTTGGTTGAGAGTCGAATTGAGTGGCCGCATTTGCGGGCAATCACAGCAGCCCACCAGCTTGAATTGGACAGGGACATGACCGTTATGAACAACGCACCTGTTTTGACAACTTTATTGCCCAATCAGTCTTCAGCGGAAGATGAGGTTGTGAGCTTTGCCCTGCCAGCGAATGCATTCACGGATGTGGATGGCGATGCGCTGACCTTGACTGCGACGCTGCTTGACGGTGCGGCCCTGCCGAACTGGTTGG
>NZ_JBQFPW010000032.1:0-13440 GCF_056536585.1 Ruegeria sp. CK2
CCGCGTGGATCTCTTTGGCGAAGCCTCTTATGCCACCGGGCTCAGTAACGCCGGTGATACCAGCGCTCTGAGTGCAAATGCAGGCCTCAAAGTGGTGTTCTAGTTGAGGCTGTTGGTGGAAGGTCTCAAATTGAAAGCTGACTGCAACACCGGAAAAAGCGATGCAAATCATTCGAACCTACAAGTTGCGGCTTAAGCCCACTCGCGAGCAGGAGTCGCAATTGCGCCAGACCTGCGCAGCGGTGCGCGCGGTGTACAATGCTGCGAATGAGCAAAGGCGCTTGTATGGTCGCCCGCAAGGGCAAGACGCGCATGGGCGGGATTCCCATTTCAGCAAGTTTAACCAATCCAAAGATTTGAGCCTTCCAAAGCTGAAGCACGATCCCGAATTGGCTTGGTTGTCCATCGCGCAAGCGGATTCCTTCATCTATGCGCTGGAAGATTTAGACCAGGCTTGGCGCAAGTTTTTTGATAACCGGCGCCAAGGCATTTCCTGCTATCCACCGAGGTTTCGGAGTGCAGAACAAGACAACAGTTTCAAGATGCGCGCGGTTTCCAACGCAAAAGGCAAGCGATCTAAAAAAGGTCACTTCGATGGCCGCCGACCTAATATTATTTTCAACAATCGCGGCGTCCGCCTTCCGAAACTGGGTTGGATCAGTTGGTCGAAACATTGCCGAATACGAGGCGATCTACGAACAGGTATTGTCACTTGCGAAGGCGGCTTCGCCAGCGGGCGGTGGTATATCTGCATCACGTCGAAAATTGATATCGCTGATCCGGTCCCGGCTGGTGGTACCATCGGCATCGATCTTGGTGCCGCAATTCCGATTGCTCTATCGAATGGCGAAGCCGCAAAGATCCCGCCGCCCAGCAACAAGACAACCAAGCGCATTAAACGGACTCAACGGGCCGTCAGCCGCTCTAAGAGGTGGTCACGCCGCAGGGAGACCCGCGCCGCTCGTCTGGCAGCGCTGAATCGCAAAGAGAAAGCCCGGGTGCACTGCAAGCTACATAAAGCGCGCCGCATGCTGGTGAACCGCTTTGGCACGATTGCGATCGAGGATCTGAAGATTTCTAACATGACGCGATCCGGCATGGGGACGGTCGAAGAACCTAGTCGGAATGTTCACTCGAACGCCGCCCTGAATCACGAAATGTTCTCGATTTCGAAATACGCTTTCCGCGTCTATCTTGAATACAAGGCGGCTGCGGCCGGTGGCGAGGTCATCGCCGTGAATGCCGCACACCTATCCCAGACCTGCGCCGAATGCGGTGCGGTCGATAAGCGGTCCCATCAGAGCCAGGCGCAGTTTGTTTGTGTGGCATGTGGCCATCGCGATAACGTAAATACGAATGCGGCCACAAACATTCTGGCCAAGTCGGGGGCCGTTGCAGGCCCTCGTAAGACGTCAAGCGAATCCCGTAGGGGATCGGCAACGTCCTCAATAGGCCATGACGCGCCATCGTGCGCCGCCTTCAGCGATCGATTGTCACCGGTGGAGGCTGATGACGGTTCAACAATTCCAGACACGCCTACGGCGATGAGTTGCGGCTGACTGCAATATATTTGGTGAAACGTTTGCCGACACTTCTCAAACCTATTCAGGCGCGCCTAAGCGCAAGTCCAGAGATCAAGGTGATGTTCTAGGTGTTAAGTTCCGAAGCACAGGAAGAATGTTCTGGACCGCGCGCACCAGAGTTGCGCCTTGCTCCGCAACCCTCCGCGTGCAAGTTCGCTCTTCCGTGCGTCTCTGTCACAAAGCCAAGGTGCGCGCTCGGCCACTAGGGGATCCAGACGCTCTTTCATACAGGCTGGATACTGGTGCTACACGATGACACTGGTATGTCGGTAAGGTTGCACCGCGTTCCGACGTGCCAATGCCCAGGTTACGTCAGAATGGCACTGACTCGAATGTCAGGTGAGAGCCCATTTTACTGAATGCTCCGCGCGGTATGAAGGTCCCCTTTGTCAGGTTTTTAGCTTCCTGCGAAATCATGCTGCCTGCCATTGGTGACGTCCTGGTGCGTCACGTTTCAGAGGTCACGGCGCGTTCAGAACTCGGCTTTCAAGTCTTTGGGATCGACTTTTCAAATGTCTCTCGCAGCAGCACTTCCGCAGGCCCCAACTTGGTTTTTTGGGACCAGGCAATGCCGACATCCATGGCCGGGATTGTATCGGCCAGTTCAATCCTCTCAACGCGCCGGCCGTCTAGCGTCCAGGGACGATAAACGACATCGCTCAGGATCGTGACGGCCTGGCCAGACGCCGCCAGACTACGTACGGCCTCAATAGATGAAGACGTTAGCTTGATCGTATCCGTCCGGTTTTCTCGCTCTGACGGCTGATGGATTGTGCTGATAGTGTCCACCATCGATAGTGGACATCATGGGGCACTCTATGGCGGGCAAGAAGGGTCAGAAGAAGCGGTTTTGGTCTGATGATGAGAAGCGCTCGATCTGTGCGCAGGCGCGAGCATCGGGCGTATCGGTTGCGCAGGTTGCGCGACGCTATGCGATGAACACCAATCTGATCCACAAATGGCTTCGCGATCCTCGGTTTGCGCCTGAAGACGAGGCTGATTTGGAGCTGGATACCGACAGCGGGGCGTTTTTACCTGTCGAGATAGAGGGGCTGCCATCTGCTCCGCTGCACGTGATCGCGCCTCCTGTTAATAGCGCCCCGCTGTCGGCACAGCGCGTGGACATCACGTTGTCAGATGGACGGCGGATTTTGGTGGAAGGTACGACAGCCCTGTCGGCGGTGCTGTCTTTGGTTGAGGGACTAATGCCTTGATCCCCGTTCCATCGAACACGCGGGTTTGGCTGGCCGCCGGGGTTACGGACATGCGACGCGGGTTCAATACTCTGGCCGCACAGGCGGAGAAGGTTCTGGAACTCGATCCCTATTCCGGGCATCTGTTTGTGTTCCGGGGTCGCCGAGGCGATCTTTTGAAGATCATCTGGTGGGACAGCCAGGGGGCGTGCCTGTTCAGCAAGCGCCTGGAACGCGGGCGCTTTGTTTGGCCCGCTGCCAAAGATGGCAAAGTCAGCGTGACAGCAGCGCAGTTGTCGATGCTGCTCGAAGGGATTGACTGGCGGATGCCCCAAAAGACATGGAAGCCCCTGAGCACTGGGTAGGCCAAGATATCAGTGCGATCTGGCGTTTGGCGATTCACCTTTTTGCGGCAATCGGTTATACCCAGCCTCATGTTGGACGCCCTTAAATCCTTGCCGGAAGACCCTGCCGAACTGCGGGCTGTCAGCGAGCGTTTGATGGCTGAGGTGCGATCGCTGACTTACCAGAATGAGAAGCTGAAGGCCGAACTTCATGGTCATCGCAAAACGCGGTTTGGCTCCAAATCCGAGAGCCTGGATCAATTGTCCCTCGATTTGGCGGAAGATGCAGAGATTGCAGTTGGGGCTGAGGCGCAGAAGAGCGAACCAGCCGAGGCCGACAGCAAACCGCCCAAGCGCCAGCACAGCCGCAAACCATTGCCCGACCATTTGGAACGGCAGGACGAGGTGCTGTCCGCTGGTGGAGAATGTGATGAGTGCGGTGGCTCCCTTCGCCAGATCGATGAAGATATCACCGAAGAGCTGGAGTATATCCCCGGTCGATTTGCACCGCTCGACGCTGACCGATTGGGTGGGGCGCAGCACGGCACTGCTGGAGCCATTGGCCGATCATATCGGCAAACTGGTCAGGGCAGGCCCGGCGCTCTTTGCGGATGACACGCCAGTGAAGCTGCAAAGCAAGCTCAAACCCAAGAAGACGCAAACTGCACGACTGTGGAGCTATGTGCGCAATGAAGGCCCGTGGTGCGGGGATGCGCCGCCCTGCGCGTGGTATCAGTTCAGCACAGACCGCAAGGGCGAACACCCCGTCAATCATCTTTCGGGCTATACTGGAACCGTGCATGCCGACGGCTTTGCTGGCTTCAATGGGCTGTTCGGCAAAGACAAGGCTGGCGAGCAAGCCTGTATGGTACATGTGCGCCGCAAGTTCGTGGACGAGTTGGAACGCACCGGCGCGGATATCGCCAAACATACCATTACGCAGATCGCAGAACTCTACGCCGTTGAGAAGGAAGCCAAAAACAAAGCGCCGGAAGAACGTGTCGTCCTGCGGCAGGAGAAGGCCAAGCCGATCTTTGATGAACTAGAGGTTTGGCTACAGGCCCAGCTTCCCAAAATCTCGGGCAAAACCAAACTGGCCGGGGCGATCCGCTATGCCTTGAACAGCATGCCCAAGGCGCGGCCCTATCTCAGCGACGGGCGGCTGGAACTCGACAACAACATCTGTGAACGCTCGATCCGACCCATTGCCCTGGGCCGTAAGAACTACCTGTTCATGGGTTCCGTCGGTGGCGGTAAAGCCGCTGCCATCGCCTATACTCTGATCGAAACGGCCAAGATGAACGACGTCGATCCCGAGGCCTGGCTTGCATGGGTGCTTGAACGCCTACCGGATCACAAGATCAACCGCATCGGTGAACTGATGCCATGGGCGTGGATGGAATCCCCACAATGACGATAGAAAAGGTTGTTCTTGAGCGTAAACCATACGAGCCTTGGGCGACAAAACAAGGCGATCAACTGACATATCACCTGCCCGTAGAAAGTGGCTTTGCATCGCTGAACTTCACCTTTGCAACTACAACTGACCATCTGGCCGTCCTCAAAACCGACGACGAGCGGTACTACTTCTTGTTCGCCGTGCTCCATCGGCGATATCAAGTGCAAAATCCTGCCTCTGCCCCCAAGGCAGACAGGCATTTTGATCTCGTCCTGTTTGGAGATATCCCAGACGTCGAGCGGCTACTGAATTTGCAAGATGCAGAAGGCAATGGTGCCGTATCAAACCTCATTCGGATAACGATGGGTCGTGAGCAAGGGCCTATGCGCAGCGGAAACTGGTTCATAAGCCAATGAACCCTGCACCTTCACCGGACGGATACACAAATAACCAAGCATTTCAGGATAGAAACGTTCTATGGCCCGAAGAGCGGGGCCAGTTTTGGATTTCTCGACGATGACAGCATCGACAGAGTTGGGTGGAATGGATCTTGAAAGCTTCTCAAACACCACCGAACGAACAAACCTGTTGTCTTGGGCACAGTGGAAGTACTCCATCTCAATGCGCGGCTTAATCCGATGCTCGATGAGATCGTATTTGTAAGTATCCAGTTCGGTGTGCAGCGTGAACGGTCTATACTTACTGACGCTTGTAAGCGTGAAGTACTTTGAACCGATTGGTGAAAAGTCGAAATTGCCTCCTTCATCCAGAAATATATACAGGGTGGGAGAAATTTCTGGGTCAGAGCTGTTCGTCATCGGAGTCTGTATAGCCGTAAATCTAAGCGCTCACAAAACGACACTTCGAAACGGAAAACAACCTGATGTGCGTCAAATACATCGGACTAGGTGTTTGATCCCAAGGTTAGATGGTGCGATCCATTCGATGGAATGGAAGAATGCCTTATGTGGCCATCTCAGGACACGTCGTTCAGAGCCCTGACCAGACCTTCACCGCACCTTCAGGCTTCGCTCGTGCGGTAAGTTGCGAACCGCGAGAAGTGGACATTTAAAACCAGGTGGCAAGTGGCGGATGAGCGGGACCTGACGCGCTTTCGCTGCTATTGAGCACCTGTTTGGCCAGCCTGTGTTGACAAGATGCGAGCCTGACGGCGGATGTTACGATAGCCGATGTCTATTCAAAAATAGAATCCCGGTATTTTCCAATTTGGTGATCTGGGTCCAGTGTTGGATGCGGGACGAATTGGCTGGACGTATTCGCGGGCAATCAGACAGCAAAAACCACAGCACCAAAACGCAGGAACAAAACCTGGAAACACTGGCCGGGAGCGCAAAGCCAGGTCCTCCAGCGGCACCGGCGGGTTCAGGACCAGAGCGAGATCACTGCAATTGCTCACCAACTTGAATTGGAGAACTTAATGACCGTTATGAACAATGCACCTGTTCTGGCGATTGCATTGCCTGATCAGGCTTCCGCGGAAGATGAGGCCGTGAGCTTTGCACTGCCGGCCAATGCATTCACGGACGCGGATGGGGATGCGCTGACCTTAAGCGCGACGCTTGCGGATGGGACGGCCCTGCCAGACTGGCTGGTGTTTGATGCGGCTGCGGGGAGCTTCTCGGGCACACCGCCCCAGGACTTCCATGGCATATTGAATGTAATGGTGACGGCCAGCGACGGGTCTCTGTCAGCAAGCGATGTCTTTGCGCTTGATATTACTCCTGTCAACGACGCCCCTGTGGCGGCTGATGACATTGCTCAAAGTCCCACTCCGGTCACCGAAGATGTTGTGACCTCGATTGATATCGCCACCCTCCTGGCCAACGACAGCGATGTCGACGGGAATGCGCTCACGGTGATAGATGTGTCCACCACAAGTACGCATGGGGCCATCCTGACGCTGAACACCGACGGGACGATCAGCTATGATCCCACCGGCGCAGACGCTGTTCAGGCTCTGGCAGAGGGTCAGACCCTGCCGGATACCTTCACCTATACGGTCGAGGACGGCAATGGCGGGGAGAACACCGCAACCGTTTTCATCGTTGTGCACGGAACCAATGATGCGCCTGTTGTGGCAATTGTATTGCCTGATCAATCTTCCGCGGAAGATGAGGCCGTGAGCTTTGCATTACCGGCCAATGCATTCACGGATGTGGATGGGGATGCGCTGACCTTAAGCGCGACGCTTGCGGATGGGACGGCACTGCCGGGCTGGCTGGTGTTTGATGCGGCTTCCGGGAGCTTCTCGGGCACACCGCCGCAGGATTTCCATGGCATATTGAGTGTCACGGTGACGGCCAGCGATGGGGCTCTTTCAGAAAGCGGCACCTTTGCGCTTGAGATTACCCCTGTCAACGACGCACCGGTCGCGGCTGATGATAGTGTGACCCAAAACCCGAACATCATCACAGAAGACGTTCTCATCCTGATTGATACCGCCACGCTTCTTGGTAATGACAGCGATGTTGAGGGGGATGCGCTGACGGTGACAGCGGTCTCTCCCACGAGCACACATGGCGCCACGCTGACGCTGAACGCCGCCGGTACGATCAGTACGATCAGCTATGATCCCACCGGCGCAGACGCTGTTCAGGCCCTGGCCGAAGGTCAGACACTAACGGATACTTTCACCTATACGGTCAAAGACGGCCATGGCGGGGAGAGCACCGCAACTGTTTCAGTCGTTGTGCACGGCACCAATGATGCCCCTGTTGTGGCAATTGTATTGCCTGATCAGGCTTCCGCGGAAGATGAGGCCGTGAGCTTTGCACTGCCGGCGAACGCATTCACGGATGTGGATGGGGATGCGCTGACCCTGAGTGCAACGCTGGTTGGGGGTGAGGCACTCCCGGACTGGCTGGTGTTTGATGCGGCTTCGGGGAGCTTCTCGGGCACGCCGCCCCAGGACTATACGGGGCAAGTCAGTGTCACGGTGACGGCCAGCGACGGGTCTCTTTCAGCCAGCAGTGCCTTTGCGCTTGAGATTACCCCCGTCAACGATGCGCCTGTCGCGGCCGATGATGTTGTTGGCGCGAGTGAGTTCCGCGTCAATGAGTTTACCAATAACGATCAAGGCGGTCCAAGTGTTACAGCACTTACCAATGGCCATTTTGTTATCACCTGGCATTCTGCTGACGAGCAGCAAGGCGATACGTCTTATTACGCCATCAAGGCCCGCATTGTTGATGCAAACGGTGTTGAGGTTGTCAGTGAATTCCCCATCAACGAATTTACCGAAGGCTCTCAGGTGTTTCCGAGTGTTGCGGCCCTCGACAATGGCGGCTTCGTTGTCACCTGGATGTCTGAAGACGGGCAGCAAGGCGATACTGATTGGGCCATCAAAGCTCGCATTTTTGACGCGAATGGCGTCGAGATCGTCAGTGAGTTCCTGGTCAATGAAGTTACCAATGGTAGTCAATTTTCCCCGAATGTTACAGAACTTACCAATGGCCAATTCGTTGTCACCTGGGTGTCCAGAGAAGACGGGCAGCAGGGCAATACCACTGATTATGCTACCAAGGCGCGTGTATTTGATGCGAATGGTAACGAGATCGTCAGTGAATTCCTGATCAATGAAGTTACCGTTGGTAATCAATTCGACACGAGTGGTACGGGCCTCACCAGTGTTACGGCCCTCGCCAATGGCCATTTTGTCATCACCTGGCAGTCTTCTGAGCATGATCTGGGCGATGATCTGACTGGTGGGGTCCTCAGAGCCCGTATTTTTGACGCGGATGGCGAGGAGATTGTCAGTGAGTTCCTGGTCAGTGAATTCACCGATTTCGGGCAAACGACCTCGAGCGTTACAGCCCTCTCCAATGGCAATTTCGTTGTAACCTGGGCGTCTTATGAGCAGCCGGACGATCTCTCCAGCGTTACTGTCAAGGCCCGAATATTTGATGCGAATGGCGCTGAGGTCGCCAGCGAATTCCCGGTCGCTGAAGCTGGTCTGTTCACGAGCGTAACAGAACTTGCCAATGGCGGTTTCGTCATCACCTGGACGTCTTTTGACCAGCAGCAGGGCAATACTCCCAGTACTGCCATCAAGGCCCGTATTTTTGATGCGAACGGTGTTGAGATCGTCAATGAGTTTCTGGTCAATGAATTTACCAATGACGCTCAATGGATTCCAAGTGCTACAGCCCTCGACAATGGCGGTTTCGTTGTCACCTGGGAGTCTCGCGACGGGCAGCAAGGCGATACGTCCGGTTCTGCCATCAAGGCCTGTATTTTTGATGCAAACGGTGTTGCTCAAGGCCCGAACATCATCACAGAAGATGCTGTCACCCTGATTGATACAGCCACCCTTCTGGCCAATGACAGCGACGTCGACGGGGATGCGCTCACGGTGAAATCTGTTTCGGCCACAAGTGCGCATGGAGCCATCCTGACGCTGAACACCGACGAGACAATCAGCTATGATCCCACCGGCGCAGATGATGTTCAGGCTCTGGCGGAAGGCGAGACACTCGTTGACACATTCACCTATACGGTCAAGGACGGCCATGGCGGGGAGAGCACCGCGACAGTTTCAGTAGTTGTGCACGGAGCCAATGATGCGCCTGTTCTGGCCCTTGCATTGCCTCCTCAGTCTTCCGCAGAAGATGAGGCCGTGAACTTTGCACTGCCAGCCAATACGTTCACGGATGTGGATGGTGATGCGCTGAGCTTGAGTGCAACAATGGTTGGGGGTGCGGCGCTGCCGGACTGGCTGTTGTTTGATGCGGTTGCGGGGAGCTTCTCGGGCACACCGCCGCAGGATTTCAATGGCATGTTGAGTGTCACGGTGACGGCCAGCGACGGGTCACTTTCAGAAAGCGGTACCTTTGCGCTCGAGATTACCCCTGTCAACGACGCCCCTGTGGCGGCTGATGATGTGGCTCAGAGTTCCACTCCGATCACCGAAGATGTTGTCACCTCGATTGATACCGCCGCCCTTCTGGCCAATGACAGCGATGTCGACGGGGATGTGCTCACGGTAACAGCTGTTGATGCCACGAGTGCGCACGGTGCCGCCCTGACGCTGAACACCGACGGGACCATCAGCTATGATCCCACCAATGCAGATGCTGTGCAGGCTCTGGAGAGGGACCAGACCCTGACAGATACATTCACCTACACCATCGAGGACGGCTTTGGCGAGGAGAGCACCGCAACCATTTCGATCGTTGTGCACGGAAGAAACGAAGCGCCTGTCGCGGCTGATGATATTGTTGATACAAGTGAGTTCCTGGTCAACGAGTTTACCAATAACGCTCAAACCTCCTCGAGCGTTACGACCCTCGCCAATGGTCATTTTGTTGTCACCTGGGAGTCTCGCGACCGGCAGCAGGGGGATGGCGATGGTTCTGCCATCAAGGCGCGTATTTTCGATGCGGATGGCGATGAGATCGTCAGTGAATTCCTGGTCAATGAATTTACCAATAGCTATCAGTGGAACCCAAGTGTTACAGCACTGGAAAATGGCCATTTTGTCGTGACCTGGCAGTCTCGTGACGGGCAGCAAGGGGATACGTCTGAGTATGCTGTCAAGGCCCGCATTTTCGATGCAAATGGCGATGAGATCGTCAGTGAATTCCTGGTCAATGGATTTACCAATGACGATCAATGGATTCCAAGTGTGACAACCCTCGCCAATGGCAATTTCGTCGTCACCTGGGTGTCTGGTGAGTGGCCGTTCCGCGATACTTCTGAGATTAAGGCGCGTATCTTTGACGCGAACGGCAGTGAGATCGGCAGTGAGTTCCTCGTCAATGAATTTACCAATGACGAACAAAGCACCCCGAGCGTGACAGCCCTCGCCAATGGCAATTTCGTCGTTACCTGGATGTCTGAGGACGGGCAGCAAGGCGATACGTCTGGTACTGCTATCAAGGCCCGTATTTTTGATGCAAATGGTGCTGAGATCGTTAGTGAGTTCCTGGTCAATGAATTTACCAATGACGATCAAGAACACTCGAGTGTTACAGCGCTCGCCAATGGCCATTTCGTCGTCACCTGGGAGTCTGATGATGCGCAGCAGGGCGATACGTACGGTTCTGCCATCAAGGCTCGTATATTTGACGCGAATGGTGTTGAGATCGTCAGTGAATTTGTCGTCAATGAGTTCACCCACAACTCTCAAGGCATCCCGAGTGTTACAGCCCTTACCAATGGCGATTTTGTTGTCACCTGGCAGTCCAGTGACGGGCAGCAAGGCGATACGGAATTGGCCATCAAGGCCCGTATTTTTGATGCGAATGGCGATGAGGTCGTCAGTGAGTTCTTGGTCAATGAGTTTACCAATAACTTGCAAGAACAGGCGAGTGTAACAGCCCTCGCCAATGGCCATTTCGTCGTCACTTGGCAGTCTCGTGACGGGCAGCAAGGCGATACGTACGGTTCTGCCATCAAGGCCCGTATTTTCGATGCGAATGGTGTTGCTCAAAGCGCTAGCATCATCACAGAAGATGTTGTCACGTTGATTGAGACAGCCACGCTTCTTGCTAACGACAGCGATGTCGAGGGCGATGCGTTGACGGTGACAGCTGTTTCTGCCACAAGTGCGCATGGG
This sequence comes from Ruegeria sp. CK2, assembly GCF_056536585.1. Classification (NCBI taxonomy): domain Bacteria; kingdom Pseudomonadati; phylum Pseudomonadota; class Alphaproteobacteria; order Rhodobacterales; family Roseobacteraceae; genus Ruegeria; species Ruegeria sp. CK2. The sequence goes on from NZ_JBQFPW010000032.1 coordinate 11,097, forward strand.
GCCGCACTGATGCTGAACACCGACGGGACGATCAGCTATGACCCAACCGGCGCAGATGATGTTCAGGCTTTGGCAGCGGGCCAGACCCTGATGGATACGTTCACCTACACAGTCGAGGACGGCAATGGCGGTGAAAGCACCGCAACTGTTTCAGTCGTTGTTCACGGACGAAACGAAGCGCCGATGATCGTTGGTACAGTTGGCAATGACATCCTGTATGGCAGCACTGGAAACGACCAGATCGTCGGTGGTGATGGCAATGACAGCCTATACGGCGGGACGGGCAACGACATCCTGATTGGTGGTGCAGGCGCCGACCATTTGGATGGTGGAGCAGGCTTCGATCAGGCGACGTATCGGTATGCGACATCTGGAGTGACGGCGTCACTGCAAGATACTTCCCTGAACACCGGCGAAGCGGCCGGGGATACCTATGTTGGCATTGAATGGCTTGTTGGGTCTGCGTTTGGTGATACCCTGTATGGCAGTGATGGCAATGACGGACTGTTTGGCGGTGCTGGCAATGACACCCTGCATGGCGGCCTGGGAAACGACCAGATCAACGGCGATATTGGCTTTGATATCCTATATGGCGATGCTGGCGATGACTATCTGAATGGCGGCGGCGGAAACGACCAGATCAACGGCGGTGCTGGCAAGGACACCCTGATTGGCAGTTATGGCAATGACGGACTTAACGGCGGTGCTGGCAACGACCAACTGAGCGGCGACGCTGGCGATGACAGTCTGCATGGCGGCGCTGGCAATGACTACCTATATGGCGGCGCTGGCAATGACACCCTGTATGGCGGCGATGACCATGACACCCTGTATGGCGGTGATGGCGATGATAGTCTACATGGCGGCGATGACCATGACATCATGCATGGCGGTGCCGGCAATGATAGCCTGTACGGCGGCGGCGGTGATTACCTATATGGCGGCGGCGGAAGCGACGAATTTGTTTTTCGCGAAGGTTTTGGATACGATTCGATAGAGGACTTCGCACTTGGCGTTGACCTTATCAGAGTGGATATCGCAGGTGTATCTTACTCTGATCTGACCATCATATCGAGCGGTTACGGCGCAGAAATTTCTGTGTCAGGGCATGGTACGTTTTATGTATCGGATTCCCGCCCGATCTCGCTGACTGAAGATGACTTCCTCTTCGGGTAGGGTGGCTCCTCTCAAAAGTAGACTTAGACACCTTCACTATGGCGCATCGCGACGCCGATTGGAGCAGGAGCCACCCCCGCCCCATCGGCTTGGTGGCGGTTGTGCCTAAGATACAGTCGCCAGTCGCATCAGTTGTTATTTCGTTGGATGATCTGTAAGAGGTGTTTTTCGCGTTCCCACTCGGACCAGGCTTTGACCAATTCACCCGGCACCGCTGCGATGGCATTTGGGTATTCACGCTCAACAAGTCCGTTCGCAAAAGTAAAAGCGGCATCTGTGAAGCTGACGGACTGTTTTTAAACGCTCATGCTATCTCCAATTACGGGCCTCCAAAAGAGTGCCACGATTACCGGCGCAAGCAATAACTGTATGGCGACTTAGGACATGTTGGCAAAAGCGGGACAAACTTCTGGAGTTACGAGCCGAAACCCAAGGGCATCTACTTTTCAAGTCACATCTATAGGCTCAATGGCACCGAGGCCGGCAACATCAAAACCTGGTCGACCGGTCAAAAAGGCGATGGCTATCTCCTGATTGCCCCGCTCGAGCGTTACAGCGCCAAACAGTTTCGCCTGGTGCGCGAACGTGTTGAAGCGGATCCACACAATGCTTGATCAGGGGAAGGTATGGTGTTGTGGGTGGCATGCGTCGGTGCGCTGCGCTGATTATGCTGGCCGCGGACAAGAGCGCGAAAGGCTTTACCAAGACAATGAAGATCGCGTGCCGCGAAGCACCTGCCGAGGATGCCGCAATCAGCAGCGTCAGCTACTCGGAGAATGCTTTGCAGATGCCGATGGACATGTTGGGCTGCTACGAGTTCTTCGGACATGCTGCGGATCGCACTGGATACGGATCGCGCGGTCGATCTGGGCAATGGGTTTAACCTGAAGCGCCGACGCGTGGCTGCGCATCAACGGTTGGAACTCACCGGAGTTTCGAAAGACAGCCTGCCTTGGCTCAAGTCATTGGGTTGTTTCACCGAGATCCACCAGTACCAGCTCTGGTGTTTCTGACCGCAGAACCAAAAGACTAGGCGCTGCGCGTTCTCACTGCGATCCAATCAGGCCACACTGTGGGCGAGCCAGGCGTGATTGCAGCCGAATGAGGCCCAAGAGACCCGGAGGTGGCATTTGTTACTGCCTCCGGGTCAACAAATCCTCCGGTTCAT
>NZ_JBQFPW010000033.1:0-9120 GCF_056536585.1 Ruegeria sp. CK2
CTTCGTCAATGATACCCACACCATCACCGCGGACTTCATCAACGCTCCAACCGGAACCGGCAGCTTCACCAACACCACCGAGCTGGACCGGTTGTTCGGCGATATCGAACTGGGCGCAACATTGTTCGGCTCAGACCGCTTCAACCTCTCCGCAAGCTACCAGGGCCGCTTCTCCTCAAACACAAACATCAACGCAGCAAACCTCAAAATGGAACTCAAATTTTGAAGGCGAAGCAATGGGTCAAGGTGAATCGAAATGGAGAATAAGGAGTAACGCGATTGGAACATCTGGACCGGGATTCCAAACCGACCTATCTGAGCTTCGCAAACTGGCGGCTCGAACTTGATCACGTTTAAGACTAGTGCAGGGGAGACGTTAAGCTCTCAACTCCCTCGCTGTCGGTGTGCCCATAATTGCTGGACGAACGCTCTAAAAAGCTGTGCAATATCAGTCCAAAATTGTGCCATTAATCCCTCGGCTGTGTCCTTAATTGCCGGACTGTGCCTTAACTCCAAGAATATACATGTTGTGTATGGGTAAGTTACATGCCAGACAGACCAGAATAGGTGAAGCAGCTGGTTGGTAACCTGTTGATATCCAAGAGTTAAGGGCACAATGACATATCCAATAGCATATTGTACCCGCTCTTCGCTGATCCTGTCGGTAACGCTGAGATTGACTATCACTCTGTTCGATTTTACCGCGCATTAAATACAGTAAGATTGAAACGTCGGCACGCCATTTAGACGAGTCACCATGAGGGCGTGGGCTCCCGGTGGCGCGTGAAAACATCAATATCGTCAAGGTCAGGCAATAACCGTCCCGGCTTCATCAAAAGCGGCGTCGGTCCAAAAGCCAATGGCAGGTCAAGGCCAGCGGCTGCGTCAACATCTTCAGAACCCTTCACTGGCACGCTTATCCGCGCGAGGACTAAACGCCTCAAGCTGCTGAGCCAAACTAGGCCCTTTCAGCAGGCTGTGGGAACCTTCTTTCAACGCCGCTGACTTAGCGCCCGGATAACCGCCAGTATCCGGTAACAGGAGCCCCGCCACGCTTCCAGGTGTCGCGCCAGTGTGTCTTCGAAACGTCCGATTAAACTGGGTCATATCATAGAACCCGTACTTTTCAGCTACAGCGCGCACAATACCTCTCCGAGGCACAGTGCGATACAATTCTTCGCGGATGCGCTGTGTCCTTCGGTTCGCAATGTATGACATTATGCCTTCTTCTTCGCCGAACAGTCGATACAACGTTGCGCGAGACACCCCGAACTGCTTGCACAGCTGCTCGGGGTTCATTGAATGATCGGCGATGTTTTCTTCGACATAGCGTTGAATTGCTGCCCGCCTGAAATCCACTACCGCCGCAGCCTCACAATCCGGCTCATCGCGAAGAATCGGTTGAAGAAAACCGCATAAGCTATCCGCGATTTTCCCAACATCAACCTCTGAACTGTGATGCAATGTCTCATGGTAACTGAGAAGCATGGACCGCAGCATTGCGCCGATAGGTCTCGACGTGGGAAACGCTCGGCTTCTGAGGAGTTGACCTGGTGCCAACTCTAGCCTGCCTGGCGGAATGTAGAGATTTAGCGCATCATCCGGCTCCTTGATGTCCCACAAACCCCATCGATCTGTGTGGGTCACGTAGACGACACCCGTCGATTGGTGTTCCAGCCTGTCGCCCAAGAAATATTCGCGCCTGCCATGTTGCAGCAACGTGATCGTAACCAGTGGCTCGTTGTCACGTGCCTGTGCGGCGATAAAGCTCATTGGTGCTGAAATTCCATGAAGAAAGGAAACATCCCCAATGAAAGAGAAATTCGAACGCAGGAAGAAATCCCCAACGGATCGGGGATCATCTTTGAACGTCATGAAACCCCGCCACATTTCCGAGACTGCATCAAAGCGGTCCTCCGAGGCGAAATTTGCAGTGTCAAATTTCAGCTGTGGGATGCCAGTCATTGGACGCTCGCTTAATAACCCGTGCGGTGAGTTTCAGACAGTTCTCCTTGTGGATCAAGAGAGGCAAAAGGAGCCATTTGCCTCAAGCACGGAGCATTCTGGCTCTAAGTGCCGTCGACGGGTAGCGCCTGCGGCAGGGTTGGCGCAAACCAGTCTCAATGAGGTCGTGCGGGTATAACCCGTGCCTTCCCTTCCAGTGTTTGGCCGGGGGAGGCAAGGCCAGCACACAGGTTTTGAGGGCAGCAATGATTAAATCCCATCCCTTTCTCGAGAAGCTCCGCTCCGGGATGATCCGCGGTGGACGTATGACCAAACTGGCGGGTGTTGCTGCCAGCTACGCCCCACAGTTTGCCGGAGCTCTGGTTGTTGCGGGTCCGCTGATGATGTCGGTGTCGAGCGCAGCGCTTGCGGATTGTGTTGCCAATCCGGCGGGGTCAGGCACGTTTGAATGCAGCGGCAGCGCGACGGTTACGCAGGATCTGAGCCCGCCTGCCGGGCAGGCGCTGGATGTCAGCACGACGGACCAGGTCAGCATCGTAACTACCACCGGAAACGCGCTGCGACTGAACTCGTATGCGGGAATCACCTTCTCGGATGACTATGCCTCGACCTTCACTGGCGCCAACCTCGGAATTTCTGCGAATAACTCGGGCACCGGTTCGGTGTCGATAACCACCGCCGGAGATGTCACCGGCATGACATATTCAGGAATAAACGCGGTCAATCTCAGTTCGGGCACGGATCTGACGATCTCGACGGCAAAGGTCAGTGGCGGGGATTGGGGGATTCTAGCCGTCAGTCAAGGCAGTGGTGCGCTGTCGGTGACGTCCACCGGTGACGTCACAGGCACGAGCGCCGATGGGATTTTCGCGCAGAGCACTTCGGGCACGGGCCTGACGATCACGGCGGCGGCGGTGTCGGGTGGTCAAAGGGGAGTTCGTGCACGGAACTATGGTGCCGGGGACTTGTCGGTGACATCGTCTGGCGATGTCACGGGCACCAATGACGACGGGATTTTTGCGTTAAACTCTTCATCCGCTGACGATCTCACGATCTCAGCGGCGGCAGTTTCAGGTGGTGATAACGGGATTAATGCGCAAAACGATGGTACTGGCGCATTGTCGGTAACGTCCACGGCAGCTGTCACGGGTTCCAACGGGGATGGGATTTCAGCGCAGAACAGCTCTACCGGCGCAGACTTGGCGGTCACGGCTGCGACCGTCTCGGGTAGCCAAAATGGGATTTATGCGAGGCACTACGGAACCGGAGATTTGTCGGTGACATCGTCCGGCACCGTCACAGGCACCTCAAATAATGGGATTGACGCGTCAAACACCTCAACGGGCACGGATCTGACGATCTCAGCGGCGGCGGTGTCGGGTGGTGAGAATGGAATTTATGCGGTGGGCTTAGGTACCGGGGACTTGTCGGTGACAGCGACCGGTGATGTCACGGGCACCACTTACGACGGGATATTTGCAAAAAACTATTCGCCAGCCGACAATCTAACGATCACGGCGGCAGCGGTTTCAGGCGGAGATAACGGGATTTACGCGCAAAACGACGGCAGTGGGGCGCTGTCGGTGACGTCTACCGGGGATGTTGCGGGCACGAACGCCTATGGGATCTACGCACGGAACAATGCTGGCGGCACGGATCTGACGATCACGGCGGCGGCGGTGTCGGGTGGTGAGAATGGAATTTATGCCCGGAACGACGGTACCGGGGACTTGTCGGTGACAGCGACCGGCGATGTCACGGGCACGAATGACGACGGGATATTTGCGTTAAATTTAACATCCGGCGACGATCTGACGATCTCTGCAGCGGCGGTCAGCGGAGGAGCTTCGGGGATTCTGGCCGCCAACAATGGCGGTGGTGCGCTGTCGGTGACGTCCACCGGCGACGTCACTGGTTTGGCTGGAACAGGTATTGTTGCACAGAACTCTACTTTCGGTACCAATCTGACCGTCTCGTCAGCGGCAGTCAGCGGAACCGGGAACGGGATTCAAGCAAGTAATTTAGGCTTTGGCGCCACCAGGGTGACCTCCACCGGCACTGTCACAGGCACCAATGACGACGGGATAAATGCGACAATCTCTGCTTATGGTTCGGATTTGACGATCACGGCTGCGGCTGTCTCAGGTGGCGATAACGGGATTTACGCACAAAGCGGCGGCAGAGGCGCATTGTCGGTTACGTCCACCGGGGCGGTTACGGGCTCGGGAGGCAATGGGGTCAATGCAGCGAACAGTTCTACCGGCACGGATCTGACGATTTCGACGGCGGCTGTCTCAGGCGGCACACACGGGATATTTGCAGATAGCAATGGAACTGGAGCCTTGTCGGTGACGTCCACCGGCGATGTCACCGGTTCTGGATTGGACGGGGTTTACGCACAGAACAGTCCCAACGGAACGAATCTGACGATTTCGACGGCAAAGGTCAGCGGAAACAGATCGGGGGTTTCCGCAACCAACGACGGCAGTGGGGCGCTGTCGGTGTCGTCTACCGGGGACGTTGCGGGCACGAACGCCAATGGGATCTACGCACGGAACAATGCTGGCAGCACGGATCTGACGATCACGGCGGCGGCGGTGTCGGGTGGTGAGAATGGAGTTTATGCCCTGAACTCAGGTAACGGGGACTTGTCGGTAACAGCGACCGGCGATGTTAAGGGCACCAATGACGACGGGATATTTGCGTTAAATTTAACATCCGGCGACGATCTGACGATCTCTGCGGCGGCGGTCAGCGGAGGAGCTTCGGGGATTCTGGCCGCCAACAATGGCGGTGGTGCGCTGTCGGTGACGTCCACCGGCGACGTCACTGGTTTGGCTGGAACAGGTATTGTTGCACAGAACTCTTCTTTCGGTACCAATCTGACCGTCTCGTCAGCGGCAGTCAGCGGAACCGGGAACGGGATTCAAGCAAGTAATTTAGGCTTTGGTGCGACCACGGTGACCTCCACCGGCACTGTCACAGGCACCAATGACGACGGGATAAATGCGACAATCTCTGCTTATGGTTCGGATTTGACGATCACGGCTGCGGCTGTCTCAGGTGGCGATAACGGGATTTACGCGCAAAGCGGCGGCAGAGGCGCATTGTCGGTAACGTCCACCGGGGCGGTTACGGGCTCGGGAGGCGATGGGGTCAATGCAGCGAACAGTGGCACGGATCTGACGATCGCGACAGCGGCGGTCACGGGTGGTCTAAATGGGATTCTTGCGCGGAGCTCAGGTACCGGGGATTTGTCGGTGACCTCCACCGGCACTGTCACGGGTACCAATGACGACGGGATATCTGCGTTGAATTCTTCATCCGGCGACGACCTCACGATCACGGCAGCAGCAGTTTCAGGCGGTGATAACGGGATCAACGCACAACACAACGGCAGTGGCGCATTATCGGTAACGTCCACGGCAGCTGTCACGGGTTCCAGCGGGGATGGGATTTTCGCGCAGAAGAATTCGGGCACGGACCTGACGGTCACGGCGGCAGCTGTTTCGGGTGGCCAAAGTGGGATTGTTGCGCGGAACGACGGTGGCGGGGAGTTGTCGGTGACAACGACCGGTAATATAGCGGGCGCCACTTACGATGGGATATATGCGGTAAACTCTGGAGTCGCCGATGACCTCACGATCACGGCGGCAAAGGTCAGCGGAAACAGATCGGGGATTTCCGCAAGAAACTACAGCCGTGGTGCGTTGACGGTCACAACCAGCGGAGAGATCACAGGCTCCAGATACAGTGGGATTTTTGGGCGAAACTTTAATCCTCTCGGCACGGACGTTACGATCAACGCGGCGGCGGCGGTGAAGGGTGGCTCCGATGGAATTCGTGCGACGAACATAGGTAACGGGGACTTGATGGTGACATCGACCGGCGATGTCACGGGCACGGGTGACGACGGGATATTTGCGCATAATTCACAATGGTCCGAGAATCTGACGATTTCGACGGCAAAGGCCAGCGGTAACAAATCGGGGATTGCGGCCTTCAACAGTGGCCGCGGTGCACTGTCGGTGACGTCGACCGGGGTCGTCACGGGCACGAACAACAATGGGATCATTGCGACGAACTTTAGGGGCACGGATCTGACGATCGCGACGGCAGCGGCGGTGACGGGTGGCACCGATGCAATTCGCGCACGGAACTTGGGAACCGGGGACTTGACGGTGACAGCGACCGGCGACGTCACGGCCACCAATGACGACGGGATATTTGCGGAAAACACTTCTGCGGGCACCGACGTCACGATCACCGCAGCAGCAGTTTCAGGCGGTGATAATGGGATTTTCGCGGAAAACGAAGGTACCGGCGCTTTGTCGGTAACGTCCACGGCAGCTGTCACGGGTTCCAGCGAGGATGGGATTTTCGCGCAGAACAGCTCTAACGGCACGGACTTGGCGGTCACGGCTGCTGCTGCTTCGGGTGGTCAAAGTGGGATTGTTGCACAGAACTCAGGGACCGGGGACTTGTCGGTGACGTCCACCGGGGTCGTCGCTGGCACGAATGGCAAGGGAGTTGATGCGCAAAACAGTTACAACGGAATGGGTCTGACGGTCACGACAGCGGCTGTCACGGGCGGTACAGACGGAATATATGTCATAAACTATGGAACTGGAGCCTTGTCGGTGACGTCCACTGGGGCCGTCACGGGTTCCAGCGGGGATGGGGTTTACGCGCGACAGAATTCCAACGGAACGGATCTGACACTCGCTACGACGGTGGCGTCGGGTGGCCGGGCGGGTATCTGGTCTCGAAACGATGGCAGTGGTGCGCTGTCGGTCACAGCGACCGGGGACGTCACGGGCACGGATCGCTACGGGGTTTATGCATGGAACAGTTCTACCGGCACGGATCTGACGATCTCAGCAGCGACGGTGTCGGGTGGTGAGGATGGAATTCATGCACGGAACTTAGGAACTGGGGACTTGTTGGTGACAGCGACCGGCGATGTCACGGGTACCAATAACGACGGGATATCTGCGCGTAATTTTTCATCCGGCGACGATCTCACGATCACGGCGGCAGCAGTTTCAGGCGGTGATAACGGGATTTCCGCAACAAACGACGGCAGTGGAGCCTTGTCGGTAACGTCCACGGCAGCTGTCACGGGTTCCAGCGGGGATGGGGTCAAAGCAGAGAACACTTCGGGCACGGATCTGACGATCACGACAGCGGCTGTTTCTGGTGGCCTAAGAGGGATTGTTGCACGGAACTCTGGAACTGGAGCCTTGTCGGTGACGTCAACCGGGGACGTCATGGGCACGGATCGCTATGGGGTTTCCGCGATAAACACTTCTACCGGCACGGCTCTGACGATCTCAGCGGCGGCGGTGTCGGGGGGCCAAGCTGGAATTGGTGCAATAAACTATGGCGCTGGCGCTTTATCAGTTACCTCCACCGGCGCTGTCACGGGATCTAGCGCTAATGGGATGACGGCGTACAACTCCTCTGCGGGCACGGACCTGACGATCACGGCAGCGGCTGTGTCGGGGGGCCAAAGAGGGATCTGGGCTCGAAACCAAGGCACTGGCGCTTTGACGGTATCATCGACTGGCGCTGTCACTGGCACAGGTGGCGAGGGGATTTATGCGCGAAACACTTCGGGCACCGACCTTACAATCACGGCGGTCGGGGTTTCCGGCTCTGACCGTGGGATTTCCGCAAAAAACGAAGGCATTGGAGCCTTGTCGGTAACCACCACGGCAGATGTCATTGGGTCCGGCGGGCATGGGATTTTCGCAGAAAACAGTGCTGAATACGCTCGTTCCGGCACGAGCTTGTCGATTACAGCGGCGGCGGTCTCGGGTAGTCAAAGTGGGATCTTTGCGCGCAATTGGGGCGGTGGCCCGGTTTCGATAACGACGACCGGAGATGTTGTAGGCGCGGATGGCGACGGGATTCGTGGTTATAACTATGGTGGAAGTTTTACGGTCACGACGGCAGATGTCTCGGGCAGTAATGATGGAATGTATGTGCGAAGCTATGGCGCCGGCCCGATGACTGTCACAACTACCGGAGAGGTCACGGGTGTGGATGGTTATGGGATTTATGCCATGCTGGATTCAACGTCACGTGAACGTGCGGACCTGACCATCGTAGCAGAAGAGGCGGTCTCGGCTGGCAGAACAGGGATCAGTGGGTTTAACGCTGACGGTGGCGACGTGTTGTTGACGGCGCAGGGGCCTGTGATGAGCTTGTCTGGTGATGGGATCGTTGCAAACGCCAATATTGGTACGGCCAGTGTTGTTGCGCTGGATGATGTCACGACAACTGGCGTGAACAGGAATGGGGTGTACGCATATGGGTCCAGCAGTGCCGAGGTGACGCTGTGGGGCAGCGTTCAGGGCGGATCCGGCACGGGTGCGGGGGTGCGGCTCGGTGGAAGATATGGGACGTCGCCAAGCACGTTGAACGTAGAGGCCACGGGATCGGTGTCCGCGCTGTCGGGCCTGGCGGTCCGGAGTCGCGACGGGGATGACGTGGTGAACATCGCGGGCCTGATCACCGGCAATGTCGATCTGGGGGGCGGGCGTAACAGGGTTAACATCCTTTCCGGCGGCCGCCTCGATGCAGGAAACAGCATCAACGTTGGGGATGGCTTTGTGGTGAATGAGGGTACGTTCTCGCCCGGCGGCGACAATGTGATCCAGACCACCACCATAACAGGCGATCTGAGCCAGGAGGCCTCGGGCACGCTTGCGATCGATGTGGACCTGGTGGCCGGAACCTCCGATCAGGTGATCGTTACCGGATTGGCGGAACTGTCCGGGCAGGTGGCGGTCAACCAGCAATCCCCGCTGTCGGTCGAGACCCTGAGCCCGGGTCGGCAGAGCTTTACCCTTGTGTCTGCCACAGATGGCGCGACGGCTTCCGGATTAACACTCGCAGGCCTCAGCCCGGCCGTGCAGGCGTCTCTGTTGTTCCCGAATACAACAGATGTCGTCCTGAGCTTCGGGGTGAACTTCACCGATATCGCGGGGCTGAATGCCAACCAGAGCCGGACCAGTGCCGCGCTGAACGAGGCCTTCGTGCTGGACAGCGGCGGCGTTGCCCCTGTGCTGAACGGGCTGCTGGCGGTCACGAACTCATCCGATTACGCGGACGCGCTCGATCAGCTGAGCCCGGAGATCTATGGCAACG
>NZ_JBQFPW010000034.1:0-8206 GCF_056536585.1 Ruegeria sp. CK2
TGATTCATTTCCATGAATTCTGTGCGCCCTCTCTTTGGCATAGCCACTGAAAAGATCGCACAAAAGATGGTCACATTAACAATAGTTATCGGCTATACTTTAATAGAGTATCAATATCAGACTTCGAGCCCAACATAGCGAGTGACGTGATGCGGACGCGGCCTGCCATCAGAAAGTTGGCCGAGATCGCGTACCCTGAACCAGGCAAATTTTTGAAAGCGCTGTAGGTTGTTGTAGATAAGTTGGGTACGTCAACCGCCGTGGCATTAGCGTTCGAACCTGAAGGCGTTGTAATTGTTGTTCGTCCATCCGAGCCAATAATTGCCATGAAGTAGTGCCCTGTCTAGCTAAGTTGTCATCTTGCAGAGTCTCACCGGTGCACCCGGTTCGGCCAAAACCGCGAATAGGGTCGCCCCTTCCAGAGCTGCCCCTACCACGTGATTAATCTTCGCTGCCTCCGCCAGAGTTCCATTTGTCGTGATGTCGTTCACAACGAGTTGGTTGTAGGGCTGGTCTTCGGGCGCTGAGCGCACCAGAACCGAAAGTTGGTCTTCAGATAGGGCCAGCGGCCCTCCCCCTACGATCTCGTAAGGTGAATGTCCCGGAACCATCAGGAGGGTCCGACCGTCAGCTGCAGCGAAACCGCCGCCGGCGGAGACCGCGACCGTCGAACCTTCCGCGGCAAGGTTCCCAGCCGGTATTCCATTGAGCGTGGCTGGTATGGAAGCAAGCTGGGTCGTGGTTCCCGCCCGCAGCATCAGCATCCAGATGTTTAGGGTATCCGCACTGGCAGTAGTCGTGGTCGTGATCAAGGATGCGCTGCCCGAAAGCTCAGCACCGAACCCACGCATATCCGACGGCCCATCAATTACATTGAGACGTACACCCTCTCTCGACCGCAGTGCGATGGCGCCGCGTCCAGCAATCGAAGCTATCTACCATCAAGCTCGGGCGCTTCGAAGATACCAAAGGAGACGCCGTCAGCGTTAATGAAGACCGAATGACCGAAAGCTCGTTCTTTGTCTGACTGAACGTGCCAAAGCAACGCGCCGCTCGAGACATCAAAGGTATAAACTGCACCGGTATGAAAAACCCCTGCGGGCTGCTCGACACCTGTACCATGGCTGCCGATGCGGGCAGCACCAATTGCAACGATGTCATCATCAAGCGCCACAGAACGACCGAAACCAGGCCCACTGGCAAACACGTCGCCGCGTTGAAGACGCAGTTCAATAGCCTCCGAAAGATCGACCGAGACAATGAAGGCGCGTCCAATATCAGGAAATCCTACAGCCAGATGCCCTTTGTCCACGACGATCTCGGCTGCCTAGACTTTGGAAGCATTGAAAGGGAAAGGAAAATGCCAGCAATCTGCTGATGCGTCAGTAGCGATGAGGGTGAAGACCGCAGCAACAATTCTGCACAAGTCTCGTCGCATCCCTCTCTCACCTTATTGGCGATTTTTTAGCGATCACTTCGAAGGTCAATCACTTCGTTCATTGCATGATACTAGAACCAGGTTGCTGTATTCGGAAATACTCCAATCCTATAATTACATATACATCAGCTATGATTGGACCTGCGCCTGGTAGGCTTCCGTTTTGTCAACGCGGCCTATGCTTAACGGCAAATTTCATTTGGATAAACTAAAGAAGTTCTCCAATTGTTCCGCATTACCTCCTGGCCCAACCGAATCCCCTTCGACCTTCACAAACAACTTGAGTCCCACCGTGACGACGACTGGCAAGCAGCTGTGCCTGCCTGGTCGAATATCCACGGGCTGAAGATCAAACTACAATGATGGCGTCGCCTGGAACGTCGGATCGCAGAGCTGCACGAGCGTCGCTATACAGCCAAGTCACAGGATCACTGGGCGGAAATCAAAGAGTGGTTAAAGCGCCATGACCTGCCTGCCCCAGACAGGTTACCTAGCTGGCCCGAACCGGACGCAGTCACGCGCCACAAGGCGCAGGAATTACTCTGAACATCATTACGGACATTCAAGGGTTACAATTAACAAGCGATACTTCTCAGCCACAATGCGAACATCTGGCGACAATCACGAAGCTGGACGCCTTTGGTCATATCGCTGATCAGGCTAGATGGTCGCGTCCTTCACGGCAAGGACAAGAAAGAGGTGGTTGACTGGCTGAAGACAATCGAGAACCGCAGCGCCCGCCAGACGGGGTCCCCCGTTGCAGAGTATGATTTCAGCTGGATGCGGGACGAGCTCGGCCTGTCAAACCACCGAAAATGACGCTCGCGCTGTGATGAAATTCTGTTGGCGTTCGAGTAATCGGCCTGCTGAGAGGTGTACATCGCGGCGCGTCTCGGGCCGCACTAAGCTTCTATAAATGCCCAGCGATCGCAAAGATACAAAAGTGCCATGGCCACAGACCATTCTAAGGGTGAGTTCTACTGCGCACCGGTGATATTGACCTTGCCCACAACCTTGGCACCACGCTCGGTCTCCATCGTCCGGGCAATGACATCAGCCTGAACGTTTGAACTCGAGGCTAGCTTCAGATCATCACATTTCAGGCTGCCCTTGTGCTTGCCTTCAATCGTGATCTGCTTTGCCGACAACGCACCATCAACAGATCCGCCCAATTGAACTGTAATCGCATCAGCGCTGACATCACCAGCCACATGGCCTTTGACGTCAACTCCACCTCCGTCTGACCTGACATTGCCTTCGACGGTCAGGTCTTCTTCAATTATTGAACTGGCCACGTCAAATTCCTCTGACTGAGATAACGGTAACCTTAGGCCGGTAGCCGGGGTTTGACCACCTGCGACGATGGCGATTGTTGTTGCTAACAAAAATGGACCGATTGCGAGTCTGGGATTTTGCTGCCCTCAATAGGTCAACGTCGATACGAAACTCATTTCTGTGTCGATATGATTGGGTGCGGCCCCAAAGGCAGGGAAGATTGTGGGTCCCATTATTGTTACCGCTTCAACTGACCCTGTGCGCAACCACAAATCTCAGGAAGAAATCGATTGGCAATTCACAGATCGGTCAGGTCAGTGATAGGCTTTGCCCAATATTTTAGTATTGATTGGAGGCCACTATGAGAATTGCGACTTGCCTGATTGCACTACTCTCAATTTCTACACCTGCAATAGCCGATGTTATTACCATTGTTTCGTTCAACGTGGAGAACCTCTTCGACACTGTTGATGACGTCGACAACCCGCGTGACGATACCTACCTGCCGCTTTCAGTTAAGCAGATGGACCAAGCAACGCATGATGCAAACTGCGAGACCTGGAACGGACCGAGCGGTTTCTTCTCAGATCAATGCAAAACGCTCGATTGGAGCGATGAAGTTTACGGACAAAAACTGGCGCGGTTGGGCGAGACAATCGTCGCTTTCGGCGCCTACCCAGAAGTCATCGTTGTGCCAGAAACAGAGAACGCTCAGGTTTTGGAAGATCTGGTGGCTGAAGCTCTCCCGGGTTCCGGCTATCGCGTGGTGCAACTCGATACGAGTGATGAACCTGACAGCCGCGGGATTGATGTTGGTCTGCTGACGACATTACCCGCTGCCAGCACACCAACTGCGCATGTCATCGATTTCGATCGTGATGAAGAGACTTGCGGAAAAACGCGTGACATTCTTCAGGTGCCGCTCGAGCTTCCAGATGGCGAAACCCTGCATGTCTTTGGCGTTCATTTTCCATCCGGTGGAAACCCGTATCGCTGCCGCATTCGTGCGATGAACAACCTCAACGCGCTCGTTGCTGGTTTGCCAGAGGGCTCGCTGTCCGTCGCAGCCGGAGATTTCAACGTGAACTGCAACGAGGGGCCCACCGACAGCTTCTCAAGGTTGCTACGCATCGGGAACTGGTACGCTTCGCCGTTGGTGCGTTCTGGTTGCGAGGCACCTGGGTCCAGCAAGTTCGTTGACCGGCTTGTGAACAACTGGAACACTTGGTCTTTCCTAGACATGATCCTGGTATCTTCGATACTGAGCCCGTCTCAACCAAGCGACAAGAATTGGTTTGCTGACTTGGGCAGCTTTAGCTCCGCGATTGTCACGCCCGAGCAGATCATGGTGGACGAAGATGACCGCGGCTTCATTGAGCCTCGCCGCTTTGATCCTGTGACAGGTCGTGGCGTGAGTGATCATTTTCCAGTTGTGATGCGACTGATATCGCGCCGCGATTGAGGTATTTAGTTGTCTTTTCGCCGTCCGCAGTCGACCTCAACTAGAGCTCGATGTGCTTAATCAAGCAAAACACTAACACACACTTGCATACTAACTATGTTAGTGTTAGTGTGCAAAACCATGTTAGATAGCAACAATGCGAAATCCAAGGATCTGAGCAACCGGCTGAGGAATTACCTTCTAGCCGTGCTTCATATTCGCATCGATCTCGAGCAATGGAAGCGCAAAGACAAGCTCCCCATGTTTCTAGCGAAGGCGTTTGACTTCTACGAAGCAGAGCTGCTTTCGACGCATTGTCTCTTTGTCGTTGTACCCAAAGACAGCGAACTTACCCCGTCCGAGCTTGAGAAGCGTCATGCCAACCTCCGCAAAGATATCGATGACGTCATCGTCTTTGTGTTCGAAGCCATGTCATCGCATGTGCGCGCCAGACTCATCGAAAAAGCCCTTCCCTTTGTCGTGCCTGACAACCAACTCTACATTCCAGCTCTTGGGATGGATCTGCGTGAGTATTTCAGGTCCAAGATGCCCACTTCGTCAGAAAGCCTGTCCCCAGCAGCGCAGGTCGTGCTGTTCCGACATTTGCTGATACCGAACCAAGACACCTGGACACCGAGCAATCTCGCAAAGAAACTTCGCTATTCTGCCATGACTGTTGGTAGGGCTTTTGACGAGCTAAGCGCGAACAAGCTTGCATCTGTAGAACCGCTTGGTCGAAGCAAGCTCCTTGTGTTCAGCTTGCCGCCGGACGAGATTTTTGAAAATGCCCGGCCGTTGCTCCGATCTCCCGTCAAATCGATCCACTTCTTTCGTCCCAAAGACATGCCCGAAGGCTTTTACGGAACAACCTTGCCGCAGACTTTTGCCGCCGGTGGCGAAAGTGCGCTCGCTGAGCGGTCCATGCTGAATCCTCCCCGGCATCCACATTTCGCGGTGGGGCCAAAAGACTGGAAGTCTCTGCAGGCAGGTGAATTTGGCCAGGAGGTCGACGATTACGACGAGGCCGGTTTCGGCGTCGATGTTTGGCGTTATGATCCAGATATTGTCACTGGGAACAATAAGGCTGATCCCCTGTCGCTCTTCATGCAGTTCCATGCCCATGAGGACGAACGCGTTGTCGAGGCGGCTGCCCAACTGATGGAGAGTGTGCGTTGGTACCGGGGATAGAGAAGTTTCGGGAACATTTTGCGGGACATGAAGACAGCTACGCTCTGATCGGCGGTGCTGCCTGCGCCCTGATCTTTGAGGAAGTCGG
Source organism: Ruegeria sp. CK2 (assembly GCF_056536585.1). Classification (NCBI taxonomy): domain Bacteria; kingdom Pseudomonadati; phylum Pseudomonadota; class Alphaproteobacteria; order Rhodobacterales; family Roseobacteraceae; genus Ruegeria; species Ruegeria sp. CK2. The sequence goes on from NZ_JBQFPW010000034.1 coordinate 5,431, forward strand.
TTTGGAGTTTCGAGCGACACGCGATGTCGACATGGTACTGTGCGTTGAGGTTGTCGATCCGTCCTTCGGATCCGCACTTAAAGGGTTCCTGGATGCAGGCCAATATGAAGCTCGGGAACGTGGAGCAGAAAGGCGGGAGTTCTACCGGTTCCACAAGCCGAAAGACACAAGCTATCCCGAAATGCTTGAGCTCTTCTCGAGTCCTGAGGCGGGCGTCGATCTCGAAGTCGGCGACGAGCTAGCGACTGTCGCCGTATCGGATGACATGCTCAGCTTATCGGCAATTTTGCTCGACAAAGACTACTACGAAGCGCTCATCAACTCACGCCGCCCGGTCGATGGGATCCACGTGCTGGATGAGCGCCTTCTTATTCCGTTCAAAGCCCGGGCGTTCGTCGATCTCACACGCAGGCGTGCTGACGGCGACACCAAAGTAAAACGCAGTGATATCGCGAAGCACCGCCGTGATGTCTTTCGACTGCTTCAGCTTCTCAATCGCGAGGAAACTGTAGTCGTCAACGAACCTTTGAAAGATGATCTGCGCGCTTACCGCGACATCTTGATGAATGACGAGACCTTTCATCCGCCTGACTTCGGTGTCGCAATTGAACGAAATGAAGGCTTTGAGCTTCTGTCTGCACTTTACGCCCTATGATGGAGACGCGTTTTCTTGGCGAGAACTGGTTCAAACTCGGGACCGCAACCTACCATCTTCATTGGCTGACAAAATCATTCGCCGTGCCTTGGACACCGCGAATGCGTTCATTGCGATCAACCTCTGTTGGGCTGATCGGATCGGTTCCATCCCACTCGTCCAGCAACGTTCGCAGTTCGTCGGAAAGTTCAAGATCGTAGGTCTCGCCCATGTAGAAGTAGACGCGCGCAATATCGCCTCGAACGTCCTCCCGTGGTTCGGTGATGCGAAGATCGCTGTCGGTTTCGAAGTCGCACGATCCAAAGAGGCGCTCCTCTCCAGGTACAATCGCATATGTCAGATTGCTCCGGACATTGTTGAGTTCTCCGATGGCAGGAGTGAGGTTCACCAGGTCGTTGTGCGCGCGCTTGAAACGATCATCGTTTTTGAGACAGCATTCTCGCGCACTTCCACAGGCCTCGTCCTTTTCCCAACATGAGGGCCCCGGATGGAAATGGGCGATCCAGAACGCGGGTAAAATGTGTTCCGCTTCGGTGCGTTTCGCACGATCATTGTCGTTGACAGGATCATAACCTCACGCCGCCCGGTCAAAGGGGTCGATTTGGGAAAGGGGCGATACCCCTTTAGGGATCTCGACTTCTAAACACCGCCGTTCGCTGCGTAGGCAATGAACACGAAAGATGCGGGACAAACCGTCATTCACCACGTGCTTACCCATGGCCGCTTTCGGAGATCAGGTTTGATGTTGTAGCCAAACTAATCTTTGCTATTGCTGTGGCAGACAACTTCAAGCTTAATGCCGTGAGGATCGAGCCAATACGTGGCATAGTGAGTTCCGTATTCTGGAAATTGGCGGGGCTCGTTCAGGATTTGCGCTCCCTGCGACAGCGCCCACTGATATGCCTCGTGCACCACATCGCGAGTTTCAACCGAAAATGCAATATGCTGCAATCCGGTGGCATGGCGTGAATAGCTCCCCGCTTCTTTGGCCTGGTAGAAGAATAGCTGTGTGCCAAGTATTCCTTCTGGCCCGTAGTTAAATTCCGGCTCCGTCTTGAACCACTCTTTCAGTCCAAGGATCGGCATGAGTTCGTCATAATAGCTTTTCGCGGTGGGAAGATCCGGCACTGCGATGCCAATATGATCTATGAATCCAGTTCTGGGCATGCTTGATCGACCACCTTCTCAATTGTGCTCCAGTTGCGCGCCGTTCCTGAATGCCCAAGCAGTTTTTCAAGACGAGCCGGTGTAAGCTTTGATCCCGCGACGCCGTTCTTGTAATCGATGAAAGCTTCCTTGCCGATTACTTTAACGCGCTCTGGCCCATCGTAGCCTTCCAAAGCGTCGACTTCTGACGTTGTTAGTTTCTTTGACATGAATAGTACCAACATATGGTTCGGGCGCTCCGACGACGCTTTAGGAAACGGGTTTTCGGCCAAAACTTGTTTTAGATGCTGTAGCTTCCTTAGGAACACTTCATTCCGTAAATCATGTGCGGAGATCACTGTTCTCAAGATGCGATAGATACTGGATTCCGGCAGTTCCGACGAAAGAACAACGTTTCCGGTGGCCAAAAACGTCCGAACATCTTTGAGGCCAGCTTCCTCACACCCCGCGCGAAGCTGAGCCATTGACATCTTCTTGTGGGTCAAAGGGCCGATGGCACGGACAAACGCTATCCAATCTCGGTGCTGTGGACTCATTGTCTCGTATTATCACATTCGAAGGAGTTTGCTACGTGATACGCTTAGGACACAATGCAGTCATCCATGCCATAGTGCAGCTTCGGTCAATATGGGCTCACTTCGGTCATTCTCTTCAAAGTCAGCCGGGTTTACGTTGCCAATATACCCATGGCGACGTTTTCGCACTGAGTGTGACGCGTTGTCATTCCTTGATGACACCGAATGCAACAGTCACCGCAGCTGTCAGTGCCAGCAGACCCAATGCACCAGCGGGCAGCGCCCAAAGCCCAGTATTGATACCGAGCACGCTTGCCAGTGCTGATCCCACCGCAATGCCGAGGTAACTTGCAGACGAGTTGAGTGCGAGGATAAAGCCGTGGTGCTCCTCTGCCACCAAACGCACAAGACGGCTTTGTTGAGGCGTTGCGAACAGGGT
>NZ_JBQFPW010000035.1:0-6923 GCF_056536585.1 Ruegeria sp. CK2
CCCGAGGCCTCCTGGCTCAGATCGCCTGTTATGGTGGTGGTCTGGATCACATTGTCGCCGCCGGGCGAGAACGTACCCTCATTCACCACAAGGCCATCCCCAACGTTGATGCTGCTTCCTGCATCGAGGCGGCCGCCGGAGAGGATGTTAACCCTGTTGCGCCCGTCCCCCAGATCGACATTGCCGGTGATCAGGCCCGCGGTGTTCACCACGTCATCCGCGTCGTCGCCCTGGACCGCCAGGCCCGACAGCGCGGAAACCGATCCCGTGGCCTCTATATTCAGCGTGTTGGACTCCCCATCTCTTCCACCGAGCCACACTCCCGCACCCGCGCCGGTTCCGCCCTGAACGCTGCCAGACAGAGTCACCTCGGCACCGCTGGCACCATCTGCATACACCCCACGCCCGTTCACGCCAGTTGCCGTGACATCACCCTGCGCGACGACGCTGGCCGCACCGCGAAAGGCCGTCGCAACGATCCCATTTCCAGCCGAGCCCGTCACGGGTCCCGTCGTCGTCACCGACACGTCACCATTGCCAACATTCAACGCATTAATCCCGTAATGACCCCCCGAGACCGCGCCCGTCGTAATGGTCACATCCGCACCTGCACTTGAGGATGAAGAAAAGGCGAGAATCCCACTACCGCTAGATCCCGTGACAGCGCCCGTTGTCGTGATCGACAACCCGCCGCTGCCGGAGTTTTCCGCAGCAATCCCGTTATAACCGCCTGAGACCCCAACTGCCGTAATCGTCAGATCCGTGCCCGCAGAGGAGTTGTACACCGTCATCCCATTACTGCTGGAACCCGTGACGGCCCCGGTGGTGGTTACCGTTAACGCGCCAGTGCCTGAGTTTCGAACCCACATTCCTCTTCGCTCTCCCGACACGGCCGCCGTTGTGAGCGTCAGATCCGTGCCAGAGTTTCTTGAAAAAATACCTGTGCTACCCGACGCGTTGACATCGTCGGTTGTTGTTACCGTCAGCGCTCCGGTTCCTTGGTTATCGGCCGTAATCCCGCTATAGCCTGAAATTGCCGCCGTTGTGACGCTCATGTCCGTGCCCGAAGCAGAGTTAAACGCCTCAATACCAGATTCACCGGCGGTGAGTTCGCCAGTTACAGTAACAGATAATCTGCCTGTGCCGAAATTATATGCATACACCCCATATCGCCCGGCGCTGACCGCCGCCGCTGAAATGCTCATGTCCGTGCCCGAAGCAGAGTTAGACGCGTAAATCCCTAACCCGCGACCGACCTCTGTGGCGGTGACATTCTCAGTGGACGTTATAGAAAGCGCACCACTGCCGTCGTTTTTTGCCCGGATGCCATAGCGATCGCCAGAAACCGCCGTCGTCGTGATCGTCAGATCCGTTCCCGAAGAACTGCCCTGTGCGTAAATACCATCGCTTCTGGAACCCGTGACATCTCCGGTCGTAGTGACCGACAGCGCACCAGTGCCTTGGTTTCGAGCAAAGATCCCTCTTTGGCCACCCGACACAGCCGCCGCCTTGATCGTCAGATCCGTTCCCGAAGAACTGCCCCGTGCGTAAATACCATCGCCAAACGCACCGCTGACGTCACCAGTGGACGTTACGGACAACGCACCAGTGCCAAAATTTCGCGCGTAAATACCACGGTACGCGGCAGAAACCGCCGCCGTCGTGATCGTCAGATCCGTGCCGTTAGAACCGTTGAGTGCGTAGAGCCCATCGTCGTCCGTGCCCGTGACGGGCCCGCTGGACGTTACCGACAACGCACCGCTATCAGCATTGGTAGCTAGAATACCCGTTGTTCCACTCACCGAAGCCGTGTTAACGGTCAGACCCGTTCCTTCGCTAAACGCTCTGACCCCAACGCCATCAGAACTTGTGACGTCTCCGGTACTCGTTATCGACAACACGCCATTTCCGTAGTGTCGTCCGGAAATCCCATCACCACTGGAGCCGGTGATCTGCCCGGTGGTCGTTATCGACAGCGGACCATTGCCGTAGTTCAACGCAGAAACTCCGGCGGCGGCGCCGGTTAAGGTCGAGGCATTGTCATCCGTGAAGGTGATACCGCCATCTCCCGCTGATGTGTTCAGTTGCAGCGCGCTTCCGGTGGTTGTCACGATGCTGACCTGGTCCGTTGTGCTGACATCCAGCGCCTGCCCGGCAGGCGGGCTCAGATCCTGCGTGACCGTCGCGCTGCCGCTGCATTCAAACGTGCCTGACCCCGCCGGATTGGCAACACAATCCGCAAGCGCTGCGCTCGACACCGACATCATCAGCGGACCCGCAACAACCAGAGCTCCGGCAAACTGCGGAGCATAGCTGGCGGCAACACCCGCCAGTTTGGTCATACGCCCACCGCGGATCATCCCGGAGTGGAGCTTTTCGAGAAAGGGATGGGATTTAATCATTGCTGCCCTCAAAACCTGTGTGCTGGCCTTGCCTCCCTTCGGCCAAACACTGGAAGGGAAGGCACGGATTATACCCGCACGACCTCATTGAGACTGGTTTGCGCCAACCCTGCCGCAGGCGCTACCCGCCGACGGCACTTAGAGCCAGAATGCTCCGTGCTTGAGGCAAATGGCTCCTTATCTTTACGCTCTGGAACAGAGGCATTCGCTTAGCTGAGAGAGACGGTTTAGTGACTGAACCGCCCGGGTTTGAGGACTAAAAGACTAAAAATTGGGTTGCAATAAGAGGCTAACACCATCGGCTTGTGTCAGACTCTTGTGACAACGGGGAAGAGGCTATGTCCGATGCAAAAATGCAAACTGCGAAGCAATGTGGCTGAGGGGTCTCCGCCTGCGTTACGGTCGCGGCTATGATGCTGATTGGTTCAGAGGAGCGTTGAAAGACAACGGCGTACCCGCATGCATCCTTGGTCGCAAGCAACGAACGACATCCATCAAGTATGATAAGCGCCGATACAAACGGCGCAACAGGAGCGAGATCATGTTCGGAAGGCTAAAAGGCTGGCGGCGGGTGCAACCCGCTACAACAGGTGCCCCAAGGTCTTTCTGTCCGCAATCGCCCTCGCCGCAACAGTCATGTCCTGGCTATGAAACAAGAACGAGTCTTGACCCCCAAAGTTATACCCAAAAATTCAGGGCCTTTCCCTTTCTGTTTCACTAAAAAATCCCGTAATGAGAAAAATATATCCAAATAATTGGGTGATGTAGAAAGGAATAATGAAGTCGTTCTGGTTATCACTTCCCAACGACATGGCCCAACCCATTGCTACTAGTAGCGGAATAACTAGAAAAATTGGCCATAACCTACTCGCTGAAACCACCAAGATAAGCAACAATAAAGACATTAAACCAAAGAAAACAGAATTTAGCAGAAGGTTTCCACCAGATATTTGGTTTACTGAAGAATAGATACTATTATTGAATGCGATCGTACCTATCAGTATTGAGACATATATTGGAACCTTAATCTTCTGGATCATAGGTCACCTTGGCTGCTTTCCATCAGTGAATCTCCATCGAAAAAGTAATCGGACGGCAAAGGCTGCAATGAATGGATTGCCGGAGCACGCAATCTGATCAAAGTGAACGGGTTGGTTCGTGTCTAAGAGATAACACTTCGCAGCCTCATGGTCCTTGGCAACCTGTCTCAAGTTTGTTTGCATCGCGTCTAAAGACGGGGATTACATACATTAAGCGTGTAAAACGCTGGGCTCACGCCCATTGGCTTCAGAAGAGTATCGGGCTTTACTGCCAGAAAAGATCAGGCATGTCACAATTCAAGTTTTTTTCTGTGAATCATGCCGCACGCGGAAATCAATGGATCCTGAGCCTTGGGTTCTGTGTCAACTGCTTCGGGTATGCCACTAACTCTCGCAAGAAATGCTCCGGAAGGCATCGTGAGCAACCCGATCTCCGCCCAGCACTAAATCCTTTTTGGACTGACGGTGCCGCTTGACCAACTGGTTAATCCGACGTCCCGGAGGTACATCTCGTGCAAGATTCTGTTGATCCATGTCCAGTTCTGGGAATATCTGGCGAATTTCCGCTATGGTCGACGGGCCAAGAGCGCACATCGCCTGTGGACCGCAAAACAATGACTCGGTTTCGGCACCTTCAGCGAAGATGATTTCGTGCCTGTCCAGCAAGATGTGGTAGTACGTCACAACATCCAAGTCTTTGGCTAGTTCAATCCCTGGGTACCCAAGTAGTTTCTTTGCAGGAATCAATACTTCAGATGTTGCAAACATACGGTCTGCAATTCGGGAACGGATAAGAACCCTGTGCTGCTGGGACACAACCAAATCACGCCGAGGCAAGTTTTTAGCTAATGCCCCCCTGGAAATTCTGACTGGGACCATCGCGCCCGTGCAGAGACGAATGGCACAGCCAACCCAACGAATTGGTTGCGCTCCGCGGTCGCGCGTTAGCACACAATCACCCACTCTTAAAGTTTCGATAGATTTGACGCCTTCTGGAGTTTTTATTTCTGCGCCGCGCGTAAAACAGGTTACAAATCCGACCGCTCGGGAACCCGTGAACCCACCTGCGGAGTCTTCAATAACACCATTGATAGTCAGTGATTGAATTGGCCCAGCGTCATAGGCGGTTTGGTCGTCGTTGCTTGAAATCTCAGGTGCAAGGTACGTGTTTCCCGCAGTATCCTGAAACACAACTGCAGAAACGGTTGCAGTCGATCCACCAATGTAGGTAATCGTAATGTCGTAGATAAGGGATGCATCGTAAACCTGATCGGCGCCACCGTTGATGCGAAAGGTCTCATTAGCATTCTGGTTGTCAAAGTCGTAAGCAACTGGCCGCGTTCCGCCGGAGAAGTGAACGCTGCCTGGTTCAAACGTTTGAATTCTTTCAGAAAGCGCGTCACCCGGACCACCAATCGTCAGGCCGACAAGCGCAGCCGCGTTCTCTCCAACGTTATTGCCTTCGATTGGGTCTATGCTCGCAAAAACGCCAAGGAAGATAACATTAAATGTTTCAGTCATCGTATGCTTTCCTGTTGAGTATTGACCGAGAAGTGTTGGGATTCAGTGAATGTGTTGTCTGTTTGGGGGGAATACGCGAGGAACGATGAAGTGATCGGCTGGCTCGGTCGACCACGGACTCGAAAAAACAAAACACTCCGCCAATTCGGGTTAAGACCGGGCGTGAGAATTGGATCTTGTATTCAACAAGATAACTACTTGAAAATACGTCAAAATAGTCCGATGGCGCGCAAGAAGAACTCGCAGTACTGAGAATCTTGTCGAACCCGTACGGCAATGAAGCCAGAACAAGCTCGATAGAGACGATGTTCCACCGGTTTGCGACTTTCGCACCTCTGAAACGTGATTCAAAAACCAATGGTAAGACAGCGTCAGAACCATCCCGTTCCAAGTTGACTGTTCGAACAACTATGTCCTCAATACAGACAAATCTTCCAGTAATAAGATCGAGCACTTCGTCACCAACTGAGATATCTTCCACCTTCACCCAAGGCTCATCCGGTGACACTTGAAGCTCTGACCCCAATCCAATCATTTTTTTAGCGAAGTCCGTATTACGAAACGGCTCTACGCTTCCCCTCTTGCTTGCAAATTGCATCAGCGGTCTGTGCGGTCATGTGGTCCGGCCACTCGATTGCCCGGTCCCATGCCAACAACTCACGAGTATATAGCTGGCATGTCACCACCCCGGTTGCCGTGCTAAGTGAGATCGGTTCGCTTTCAAATTGCTTTGGCGAAAGGACTGCACAACTTGCTAGAGCGGTTGGTAGTGCTAGCAAAAAGGTGAGCGCGCGCGAACTGAATTCCATGTGCATTTTCAGATCAACTACTCCTATCGACAGTGCTACCTCTGTGTTCAGCAACGTCTCGGCTATCACTAAGAAAGGTGGCTGAATTAATCAGTTATTCACAGCTTTCATGCGAAACTAAGCGTCCCTAAAACGTCGCAAAGTGTACCCTTTGGATCTTTGGCAAGCAGACATAGTGAAGAGTAGGTGTGAGTGCTGCAATTCCTCGCAACTCCACTTTGCTATCACTGGGTGATGAAAGGCCGCCCCGTTTGGAAAGACTTCGGGGCTTGCTTCGGGCTTCTGATGGATTGGATCGACAATGGACTGATCCGTTTCTGGAACCAGATTATGCAGATGTATTCGGATGGCATGAGACTGCTTAGTGTCATTATGCGATGGGCGTGGTAATCGGCACCAAATAAATCGGCCAAATTGGAGCATAGCTAGTCGCGGCGTTTTTAGTGATACCAGTTGACGGTTGCGCCTTTGATTGTGCGATTGATGCGCTCAACCCAACCGTTCGTCAATTTATGGTTGGATTTTGTCAGAGGTTACCCGAAGCTATTCGCGGCGCAGATCATTTCAATACACGTCGGTCGGGAATAGATTGTACTCCGGTTTCTTGGCTGCTCTCCGGACTGCGTGTCGCTATCGGTAATACAATTTGGTTTTGGCAGAAGCAGGATAGGAAAAGTCCCGATTTGTGGCATGAAAATGGGCGAAGTTGGAGGGGGCCGCAACTTCGCCCGTTGAGTGAGTGGCGCATTTCGGCGCCGGCAGAGGGCTCGCGTTGGGTTCAAGGGGCGCGTGCCTGTTGCCACTGAGATACCTTAAATTTGGGCATCTGCAGAAGTTAGTTAACGTTTATCTAATCGGGCTGCTACCGGTGGTATGCCTGTATCGCTCCGTTTGGAACGTATTGCGACGCATTTGATATCTTAGGTATCTTTACCCATCCTCATGCAGGGTTTTGACGACTGAACTCCTCTCTCGGCCAAGCGATTGCCTCTGTTCCAGAGCGCAAGGATAAGGAGCAATTAGACTCAAGTGCGGAACATTCCAGCTCCAACCTGCAACAGCCCCTGTGCTGAACGGGCTGCTGGCGGTCACGAACTCATCCGATTACGCGGACGCGCTCGATCAGCTGAGCCCGGAGATCTATGGCAACG
>NZ_JBQFPW010000036.1:0-6626 GCF_056536585.1 Ruegeria sp. CK2
GATGAACCGATGAACCGATGAACCGATGATACGCCAGACCCACTCGGCCTGCAAGTAACAGGCTGAATTTATTGCGAATATTGGCGATTTTCAGCCGAGCACGCGGGGGCCGATCAATGCGTTCCATACCCAACCTTAGAACCCGGTTGCTGTATTGGGAAATATTCCAATCCTATATTTACATAGCCTTCAACTATGGTAAGCCTGCACCCTTCAGACTTTCACTTTGTCAACTTGGTCTAAGCATAAAGTAACTGACCTTGGCGCAGTCGAAGCAAAACATAGTTTGTTACGCTCGCCCGCCATTTGCCACCTGATTTTTGATGTCCGGAATGTGCGGTCGGCAACATGCCATTCGAACGAAGTCCCACATGCGACCGCACCTGATCGCATTACGGGGTGCCGAATTCTGTATACAACTATTTTCGATAGATCAGGGTACACAGGCACGCCAGCTTAAATGCAGGGTACGAATGGTACATCACAGGCAGCCAAGGCTGAAATGAGGGAAAGTATCATGAAAAGTCGCAACATGGTTCTGTCTTTCTTCAGTCTTGCGAAGCATTGAGCATATCAGTCTCAACACCTTAGTACGCTGCTAAACCATAGTTAGGGCCTATTTAAGAATAGCCCCGTACACTTCGGGAACCTGTTATTATTAGTTGCCCTAGTTCAGCCTGCTGAGCGACGAATTGAAAACACTGGCGCTGTTGAATGCTGGAAAGGGAGGGCATGAAGTTGGTTCGTAAGCGGTGCTTTGGCCCCGTCAAAACAGAAACCCGTGATAGCAACCGAATGGTTACAATCAAATAAGTAAAGCAGGGGCATTTTCGTGCGCTATTTTAGTAGTTTGGTTCTTACCACTTCGGCTATTGTAACTTTGGCTACCGCCGTCTCGGCAAATATCTACTCCGACCAACTCACGCCCTACTCAGACCAACAGGTCTTGAAATTACTCGTCGTTGAATATGCTCGGGATCCATCAACTTTCGAGGATGCGCACGCGTACATCACCCTGAACCGGCCTGCGATCATGGAGGAATACCTCAGCCAGACCCTGGACAGGCACCTGACACCCGTAGCGGCTCTTCCTGGGAGTCAGGCGTCTGGGAGACCTCCGGAACGGGTTGGAACGGGTTCGATGATTATTCTCGGGATTCTCGGAATAGCAGCGGCAGTCTCTCTCGCAGGCGATGGCGGTAGTGAAGACTCTGATCCAGATTCCAGTCCATCACCTTCTCCAGGCCCCAACCCAACCAATCCTGAACCTGCACCGGAGGACCCACCGGCTAATCCGGTACCGGTGGATCCGCCGCCTGAGCCCGATGACTACACCGGGGGTTATCTCTATGATGATTCCGGAACGTTGATCAAACTCACTTCCGAAAGCGATTTTGAAGAAATAGAATCCTTGGCGGCAGCAGTCAGCAATGCGCGAAATTCTGCGAGATTTGGTGCACAACAGAGTGCCAGCAATTGGCCTTTCTCTGCAATAAAATTGGAATATGCGCGCGGCGCTGGGTTGACGGGCGCTGGCCAGACAATCGCGATCTTTGATGGTGGTTTCCAGTTTTCGCATGATGAATTTAAAGCCGTTGACCGAACCGTCACGAACGTGAACAACTCTATTGTTGCCGATCATGGTACGGCCGTCGCATCAATCGCTGCGGGTTCTGATGATTTCGGTCAAATCGAAGGTGTGGCTCCAAACGCAAATCTGCGGTTATTCGGTTGGGGTTCCATCGGAGACGAGCCAACATCCTGGGAAGCTTCCATTGCAGATGCGGCGGAACACGGCGCAATTGTTCACAGCAATTCCTGGATACTTGTGGCCTCGATTTCAGCAGGCAAATCAGTATTCTCAAGTCAGTATCGGGATGGTTTCGAAGAAGACCTAATAGACTACTCCAGGAAAGCAGTTGTGGTTTTTGCTGCGGACAACAACAGCCGTCGCTCGGACAGTACCTATTTGGCCGCCTTGCCGGTCGTGATTCCGGAGCTTGAACAAGGCTGGTTGGCCGTCATCAACTTATTCGTCCCCTACGACTTAGCAAGTGACAGTTTTGGAACACCCGTTCGAGTTTCCAGCGCGTGCTGGGAAGCTGCCCGATGGTGCATTGGGGCAGACGGTGCGGTGCAGGTGGCAAGTAGTAACGTAGACTCACCTTATGGTAGATCTGGGGGCACCTCTTTGGCTACCCCACAAGTTGCCGGGGCGATTGCACTGTTGGCGGAGGCCTTTCCTAACTTGTCGGGACCGCAATTACGCAATCGTTTGTTGGCCACTGCCGATAACTCGTTTTTTGAACACACCCATACACTGGAATTCGAGGGCGGTTTCTCCCATGGCTACAACGAGGAGTTCGGTCATGGGCTGATGGATTTGCGTGCCGCGCTTTTGCCCATCGGCACCTTATCCACGACAACTGCATCTGGAGAGCAATTGGTACTTGGGAAAGTCGCAATTGTAGGTGGCGGTGCCAGTGGGGACGCTCTGGTCAAGGGGCTGACCAATCTGCCAGTTCTGTCCATGGACCAAGTGGCTGGAGATTTTCGACTGGACGCGTCCTCTTTTGTGCAGCAAGCGTCTTGGAGTAATCCCCTGCTCCGTGCCGCTTTTTCTGTTGAGAGGGCCAACCTTGCCCGAGACCGAAACCTGACGAGGCTGCGCGCACAAGGCACGCGCCCAAGCCTAGATGTGTTAACCCCAAGCCGACTTTATGGTGCCGAGAACTATTTGGAGAGTTACAGGGGTGTGCTTTTACCCATCTATGCAAACAAGACGCAGCGTATCGAGCTGTTAGTCCCCACGGATAGTGAGGGCGACATCGGCTTTGAGGCGACCTACCTCAGACAATTTGATCGTAGTGCGATAACGCTCGGCCTTTCGTCCGTTTATGACACAGACGGCGTGTTGGGAATGACATCGACAGGCACGTCTGATCCGCTGGAGTCCGTATCCACGAGTTTGAACGTGTCTTGGTCTCTACCATTAAACGAGCGGTCATCGTTTCAGGTGTCCGGACAGTTTGGACTTACAGACGCACGGGCCGAAGGTTTGATTGGTGACTTCAGTCGGTTACGCTACGCCAGTTACCAAGTCGCATATGATCGCGCGGACACGTTTCAACAGGGCAGCACTCTCACTCTTTTTGTGCAACGACCAACTCGAATAGAGAGCGGAACAGCCTCTGTGGAACTTGCTTCAGGGCGCAATTCAAACAATGAACTCACATATACACAGTATGATATCGATCTGAGTCCATCGGCACATCAGGTCAATTTTGGGTTCGACTATCGAACACCGCTTGGCAACCAAGCGGAAATTCACCTTGGAATGCTGCATTCCACAAATGCTGGACATGTCTCGGGTGAAACGTCCACCGCTGGTCTGTTTCGAGTGCAGTGGCGTTTTTAATAAAGGCGGTGGGAAGCACTCACCCTGGTTGCCAGTCATCATCGAGCAAGGATTGTACTCCGGCATCAGTGATGGAGGCGTCGTGCGCGGATGTTAAGGTTTCAACCTCGCTGCCATCGCCGGATATGTAGGCACTGGTATATTTGGTTCTCCTGAACACTGAGCTATCGAGTTCGATCGTTGTCCGGTCCATATCGGTTCTGCGCGTGACCGAACCATCATGCCAGAGCTTGATCCGAACGCCATCAGCCACCCGGACGATGACACCCATGGCGTCAGCCTGAACACCCTGCCACGCCACTTCGATGTTTCGCCGCAAGATCACCCTGTCGCTGCGAAACTTAACCTGCGCATCGCCAAAGCTGCTACTCTCTTCGCTCTTGAGTACAACAAAGGCTTCCTGTTCGCCTGGGTCCTCGTGAATGGTGGCATTGGCGTTTTTGGGCGGCCAGATCTTGGCAACATCGCACTTGCGTCCCTGCGGACCCCGATGAAACCGACATAGAGCTGGGCCGATTTCCAGATGCGAGTGGCCTTCCTTCCAAGTGACGTCGATTTTACAGTCATGTGATTGGGCCTTTTGGAGCGGATATCTCGGACTGGCGTTTACAGGCGCTATGCGGATCGGCTGGGTAGTGCGCATAGTTCCAAGCATGGCGCAAGGCGGCTGCTACGTTGGAAGAATGGGCCGCCATCCGACACCTGGCCTCACGCCATTTATCGGCGCGTTGTTTTCGGCTGCTTTTCTCTTGCCGCTTCCAATCCACAGCGCGTTTTCGCATGACCTCATCTTCACTTGGTTGCTGCTCAGCGATCTGATCGGCCAATAATGGAAAAGCCGCACGTTCCTTCTGCTGTTTGCGGCGCAGGGCGGCACGCTTGCGCGGTGTGTCTTTGAAGGCAAAACGGGGCCACAATTTGAACCTCATGACACAATCCGCTCGTGGTTTCATATGAACACACCAAGCCAAGGAAACGGCCTGATGGACGAACATGGTTCCAAGAAAGGTGAGGACAGAGATAAGACTTGAACTTGGATTTCGATTAGCTAAGTTAGCTAGTAAGGGGAAATATCATGTTGTTTACCGTCCATAAGGCGAAAAGCCAATTGTCCAAACTCATTGACGCGGCGCTCGCCGGTGAAGAAGTTGTGATCGCGAAAGGAACTAAGCCGGTCGTAAAGCTGGTTGCGATACCGCAGTCCAGGTTCAAGCTGGGCGTGCTAGAGGGAAAGGTTGGAAATCCGCCTGATTTCCTTGAACCATTGTCTACCGAAGAACTCGACGCATGGGAAGGTAAGTGAAGCATGTTCTGCTAGACACCCACACATGGGTTTGGTCGTTTGCATCAAAGGCGGAGCTGTCGGCGACAGCACACGCAGCAATAGCGGCCGCAGATGGAGTGTTTGTCAGTCCGATCAGTTTTTTTGAAATAGGACAAAAGGTCAGGATTGGTAAGTGGCCCCAAATGGAACCGTTGGTGACAGACCTGCCAGACATATTGTCGGAGCAAGGTGGGCTCGCAGCGGCACTTTCACCTGAGATATGTTTGCATGCGGGTTTGCGAGACTGGTCTCATCGTGATCCGTTCGACAGGTTCTTGGCCTCGACGGCGGAGCTTTTGAACATGACACTCATTTCCAAAGATGCGGTCTTCGACATGCTGCCGGGATTGCAGCGTGTCTGGTAAAGGGATCTGCTGCAAATTTTGACCATTGATCTTCGAGGCGGTAGCGCCTGTGTAGCGAACGGCATTATCCAGTTAAAGGTTGGTCTGTGATTTCTTTCAAAGGTGCACAGTATCCGAAGGAAGTGATCCTGTTCGCAGTGTTCTTTTACGTCCGCTACGGTGCCTCCTATCAAGACCTGGAAGAAATCATCGCCGCGCGCGGTGTTTCTGTGGACCACACCACGCTGAACCGATGGGTAACACGGTATTCCGGTGCAATCGCTGAAGCAGCACGTCGCCGCAAAACAC
This sequence comes from Ruegeria sp. CK2, assembly GCF_056536585.1. Lineage (NCBI taxonomy): Bacteria > Pseudomonadati > Pseudomonadota > Alphaproteobacteria > Rhodobacterales > Roseobacteraceae > Ruegeria > Ruegeria sp. CK2. The sequence goes on from NZ_JBQFPW010000036.1 coordinate 5,396, forward strand.
CGCGCGACCCTTCTTGGAGAATGGACAAAACTTACATTTAAGTGAAAGGTACGTGGGTTTACCTCTATCGGGCTGCCGACAAACACGGAAACCCCTTGATTTCATGCTTTCACGACGACGAAACAAGCCGACAGCCACAAGGTTCTTCGCCCGGATGTTGGAGACAAATGGAGTGCTTAAGAAGATTGTGATCGACAAGAGCGGTGCCAACACCGCCGGCATAAGAGCCATCAACAAAATGCTCTTAGGCTTTGGCTGTCCGGAGCTTCATCGACATCACATCCGGCCAGCTTTGGCTCCGACGTGTTGTCAACATGACCTGGATTTCATTTGAGACCCCACGCGACGCCGTTGAGACTGTGCGCTCCACAATCCGACTTCATTGTCAAAAGCTGTTGTGGCTAACTAATCCTCCCAGAACAGTCCACTTCCTGTTTTGGGCGAACATGACACTTGGGAGTTTAGCTAATGAGTCGCTCGAACCGACTACTTCGGCTGGATGGCTCAATACATCCCGGAAGAAGAACACTCGATGCGTTCGCTGGCGTGGACTTGCCCTTTTCGAGTGAAGCTAAACTCCAAAGTGTTTGCGGCTGTGCTCAGATCCAAAATCCCGAAGAGCCAGCAAGAAACTTCGAAATACTGAAACCCTCAAATACATGGTTGTAAATCTCTCTTGGCTCCAATGGAAAATAAACCCAACTCAATAAAGCAAATCAAATATTCAACCCTTGATTTTGAGCCAAGGCATCAGTTTGACGCAATTTCGCAAGTGGTAGCCCCTTTTTGCGACCTTAAGAAACCCCACTCAGTCGATAATGGATACCACGCCGAGTATTCAGCTTTCGATCTCTGTGGAATAGATATTGTTGATTGGGAATCTGATGCAAGCAGTAGCGAAAGAACGAATGAACTGATCAGAAGGTCCGATCTCGACTATTGGGCAATCTGGTTCATCCGAGATGGATGTCGTTACGATGAATTCAATGATCGTTCGGTAAAAACCAAAGCAGGGGATTTAATGCTCGTGTCGTATGCACAACCATGGAAATCACGTTGGGAAGGACGGAGCCTTGTGTCTATAGGACTTAATCGTGATAAGTTTTCCTGGATGGCGCCATCTCTTGATGAAGTCAATCTTTCGGTGCTCAATGGCTCCCTGACGGGGTTGCTTAGAACGTTTATCTCGACACTCGTCGATGAAGCACACAAAATATCCGAAGATCAAAAA
>NZ_JBQFPW010000037.1:0-6223 GCF_056536585.1 Ruegeria sp. CK2
GATCAATTCAGGATCCCAACGTGCACTCGCCCCCTCTGACACCACTGAGCTAATGTGGATTATGGGACCACACAAGTGCCGGGCCCAGGAAGCCAACCTGATCCAAATGTTTGCGAAACATCTGTCAAAAATAGCATTGCGTTGGACACATCAATAAGGCTCAATCCAACTCAATCGGAATCTCTCAGGTTACATCTGAAAATTCGTATGTCGGATTGGAGATGACCAGCGCTTTGTTGACGACACTCGCGTTTCCCTCGTGCACTACGTTTTCGAAGCTTGGAGATGCTGGCGGCAGTTTCCCTACAATACTGCCGGGGGTCACTCCTGTGTGGCGACGAAATGTCCGAGTAAACTGAGTCATGTCTTGAAAGCCGTAACTCTCCGCAACCGTTCGAACCAGTCCCCACCGCGGAGAAGAACGTGACAACTCGGACATAATAACCTGGGAACGACGTTTCCCTATATACTCCATTACACCACCTGCCTCTTTGAATAGCCTGTAGAGTGTTGCGCGCGACATACTAAACTTTTGACAAAGCAGGTCGGAATCCAGAGTAGGATTCCTAATGTTGTCTTTTATGAAACGCTGGATTGTAGCGAGTCGCAAGTCACTTGCCACCGCTGTCTCAATACCAGCGGCATCCCCCAACAGAAGTGGTTCCAGAAACGAGCAGATGCCATCAGCCACAATCTCCCCCTCTGCAATTGTGCAGCTGCTCAGAGTTTCCCTCAAACTCAGAAGCATAGAACGTAGCACCGCTCCAACAGGTAAACTTGTGGACATTCTTTGGCTAGAGATCACCCGGTCCGGGGGCAAATCCATTCGTCTAAACGGAACATATAGAATGAGTATCTCACTATCTGTATGACAATGCCTGAGTGTCTGATCACCGTGTCGACTTATATGCACGGCATCGGGTGTCTGACTCTTCAACTCATCATTCAAGACATAGTTTTGGTAGCCTTGCTTCAATAGCGATATCGAAATCAGCGACTCATCCTCTGGCGGAGCGGGTCGAGCGCATATCATAGGTGCAGCAAAGGAGTGCACAAAAGTACAATCGCCAAACCACCAGACATCTGACTTTAGGAAGAAGTCAACCCCAGCATTTTGTTCAAACTTGAAAGAAAGATAGTTACGCCAAAGGTCAGAAACTGCGTCAAGACGATCTGCCGGCGCAATGCTGGCGGTATCAAAGCTCAGTCGAGGCAGGTGAGTCATTGTAAAAAATGGTTACTCCAGCTTAACCAATTTCTTTCGGTGCAAACTGAGATTTACCTGGGTGATCTTGATGTAGTCGCGATCGGGCGTGAAACGCCTCATTGGTCGCCCATTGTGCGGGCAAATGAACCCAGACGAACTTAGACACCATTAGCGACTTTTCCGCTAGAAGCGAAATAGACTCCAACGGCTTAGCCTGTGCCAATACGAAAAGTCGGGTTCCACGCCAATGAAGGTGCGGCAAGCGAAGTTGCACATGAGATGCAAGTCCAGAATTTCGAAAACTGCATTGTTACGCCTCCCTGTTGTGAACGGTTAGATTCGGTTAGCCCGAAATTTGATCCTTCAAGGTTAGGCACAATTAACATAAATACAAATTTGTTTTTCTTTATAATACAAAGGTTTTTCTTATATTTTTGCTCTAGTATTGTATATCAACTGAATTTTGCAGAGTGGCGGTGTTGGCTCAGCCTTTCAGGCCAATGCTTAAATGCACACCGCCCGCGATTAGTCATGAGCGTTGTTGTCCTAGCCCCGAAAAATGTGCCACTACATTAACCGAGATCGGTGGGGCATGGTGAGGAAGTGAAATTCTTGCAAAGACAACTTGAAGCTGCTGCATGAGATTGAGACTACGCTAGCAGTAGGCGGTGGCGTCACTTCGGTATATAGTAGCGCCAGCATCAGCGATGCCACGTACTACTACTGGCGAAAAGTTTGGCTGCCGGTGAAGAAGCACACGGCTAACGCAATTCCTAGGCCGACCAACCCGCCTATTGTGATCTTTAGAAACGACAGTTTCCTCCCAGAAGGTGGGCATCTGGGCACACAGAAAGAACACTGGGTATTGGTTCGACCGTGTCAGGAGAGTTTTCATCTTGTAACGTTAGGATCTTTGCACCTTGAAAATCTGTTTGATTTGAAATGAGGTAATTCTGAAGGGCGTCGCTTGGGGGTCTGTGACAGTCCGAATGGAAGCGGAAAGTCAGGGTTGCGCTTGCCGTCAAGTGTTAGCTTCGAGACAGATGGGCATTCTAGCCCGCGCCTGGTTTCAACAGCCAGGGGAATCCGCGCTCAAATGCTGGCAGCGAACTTGCTGAAATTTTATCCACTCTCTCTTCAATCCCAAGCAGTCTTTGGTGGCATCGTTTCTCTCGTTCCCCATAACTACTTCACGTTCAAAAGTATTTTCTGCCGTGTGACAACCAGAGCGAAAGTCCTTAGGGCTTACTTTGAAGTGCGATTTGAAAGCTCTGGTAAATGATTGCCGATCCGAGTACCCCACTTCGGAAGCCAATACATCAATGTTGGTCTTTGGGCTGGTCCGGAGTATATGAGCTGATTTTCTGAGACGTACTAGTCGGAGCAAACTTGAAGGCGCTTCGAACGGCTCGCAAACCCGGTAGAGCTTAGCCTTGGAAACCCCGATCTCTCGCGCAATAGTGTCAACGGAATAGCCGACTCGGTGGTAGTTAGCCTGAATGTGCTCAAGCATAGTACGAAACACGGACGAATCTGATATCTCAACACTATCCAGGTGTCTATCTTTTTCGGAAATCATTAAATCCGCGACCATGTATTCAATTGTCTTCCCTAAAATGTCAGCTTGTTCTTGATTTGCATGGGGTAGTTGTCTGAAGCATTCAAGTACCATGCGTCTGAATGCGCTTACGAGTGGTGTGAAGGAGAAGTGAAATCCATGAAATTCTTCAAGCGAAGGCACACGTTCGAGTAACCTTAGTCTGTCAAACTGGATATGTAGTGTCCTGAACTGATGAAACTTGTAAGTTGACTCCTGCGACATATCGATAAGGCTTACCGTACCTCTCTGGATGGCACGTTGATCGCCACGTATTATCTGTTGGCCGCTGCCATTAACGTGTACGTACAAATCAATCGAATCGAGCCCATCCTCAAAAAAACGCTCATTGCCACGATGAAATTCGCAGCTTTTTGGTGAGCACCAACTGAAAAACTGCGCACATTGGGTGTGATAAAACTCCACCTCAATAGGAAATGGTTCATCAAACTCTCCGTCGCGTGTTACGGATGAATGCCTGTAGAAGCGTTCAAACCACGGGAATTGCTCATTGGGCGGGAGATTTACCGTGCTGATCTTACCGCTTCTTGCCTTAAAATCCCGATTTTCAGAACTCATCAACATGAGCCCACTCTATTTATTTTAAGAGCGCTACAAAAAGGTATCTCTCCAGCGGTGAATCGGTCGATGGCGGAAGAGGTCCTTGTCGGGATTTTTTGTTGTTGAGAGTTGCCGTTTCCATTTATTGAGATTAAAGGCTTACCAATCTCGCGCTTAGCCCCAAGGCTTTCTAAGATTGCACCGAACCCGGGTTGATACAATTCAACCTCTTTTACGGTATAACACGTCACTGTTTTGTCCGCCGTTCGATTACTGGATAGCAAGTTTCTATCTGCAAAGTTTACCCTACGTAATCTAAGCTGAATCTGCCTGGACTTCCTTAGCTTGCAGTCTCAATTTTATAGGCACCAGGTCTCATCGAGTCGCAGAATCGTTTTTCATTTGAGACCATCGACTCTAGGGGCAGGATTTATTGATTTTCGCTGCGCTGCATGATTCACGGCTCAAAAAACGAGTGGTGAACATGCCTGATCTATTCTGGTTATACGGCTCGCAGATGACCGTATCTTGTGTCCTTCTTTCCAAAGCCCCTCGGCAAGCCTCGCGTCAATGATCGACGTGCCTTCAGTGGAATTATATTATTTAACCGCAATGGGTTACGTTGTCGTGATGCATCCAAGGAATACGGTCCGCACACGAGTCTGTACAATCGTTGGAAGTGCTGGAGCGAAAAGCGCATCTTTGCGCAGATGATGGTTGGTCCGGCACTTGGTCATGGCGAGCAGACCACGGTCATGATCGACGTCACTTACCTCAAAGCCCATCGCACTGCGTCCAGTCTGGGCTTAAAAAGGGGATGTGAACCCCTGATCGGACGAACCAAAGGCGGTATGAACACGGAGTTGCACACATTGTTCGACAGCCAAGGGCGTCCGCTCAATCTGTTTGTGACTGCCGGTCAGGTCAACGGTTACATTGGAGCCAAGACTCCGCTTAGCAGCTTGCCCAACGGTGATTGACTGCTGGGAGATCGCGGCTATGACGCGGACTGGTCCAGAGAAACTTTGAAAGACAAAGGGATACGCGCCTGCATTCCGGGCCGAAAATAGCGCAAGAAACCCGTCAGCTACCACAAGCGTCGCAACGGCGTAGAGATCATGTTCGGCAGGCTCGAGGATTGGTGCCGCGTTGCAATTCGATACGATCGCTGTCCCAAATTGATTCTCTCTGCCATCACGGTCGCCACAATCGTCATTTTCAGGATATGAGTCCTGAGCCTAGAGTTAGTATACCAATTTTGGATGCCCCGAATTTCTGCCAATCCCAAGTAGATAGGGTCACTGTGTTATCTTGATACCGGGAACAAATAATATCGAAGACTGCAAAAGAAACGTGCCGACTTCTTGAGCCTAAGGCCTCAGTGTTTAGAGCGCGCGCGCAATAGATAGATCGGGCAATTTGCAACCTATTGTCTGCTGTGTGTTTTCATCAGCAGGTTTCGTATGTAATCAACTTGGCCGCTTCTACGGAATCTGGTGATAGGGCCATTGGACAGGAGACACCTGGCAGTATTTCTATGTCGTAAAGCTCGGCCACTGCTCCGTCGATCCGCAACCAATCAACGCACGTTCCCGAGTTTAAGTCAATTACTTGAATACCGCACCATGGTTCGCTGTCTGCATCGCTCAGCTTTTGGTCTAACTCCAATCCTTCAAACCGTTTGTAGCGAGGCTTTGACAAACCTACAAACGCATGGTTGCCATGAAACACCAGTCCTCTGAGAAACCCAGGGCAAAACACTCGCGGATTGAATTTTCCTTTGCCGTCATTGTCAAATTCTACAACACCCATTTCTCCCGTACCCGAGTTTAATATCCACAACTCTTCGTTATGTACTCTGGGGGAATGCGGCATTGACAACCCTTTGCAAACGACTCCTCCATTCTCAATGTCAATTATAACACCACCGTTGGAGCGACGGTCTCGCCAACCATCAACGGTATCTGAACGGCTGATTGCTGTAGCGTAACGTGGATTTCCGTACTCAATCGCCATTCCGTTTAAATGGCAGCGGTCTTCATCAATCAACTCTGACACAAAAGGCGGGCGCCAAACCTCTTCAAAACTGTGCCGTAGGTTTGGTCGCCCAAGGCAATTAAACCTCGTGTTAACAAAAATCACTTGGCCGTTGTCGTCTATTCCTACGTCATGCGCATCAAGCTCACCAGTAACATAAACGACCCGTGGCACATAGCATGCGTCAAATATGCCGTTCGCACGCTGGTCTCCATTTAATACGTTTTCAAACCGAATTATCTGATAGGAAGCGGTCAAGGCCATTCCATGTTGACCATCCAGGCACAACCCCATTGGTTTTTTGATAGCTGTTTGATGGATATTCACGCCGCCGTCATCCTTCCTCCCAACGCAATACAACAGCCCAGACTGATAGGAAGTAAACGCGATGCTTGCATTCATTTTTCTCAGATGCTCGCCGAATCCCGGAGAAATTGAAAAATGAGTCTGTGGATTCTCTGGTTGACTAGTGTCTTCGAGTACTTGTTGATCTAAAACTTCCATTTACTGTCTCTGTTTATCATTGGGAAAAATGACCATTCACTCACGAATTAGAAGTGGTCTGAGCTAATCTTCAATTCAGTAGCTACTCAAACGAACCCAATAGGCAATTTGGTATTTTTCTTTGCCGAGATTTCGAATAAGGGACAACTCCCACCCACCCTAAGGTGACTCCTATGTTTCTGTAGTTGGATGCTGGGCATAGTATCATGCGCAGTATGTGTTGTATCTGAATTGATCATTTATCCTCAGAATTTGAGTTCCATTTTGAGGTTTGCGGTGTTGATGTTTGTGTTTGATGAGAAGCGGCCCTGGTAGCT
>NZ_JBQFPW010000038.1:0-2500 GCF_056536585.1 Ruegeria sp. CK2
TTGGTTGCGGGAGTAGGATTTGAACCTACGACCTTCAGGTTATGAGCCTGACGAGCTACCGGGCTGCTCCATCCCGCGACAGTTGGCGTTGGCCTATCGCTTACGCTACTTGAGGCCTTGCGTTGGTCTACCGCCTGTTTGGCTAGTTGAGACCGGGTAGTGTTCTTTTCATCGTTAGAGAGAAGGGGGATTTTTCTAGGTTTGGCGGTGACCTACTCTCCCGGGGCTTAAGCCCAAGTACCATTGGCGCGGCAGTGCTTAACTTCCGGGTTCGGGATGGGACCGGGTGTTTCACTTGCGCTATGACCACCAAACCGAGGAAAAGCCCCCCGTCGCTCTTTTTGCTTTGCAAAAAGGCGACGCGCGGCAGGCAGCGTATTCGTTTACGAATGCGCGTTGCCGCACGGTTGTTGTTTCAATCAACACCGCAGCGTGTTGCTGCGAAGTTATCCATGTTTAATGAGGTGTATGTTTTTGATTTGTCTTTCCATTACTGGATCAAATCAAGCCTATCGGGCGATTAGTACCGGTCAACTGAACGCATTACTGCGCTTACATCTCCGGCCTATTGACGTGGTGGTCTTCCACGGCCCTCAGGGAGACCTTGTTTTGAGGGGGGCTTCCCGCTTAGATGCCTTCAGCGGTTATCCTGTCCGATCATAGCTACCCAGCACTGCCGTTGGCACGACAACTGGTCCACCAGTGGATCGTTCACCCCGGTCCTCTCGTACTAGGGGCAACTCCTCTCAAGTCTCCTACACCCACGGCAGATAGGGACCGAACTGTCTCACGACGTTCTAAACCCAGCTCACGTACCTCTTTAAACGGCGAACAGCCGTACCCTTGGGACCTGCTCCAGCCCCAGGATGAGATGAGCCGACATCGAGGTGCCAAACACTGCCGTCGATATGGACTCTTGGGCAGTATCAGCCTGTTATCCCCGGCGTACCTTTTATCCGTTGAGCGATGGCCCTTCCACTCGGGACCACCGGATCACTATGGCCGTCTTTCGACTCTGCTCGACTTGTCAGTCTCGCAGTCAGGCTGGCTTCTGCCATTGCACTCAACGAGCGATTTCCGACCGCTCTGAGCCAACCTTCGCGCGCCTCCGTTACGCTTTAGGAGGCGACCGCCCCAGTCAAACTACCCGCCACGCAGGGTCCCGGATCCGGATAACGGACCGCGGTTAGACATCAAGAGTGCGAAGGGTGGTATCTCAAGGGAGGCTCCACAAAGACTTGCGTCTCTGCTTCAAAGCCCACCACCTATCCTGCACATCACAATCCTGATGCCAGTGCGAAGCTGTAGTAAAGGTGCACGGGGTCTTTCCGTCTAACCGCGGGAAGCCTGCATCTTGACAGGCAATTCAATTTCGCTGAGTCGATGTTGGAGACAGCGGGGAAGTCGTTACGCCATTCGTGCAGGTCGGAACTTACCCGACAAGGAATTTCGCTACCTTAGGACCGTTATAGTTACGGCCGCCGTTTACCTGGGCTTCAATTCAAGGCTCTCACCTCTCCTTTTAACCTTCAGGCACCGGGCAGGCGTCAGACCCTATACGTCGTCTTGCGACTTCGCAGAGCCCTGTGTTTTTAATAAACAGTCGCCACCCCCTGGTTTGTGCCCCCAGCCCCTAGTTGCCTAGGAACCGGGCCTCCTTCTCGCGAACTTACGGAGGTATTTTGCCGAGTTCCTTCAACATCGTTCTCTCAAGCGCCTTGGTATGCTCTACCAGTCCACCTGTGTCGGTTTAGGGTACGGTCTGATAGGAGGGCTATTTCCAGGAACCTCTCAGCAGCCCATTCAATCCAATAAGGATGAACTACCTCTGAGATCCGTCACCACTCCACGGCCTAGGAATATTAACCTAGTTCCCATCGCCTACGCCTTTCGGCCTCGGCTTAGGGGCCGGCTTACCCTGCTCAGATTAGCTTTAAGCAGGAACCCTTGGACTTTCGGCGAGAGTGTCTCTCACACTCTTTGTCGCTACTCATGTCATCATTCTCACTAGTGATCTCTCCACCGGATGGCTCACGCCCCGGCTTCATCGAAAAGACTCGATCCTCCAAGGTGCCCCGAAAGACACTAAAGAGGATAAGTCTTATGTCACACTACGCTCTGCTACCGATGCTTACGCATCCCTAGACTTCGGCTCATGGCTTGAGCCCCGTTACATCTTCGCCGCAGGACAACTTATTTAGACCAGTGAGCTGTTACGCTATCTTTAAAGGATGGCTGCTTCTAAGCCAACCTCCTGGTTGTTTTGGTCGTCCCACCTGCTTTCCCACTTAGCCATGAATTGGGGGCCTTAGTCGTAGGTCAGGGTTGTTTCCCTCTCCACTACGGACGTTAGCATCCGCAGTGTGTCTGCCATCTAGTACTCCCGGGTATTCGGAGTTTGGTTAGGATCAGTAAGCCTGTGGGGCCCCATTACCCATCCAGTGCTCTACCCCCCGGGGTATTCGGATGACGCTCTACCTAAATAGATTTCGCAGAGAAC
>NZ_JBQFPW010000039.1:0-6178 GCF_056536585.1 Ruegeria sp. CK2
AAGAAGGTTTGATCACTGGCGGCGAAAACCTGGTGGGGCGTGCTGGCAAAGTCTCAATCAGCCAGCAGCATTTTCTCGGTAGTCCGGGTACGATGAGCTTGTCTGTCTCCAGTCCGCTCCAGATCTCCTCTGGTGAGATCTCAATCGACCTCCCTCAGGACAGGGTTGCAGCAGTGGCCGGTCAAGAAAGCACGGGCGTGACAAGAACCTCTCAATCTGTGGACATTACATCTTCAGTGCGACCGATAGACATTGGTTTGACCTATCAGATCGCTTCGGATGCTCCTGGACCGGATATTCTGTTTAACGCGGGATATCGCGCACGAGGCGGTGACCAAAATCCCTACATTGGATTTGCACTCAGTCACAGGTTTTGAAGCGCAGTGAGCGAAGCCCGATCGCAGGGAACAATTCCGCCGCCGCCAAAGCCGAGCAAGTCTTCGGATGATCAACGACCTGTAAGTGGAGTGTGGCTCCCACGTGTTTAGCGTAATTCCAGGATATCAGGCGACTAATGTTGGACTGTTTACACCCGTTTGCGATGGTGGTCATCAGGATTTGGGTGAGGCACGCGCGCACCGCTGACGATGACCCACCTGCTCGACAGATTACTCTTCCCGCATGGCGTGGGCGATCTGATCCTGGATCGGTTTGATAAGATAAGACAGGATGGTGCGATCGCCGGTCTGGATCAGCGCTTCGACCGGCATGCCCGGCATCAGGATGTTGCCGTCTATTTTCTCCCGTTCTCCCTCCAGAAATCGGAGCCGCACGGTGAAGAAACTCATGCCGGTAACCTCATCGAGGGTCGTTTCCGCCGAAATCGTGACAACCTGACCTTTCAATTCCGGTGTTGTGCGCTGGTTTAAACCAGGCAGACGAATGACCGCCTGCTGACCCGTGTATATCTGATCGACATCTGTCGGTGCGACCTGCGTTTCGATGATAAGCGCGTCTTCTTTCGGGACGAGCAACAGGACGGGTTCTGCCGGGCTAATGAAGCTGCCTTCTGTGTGCACGTTGAGTTGATGGACAAAGCCTGACCGTGGTGCCCGGATATCCATGCGAGAGAGCTGGTCTACAGACGCCGCTTTCTGCTCTGCCAGTCGCGCAATCTCACTGCGCGTTTCCTGAAGGTGTTGAAGCGTCTCGGCACGGTAGTCTTCCTGCAATTGCAGGATCTGGATGCGCCTTTCGCTGATTTCCAGCCCGGTGCGGGCCGCTTCAGCCAGCAATGCCCCGTGCTCACTTCGCAGGCGGGTCTTGTCCCTGCGGACCGCCAGAACCCGGTTTCTGGAGACGTAACTGTTTTCCAGCAGTTTTTCGAGCCCGGCAAGTTCCATATCAATCAAGCCGATCTCTTCTGCCTTGGCGTCCGCCTGAACCTCGAGATTGTCGATTTGGCTTTCGAGTTGATTGATTTGCTCATTGAGTTGATCCGTCCGCCCCATCAACCCTGCCAGTCGTGCAGCCCTGAGCTGGCGCTGCACTGTCAAAATACGAGATATTTCTGTATCAGATGCACGACCGGCGATACTCTCGGGAAACACAATGACTGTTGCGTTGTCACGTTCGGTAATCAGGCGTGCTTCCGTCGCAACCAGTTCGTCAAGCTGCTGACTGACAACCGCAAGATTTGCGCGGGTGGTCGCATCGTCAAGACGCAGAAGAAGGTCACCCGCCTGAACCAGATCGCCATTTTCCACAAGAATATCTGCAACAATGCCCCCTTCCTTGTGTTTGAGGGTTTTGACATTGGATTCGACAACAATGGCGCCGGGCGCGATGACCGCCCCGGAGATTTGCATCCATGCAAACCAGGTGATGAGGAACGCGAGAAGCGCGCAGAAGAACAGGCCAGCGCCCCACAGATGCCGCCTGATGCTGCGACGCAGTGTTTGGACAGTTTCACTCATGTCTTCGCTACACCGCCCGAACCGGTTTGGGGCTTTGCGTGAGAACCTGCTGCAGGACGTCTTCCTTTGGCCCGAAGGCCTGGGCGCGTCCCTCCTTCATGAACAGGACGGTATCCACGCCGGCCAGTGCGCTTGGCCTGTGGGCAATGACGATGACAATCGAACCGGAGTCCCGCAGGGCACCGATGGCCTTGGTAAGAGCGGTTTCGCCTTCAGAATCAAGATTGGAATTGGGTTCATCCAGTACGACCAGGAACGGGTTCCCATAAAGCGCGCGCGCCAGGGCGACGCGCTGCATCTGCCCACCGGACAATGTGCTGCCACCCGGCCCGATCTCGGTGTCATACCCATTCGGCAGCGACGTAATCAGCGCCTGCGCATCGGCAAGCTCTGCCGCCCGGATGATGTCTTCCGGACAGGCTTCCATCTGGAATCGGGATATGTTCTGGGCCACGGTTCCGGCAAAGAGCTGGATATCCTGTGGCAAATAGCCAATAAACTCACCTTGCCGATCCGGTGCCCATTGGAAGAGATCCGAACCATCCAGCCGTAGTGAGCCGCGCAGCGCCGGATAGACACCAACCAGGGTCCGTGCCAGCGACGATTTACCAGCGCCCGAGGGGCCAATGACACCGAGCCCGTCCCCTGCCTCCAGCGCAAATCCGACATTCTGAAGCACCGGATGGCCTACCGGACCCGAAACGACATTTTCCAGGGCCAGAGTTTTGGACGGCAATGGCAATTCCATGCGCTCAGGGTCTTCCGGGCGACCTTCCACGACATCCCGAAGGCGCTTGAACCCCTGTCTGGCCGCCACAAATCCGCGCCACTGGCCGACCGCCATCTCAACCGGAGACAGCGCCCGTGACGTCATAATGGAAGCCGCGATCATCACGCCAGGCGTGATCTCCTGACCAATGGCCAGCCAGGCGCCTGTTGCCAACATGGCGGATTGCAGCATGAAGCGGAAGGATTTGGTGATCGTGCTAAAGAGGTTCGCCATGTCTGCGGCATGCCGCTGTTTTGTGAGAAAGGTTCCATTGAACGCCTCCCACTGCTCTTTCAGCGTTGCCGTCATACCCATGGCCCGAACGGCCTCGGCATTCCGCCTGCCCTGTTCAACAATGGCCGCGCGTTGAACGGCATGCCGGTTGGCTTCTGCCGACGGCTTGCGCGATACCAGTTCATTCAGGCCGATCAAAATACAAATGAAGACCGCGCCCCCAATGGCGACCAGTCCAAGGATCGGGTGAAAGACATAGATGATGGTCAAGTACACCGGCATCCAGGGAAGATCGAAGATCGCTGTCGGTCCGGGTCCAACGAGGAACTGGCGCACGGATTCCAGATCGCGCACCGGGTCGAGTGTTTCCGCCTTGCGGCCGATCAGAACCGGCAGCGTGATCGAGCATTCATAGCTTGTCGCAGAAAGCTGTGCATCGAGATGCTGACCGACGCGCAGCAGGACACGCGAACGGATGCCCTCGAGGAGGCCATAGAACACATACATGCCACCCGCCAAACCAGCCAGCACGATCAGCGTCGGTACCGAACCGCTCGCCAGCACCCGGTCATACACCTGCAGCATGAACAGCGATCCGGTGAGCATCAGGAGATTGATCGGCAGGCTGAGCAGGCCAATGCCTGCGAGTGTAGAACGGAGTGCCTTCAGGCACTCCGCAACAAGCCCGTCCTGGGAGCGTGAATGCGACACCATGCGTCGTGTTCGTTACGCGTGAAACCGGAAATCGTCGGAGGACAGATCCGACACGACGACATTCTTCAGGACAATGCTGTTGTCAGTATCCAGCGTGATGGTTGTGTCGGTGCCGTCATCCGCCGCGCTGTTCAGGACGTCTGCATAGGAGGCCAGGTTGGTGACACCCCTGAATTCGATGACATCCTCCGTCCCAGCACCAGCCACGAAATCGGTTATGATATCCTCGCCAAAACCGGGATCAAAGACGAAGGTGTCGTCTCCCGATCCGCCGGTCAGGGTGTCGTTGCCATCACCGCCCGCGAGGGTGTCCATGCCCTCATGGCCGACGAGAACATCTTCACCGCTGCCACCCGTGAGATGATCGTCCCCCGTCCTGCCGAGAAGGGTCTCGTTGCTGCTGCTCGCAGACAGATTGAGCGTGTCGTCCCCGTCACCGCCGTCAAAGGTTGTCCGGATGACCTTGTTGCCTTCCGCATCAAAGAGCTGAGAATAGATTTCAAAACCGTCAGGCGTATTAACCTGGCCATACGAATGCCAGCTGATCGCAAACCCGCCATCTTCCAGACCGACGACATCGGGATACATCTGGTTGTGATAGATCCACTGCGTGTTCACCTGGAACTCGCCGCCGACCGTTGAACCATCAGCGGCGTATCTCTGACCATGAATACTGGCACCAGATCCATCCTGGCCATAAGACGTCCAGGTTGCCACAAACCCACCGTCTTGCAACCCGGACACCGAAACCCAGTACTGGTTATAGTCCGTGGCGGTATTGATCTGGAATTCGCCACCTGCTGCTGAGCCATCGGCATTGTATTTTTGGCCATAGGCACCCCAGAATGCACCATCCTGATCAAAGGATTGCCAGGTGACGACAAATCCCCCGTCTTCCAGCGCCGTGATTGAAGGCTCGCCTTGTTCGCTTGCCGTGTGCGTGTTGATTTGGAACTCCGAGCCAAGGGGGGTTCCATCAGCGTTGAACCGCTGACCATAGATACCGAAAAGGTCTCCATCCTGCAGCGCGGACTGCCAGCTGACGACAAAACTCCCATCCGTAAGCACGGTGACAGTCGGCCAGATCTGTTGCCCCGCAGTATGCGTGTTCACCTGGAACTCGGATCCCGATGGCGTGCCGTCCTGGCTGAAGCGCTGCCCAAAGATGCCCCCCTGATCACCATCCTGACCGTCCGAATACCACACGGCAACAAAACCCCCGTCGTTCAGAGCCGCAACGTCAGGTAAGCTCTGATGTCCGTCAGTTTCGGTGTTGAGCTGAAACTCGTCTCCGACGGGCACGCCGCTTTCATCAAAGCGCTGGCCAAAAATGCCCTCGCCTGAACCATCCTGATCGGTCGACAGCCACACCACCACGAAACTGCCATCATTCAGACCGGCTGCAGAAGACAGCCACTGATCTCCGGAGGACGTCGCATTAATCACCAGTTCTTCGCCAATAGGCGTACCACTTGCGGAAAACACGCGGCCATGGACCTCATAGCCCGCAGCATCGGCCTGACTACTTGTCCAAGTGACCACATAGCCACCATTGACAAGCGCTGTGGAGCGGGCAAAGGCGCTTGTCGTGTCCGTACCGAGATTATCGCTGACCCGCTGCTCCGCTTCCAGTCTGATGTTAAACTCCCCGCCATCATCCTCAAAGCGGAACGTGTAAGCACCGCCTACCCCCGCGCTTCCTCCGAGAGCGTGCAGTTCAATAAAACCGTTGTCGGTTGACATCGTGTAGTAATCCATGGTGCCCGACAACGTTGCAACGGTCGATGTTGCGTCACGCACGACAGTCACATTGACGACCGGATCGTAAACATCCCCGACATCAAGGGCGAAGGTCTTACTAGTCGAAAGGTCACCCGAGTCCGTGGCTGTGACCGTTAGGACAACCTGAGTTTCGCTCTCATAATCCAGACTTTCACCGTCCTTCAGTTTCAAGGTGTTCCCCAGAACTTCGAAGCGGTCATCATCGACAGTATATGTAAACGTGTCGCCAACATCCGGATCGCTGACCGAGAGCATGCCAATCACGGCCCCGGCGTCGTGTTCCTGGACCTCTGAACCTGTCAATGTGAGATCTTCCGGAGCATCATTGACCGGTGTGATTTCAAGCGCGAAGGTCTCGCTTGTTGCAAGTGAGCCATCGCTCGCCGTCACCATGACGTCCAATATGCCGTTGAAGTCCTGGGGCGGTGTGCCTGAGAAACTCTCCGCAACCGCATCAAACACCAGCCAGTCCGGCAGGGCCGAACCATCCGCAAGCGTCGCACTCAAGGTCAGCGCATCGCCATTCGGATCCTCAAATGCATTCACTGGCAGTGTAAAGCTCACGGCCTCGTCTTCTGCTGAAAACTGATCCTCCAATGCAAATGGCGGAAAAGGTGGATCATTGGCTCCAATGACCTCAAGGGAGACGGTTGCGGTGCTCACCCCGCCATTGCCGTCACTGACCGTATAGGTGAAGCTATCCGTCAGGGTCTGGTCCCTCTCCAGAGCCCGAACATTAGCTGCGTTGGTGGGATCGTAGCTG
>NZ_JBQFPW010000040.1:0-6005 GCF_056536585.1 Ruegeria sp. CK2
AACGGAGACCGGTGCTGTGATGTGAGTTCATGACTGTCAGGGTGTCGCTGACCTTAACTTCCTTTGCGATCGTGAGACGAGGTCTTGGCGCTTCGACTTCGGAGACCAAAGAACTGGCAGCAAGCTCAAATCCGCGCGTATACTTATCTGCAACCATCAAGACCTGTCCTGCGAGGGCCTGGTTGAGGGCTGGAGCGAGGGCGCCACTGGCGATGATGCCGGTTTCGGCGAGCGGTATGGCTTCGCTCTCGATGGTGTTGCCCTGGTAGACAACAAGTTCACCCATCGGATGCATGGCGCGTTCCAGATTAAGGAGGCCGTGCCCGTACTTCGGGTCAACACCCGGGTCACCGAGATCTTCGGCTGAGTCGAATAAAATCTGAGCGATTACGGGGGCTTTCAGGTGTGGCCACTGGCTCTTCAATACGGCATATGCTCCAGTAACATAGGGCGCTGCAATGGATGTTCCGCTTATACTAGTGAAGCCGTTGCCGTTATCATGAGGGATGTTAATGACACCTGTGCCTGGCGCAGCGAGGCAAAAGTGCATTGCGACGCCACAGTGGTTGGAGGAGTGCCATAGGCTCTTGTCTTCACGGACCGCCACTACGGCGATGAAGTGACCGAGATAATCGTCCAGAACGACTGGAATGCCTGCGAGGACTCCGACCTCGGGCAGGCCGCTGTTGCCTGCGGCAAAAACGGTCATCAAGTCAGCCGCTTTGGCGGCTTTCAGGGCGGTGATGGTTTTGCCGTCAACGCCGCCAAGAAATTTTTCGAGATTTTCGCGATTTTTGTCCGAAGAGAGATTTGGATCTGTATAATCAGCGATTGTCTTTTCGACGATGAAATCATCGACAATTTTGGTTCGACCCCAGCTGTTGTTCATGACATGCGCACCAGCGTCAATTGCGCGGTTTATGGCAGCAGCCCATATGTTCTCGATCGGAATCGTTAATGCGGTGTAGTCGCCCCGTGCTCTTATTCCCTTGAAGATGACAAGCTCGGATTCAAAGGCAACGCCGTGCAGGCCTTGACCGTCTTTCCTGCCTGCCGCGATGTTGGCAACATGCGTGCCATGACCGGAACGGCCATGACCGTCAGGTTCAGAAATATCTTTGGGGTCTCCGACAAAATAGGAATGGCTGTTGTCAAAGTCGATTTTATTGTCGACGCCTGGAAGGTTGGCGAATTCTGGACTGTCGAGATCAATGCCCGTGTCCAGTATTGCAATCTTTACGCCCTGTCCTCGCCAGCCTTGAGCGTATCTTGTATCGGCTCCAATCAGAGACAAGGCATAGTTTTCTTCGAATTCCGGGGTTCGGTAGTAGGCGGGTTCGTCAGGGCGGGGACCTGGATTGGGGTTTGGAACGCCGGGCCCTGGGTTGGGCCACGGGGAAGGTGATGGCGGGGGCCCTGGGTTGGGATTGGGATCAGGATTTGGAACGCCGGGCCCTGGGTTGGGATTGGGATCAGGATTTGGAACGCCGGGCCCTGGGTTGGGATTTGGATTAGGGTTTGGAACGCCGGGCCCTGGGTTGGGATTTGGATTAGGGTTTGGATCAGGGTTGGGATTGGGGTCTGGACCGGATTCTGTCCCAGAGTCTCCTCCACCACCGCCTGCGAGAGAAGCTGCGGCCCCAACTGCGGCGATCCCGAGGGCGATCGAACCAATGCCGAAGGTCTCCCTCACGCTGAGTTCCGAAAGGGAAAAGCGACGGGTGTCTGGCGCCCGGTTTAAGGTTTGACGGAGGTAGTCCTCCATAATCTCCGGGCGGTTCAGGAGGATGTATTCGTGCGCATCCTCGAAGGTCGATGGATCTCGCGCATGTTCGCTGACGAGGAATCTCAAGGCCTGCTGATCTGAATAGTGGGTAAGTTGGTCTGAGTAGATATTTGCCGAGGCGGAAGTGGCCAGGGTGACAATGGCCGTGGCGGCAAGAACCAGCTTCTTAAAAGGACGCATGACGATTGTTCTGCTTTGGCTGTGAAAATGTAATCACTCGATCGCCACCGCGAGCCTTTTATATCAATGAACTGACAGACCCACCCGGATTGCAAGTAACAGTCTGAATTTATTGCGGATATTAGCGCGTTTTTTATCGAGCATTCGGCGGGCGAGTCATTCACCACCAGCCGAACACTAGGACTCGGCTGCCACATCGGGAAATACTGTAATTCTATATTACAATAGACATAAACTATGGCCCGACCTGCGCCCGCCAGATTTTCATTTCATCAACACAGTCCAATGAAAAGATGCTCCAGGCGGGCACCCTTTAAGGTATGCGTTTCAGCGAGACATCAGATTACTCCTACTCCTGCTTCGCTTCTCTCGAAGCGCTTCGTAAGGCGTTTTATCGCGTGTACCCATGCGGCCGTACACGATTTACGCGCACGCCAATCTATCTATGGATTATATGTAAGATGATTAAGGCTATTTTTGTATATCTAGGTGTTTGATCCCACGTTCAACGGCGCTCAGCGAAGATGAAGAGGCAATGGTCGTTGCATTCCGGCGGTATACGCTGTTGCCACTGGACGATTGTTTGTATGCGTTACAGCCGACGATCCCGCACTTGACGCTCTCTTCCTTGCATCGATGTCTGCAGCGGCACGGGATATCGTGTCTGCCGGATGTCGCGGGTGACAAGCCGAAGCGTCAGAAGTTCAAGCGCTACCCGATTGGCTATTTCCACATCCACTGCCCGGCAGGCGCATCTGACAGATGCTGCCGAGAGGGGACATTGCTGAGGTGAGAACCGAGGAAGGCAAACTGCATCTCTTTGTGGCCATTGACCGCACGAGCAAGTTCGCTGTTGCGCAACTGGTCGATAAAGCAAACCGCAAGACAGCATGGGAGTTCCTTGAGCATTTGCTGGAGAACGTGCCCTATCAAATTCACACGATCCTGACAGGTAACGGCATCCAATTTGCAGAGCAGCCCCGAAACCGGAACACTGCTTATTCTCGGCCAATGCGCTTCGACATGATCTGCGCAGCTAATGGGATCGAGCACCGGCTGACGAAGCCAAATCATCCGTGGAGTTCTGAGGATCAGAAAACGATCCGGGGGATCGTTTTCCCGAGGGACGGCCAAGTCGAACGGATGAACCGAACGATCAAGGATGCGACGGTGAAACGCTATCACTACGCCAGCAACGACCAGCTTCGCAGCCATCTCGCTGACTTCTTGGACGCATACAACTTCGCGCGCCGCCTCAAGACACTGAGCGGCCTCACGCCTTACGAATACATCTGCAAAATCTGGACTTCAGAGCCAGAAAGATTCATCCTTAATCCGATCCACCAGATGCCGGAACTAAACACCCAGGAGTAATTCCGGTGAACCCCACCTTCAGAGTTGCAGTCATTGAGACCATGAGGCTGATAAGCCTGCCGGGCGCGGGCCAGCCATAGCTGATGTCTATGTAAATATAGAATCATGGTATTTTCCAATTCAGCGATCTGGTTTCAGTGTCTGATGAGAGTCGAATTGAGTGGCCGCATTTGCGGGCAGTCAAACAGCAAATCTTTGGAATGTTGGCCGAGACAGTAGCAACAGTTTTTCGCTCATCATTAGCACGTACAGCACGCAAACGAGATCAACTCAATTGTTCATCAGCTTGAATTGGAGAAAGTCATGACCGTTATGAACAACGCACCTGTTTTGACAACTTTATTGCCCAATCAGTCTTCAGCGGAAGATGAGGCTGTGAGCTTTGCCCTGCCAGCGAATGCCTTCACCGATCCGGATGGCGATGCGCTGACCTTGACTGCGACGCTGCTTGACGGTGCGGCCCTGCCTGGCTGGTTGGTGTTTGATGCGGCTGCGGGGAGCTTCTCGGGCACACCACCCCAGGACTACACTGGCATAGTCAATGTCATGGTGACGGCCAGCGATGGATCTCTTTCAGAAAGCGATGCCTTCGCGCTTGATATTACACCTGTGAACGATGCCCCTGTCGCGTTTGATGATGTTGCGCAAAGCCCCGCTCCGATCACGGAAGATGTTGTCACGTCGATTGATACCGCTACGCTTCTGGCCAATGACAGCGATGTCGACGGGGATGCGCTCACGGTGAAAGGAGTTGATGCCATGAGTGCGCATGGCGCAACCCTGACGCTGAACTCCGACGGCACGATCAGCTACGATCCAAGAGATGCTGAGGCTGTTCAGGCCCTGGCAGAAGGCCAGACCCTGACGGATACCTTCACCTACACCGTCGAGGACGGCCATGGCAGTGAAAGCACCGCGACCGTTTCAGTGGTTGTGCACGGAACCAATGATGCCCCCGTTGTGGCGATTGCGTTGCCTGATCAGTCTTCAGCGGAAGACGAGGTCGTGAGTTTTGCGCTGCCAGCCAATGCGTTCACGGATGTGGATGGCGATGCGCTGACCTTGAGTGCAACGCTGACGGATGGTTCGGCCCTGCCGGACTGGCTGGTGTTTGATGCGGCTGCGGGGAGCTTCTCGGGCACACCGCCGCAGGACTTCCATGGCATGGTCAATGTCACGGTGACGGCCAGCGATGGCTCACTCACAGCCAGCGATAGCTTTGTGCTTGATATCACCCCTGTCAACGATGCCCCTGTCGCGGTTGGTGATGTTGCGCAAAGCTCCAATCCGATCACAGAAGATGTTGTCACTTCGATTGATATCGCCACGCTTCTGGTCAATGACAGCGATGTCGAAGGGGATGCGCTCACGGTGTCAGAGGTTGATGCCGAAAGTGCGCATGGGGCCACCCTGACGCTGAACACCGACGGGACGATCAGCTACGATCCAAGAGATGCAGATGCTGTTCAGGCTCTGGCAGAGGGCGAGACCCTGACGGATACATTCACCTATACCGTCAGTGACGGCAATGGCGGTGAAAGCACCGCGACCGTTTCAGTGGTTGTGCACGGAACCAATGATGCCCCTGTTGTGGCGATTGCGTTGCCTGATCAGTCTTCAGCGGAAGATGAAGTTGTGAGCTTTGCACTGCCCGCCAATGCCTTCACGGATGTGGATGGCGATGCACTGACCTTGACTGCGACGCTGACAGATGGTTCGGCGCTGCCGGGCTGGCTGGTGTTTGATGCGGTCGCGGGGAGCTTCTCGGGCACACCACCCCAGGATTTCAATGGCATGGTCCATGTCACGGTGACGGCCAGCGATGGCTCACTCACAGCGAGCGATGCCTTTGTGCTTGATATCACCCCTGTCAACGATGCCCCGGTCGCAGTTAATGATGTGGCTCAAACCGCCACTCTGGTCACAGAAGATGCTGTCACCTTGATTGATAGCGCCACGCTTCTGACCAATGACAGCGATGTCGAAGGGGATGCGCTCACGGTGAAAGAGGTTGATGCCATGAGTGCGCATGGGGCCAACCTGACGCTGAACACCGACGGGACGATCAGCTACGATCCAACCAACGCAGAGGCTGTTCAGGCCCTGAAAGAGGGTCAGCCCCTTATTGACACATTTACCTACACGGTCGAAGACGGCCATGGCGGTGAGAGCACCGCAAGTGTTTCAGTGGTTGTGCACGGAACCAACGATGCCCCTGTTCTGGCCCTTGCGTTGCCTGATCAGTCTTCCGCGGAAGATGAAGCCGTGAGCTTTGCGCTGCCGGCCAATGCCTTCACGGATGTGGATGGCGATGCGCTGACCTTGAGTGCAACGCTGGATGGAGGTGTGGCCCTGCCGGACTGGCTGGTGTTTGATGCGGCTGCGGGGAGCTTCTCGGGCACACCGCCGCAGGACTTCAACGACATTTTGAGTGTCACGGTGACAGCCAGTGACGGATCTCTGTCAGAAAGCGGCACCTTTGTGCTTGATATCACTCCTGTCAACGATGCCCCTGTCGCAGCACTTGCATTGGAGGATCAGTCTTCAGAAGAAGATGAAGCCGTGAGCTTTGCTCTGCCAGCGAATGCATTCACGGATGTGGATGGCGATGCGCTGACCTTGACTGCGACGCTGCTTGACGGTGCGGCCCTGCCGAACTGGTTGG
>NZ_JBQFPW010000041.1:0-5904 GCF_056536585.1 Ruegeria sp. CK2
AGATTTTCAATCTCGACATGGAAGCTGCAGAGACCAAACCCAATGGGCTCTTGTCGGTACCGCGACTGTCTGTGTCCGAAGCTCTCAATAAGTACGGCTAATCCAAATTTCAATGTCGTGGAGTTACTCAAAGCAAACTTCTTTCGATAGATTTTGAAACGGAAAAAGACACATGAAGGCACGCCGCGCCATAACCTACGTAATGTCAGTTGTGGCACTCGTTGTTGTTGCCCTGACCTACCTTGTGTTGACTGGAGAGAATGGTCTCTCACGCCCTAAAGCTCCCGAACGATTGATTGATGTCACTCACCTCGACTCTACCGAGGCCAAAGAACTTGGCTGGAGTGCTGACGGATTGGGTAACGTCTTCGACCATGTTTCGACCCTGAGCACGGATTCCTTTTTGATTATGACTGATGGGCAGGTCGTCGGCGCGTTTGGCGATCTGTCTATACCTTACAACGTTCACTCAATTCGAAAATCGTTCCTAAGCGCGCTGATCGGTCAGCAATTCCACGCAGATGTGAGCCTATTGCCTCTGGATGCAACGCTTCAGGAACTTGGGATTAATGACTCGCCTGTGCCATTGACGGAGCTACAGCGCCAGACAACTGTGAGACATTTGCTGCGCAGCGTGTCAGGCATCAATCATCCGGCAGCCGCTTCGGCGGGGTTGCACGCAGAGATCGACAAGCGCTTGGGTCATACCGAAAACCAGCCAGGCACCATTTGGGCCTATAATAACTGGGACTACAATGCGCTTACGACTGTCTTCGAGAGCGCAACAGGCACTGAAATTGCAGAAGCCTTCGATCTCAATATCGCGCAGCCCATCGACATGGCTGATTTTGATCGATCCGCCGTGTCCTATCAGGCAGATCCCAGTCTTTCAGAGCACCGAGCCGCGATGTTTCGGATGTCTGCTCGTGACCTCGCCAAGTTTGGTGCGCTCTATCTCAACAACGGAGTTTCCGGTGAGCAGCGTATTCTTGCTGACGGGTGGGCGAGCCTCATAACCGAGGACTTCTCAGAAACTGGGAATAGCGGTTTGAGATGGGGGCACGGATATCTTTGGTGGATCTCAGGCCCAGAAACCGGTTTCCCCGATGGGACGTTCTGGACTTGGGGCCTCGGAAATCAAGCGCTTATGGTGATCCCCGCATGGAATACGGTCATTGTACACCAATCGGATACGACAGAGTTCTTGAAACGATTTCTTCCATTGATCGGTGATGAAGGTATGACTGGCGAAGACGCGCTTTTGCAACTCATTCGCGCTTGCCGACAAGAGGACGCCCGAAAGGCAGAATATTGCACAGAGCATCGCTTTATCACCCGGCGCGAGTTTGATGAACTTCTCTCTCTGATCGCTTCGGCCCGCTATTAGAAGGCCGCGCCCGCGCGCCGACATTAGCGCAGTGCCGATGAACGGTCGCAGACACCTGACTTTTCAATATCTGGCGAACGGCCCAAGGTCGGTGTGTCGGCTGAAACCTAGCGCGCAGCCACGCAACACAAGGCACGGGATTTGTACAACCAACTGCTGCAGGTTATCTCCGGCCGTGGTGACTTACGGTTCAAGCACGCGAAGCGACGCGCCTTTGGCGTCGAGTTCGTGCACCAGGTTCAGCACATCACGAGTGGATCGGTCAAGGCGGTCCAAACGATGAACGACGAGCTCATCGCCGTCACGCAAAAACTCCATCACTGTGGTCAGCTCTGAACGATCATCGCGGGACGCACCGGAAACTGTTTCCGAGCGGATCAGCTCACATCCTGCCGCCTTTAGCTTGGCTTTCTGGATGTCGAGATCCTGGCTTGAGGAACTGACGCGGGCGTATCCGATCCTGGGCATGGGCATATTCGCTCCTCAAAAACAAAGAGCGGGCCAAACGACCCGCTCTCAACGTTAACAGGTTAACTTACTCAGAAAGCGAATTGCGCCCCTAGGTCCGCGCGAATCTGGCCGTCCTCGTCCCCGCTCTGGATCTGGCCGATTCCGCCGAGCAGCGATGCGCCGCCGCCCAGGTCGTACTTTGCGCCAACGCCAATGTTACGGGCGCCCGCTCCTCCATCACCGTAGGCGAATTGAAGCGTGGTTGCTGCGCCCAGACTGTAGGCACCTGACAAACCGTAGGCCACGCCGCTTTCTTCTTTGTCCACATCATCGTTTGCAATGAACAGAGAGCCTGAGACATCGCCCACTTCTGCGCCCAGCGTCAGAACAACCAGGCTTTCTTTTTCGCCATCGGTCGGCGCCCCTGTCTGACCATAGGCCAAAGCTGCGGTCACGTTGTTGAACGTGTAGGCCGCGCTGATGTCCCAGCGGTCCCGGTCGCCCTGGTCATAAGACGCGCTGACCGCCCCGCCGCCGATTTCATACCGGAAGAACACAGCGTTTGAACCAGCTCCGTCAGAGGAATAGCCAAGGAAATCGTAGTCCACTCCGCTATACTGGCCGAGGAAGGTTTCAAGCCCCGGTTCGGTTCCATAGTAGTTGTCCAGGTTGTCGATTGCGCCCCCGACGTTACCCGCATCAACACGCAGGCCGCCATAGATGACTGAGAAACGCGCGCCGTTCAGACCGGCAGCCTTTTGTTCGCCGGTGTCGGCGTCCTCGTCAGCTTGCAGTCTCACACGGGCAGAGAATTCAACCCCGGTGTCGGTTTCCGTTTTGGCATCAATGTTCAGGCGAAAGCGTGAAACCAAAATAACGTCATCGGCTGTATCGCCTCGATCTTCGACATAGCCCAAGCCAAACCGGCCGTAACCTTCGAATTTCACTTCGGCGGCTGCAACGCTTGCGGTCGCAATCAGCGCGGTTGATGTAAGTAGAATCTTTTTCATGTTTTCACTCGGTTTGTTTCGGTTGGTATTAAGGCACACCCCCGTGCGCGCTGTGATTGATGCCCTTTAAAACGCACCGGATCAATATAGAATCCGTTTATTTAAGAACCCGTCTATTTAAAATCCGTTTATTAAAAGCGAACGTTGTGATTCAGCAACAGACTTTAGCACTTTTGTCCTTGTCAGATTAAAAGCTCTCGTTTATTTCCGCCAATGCGGGGTTCAGCACAACTCCCCCGCAAAGGCAGATCGGGGAAAGACGATTTGTCGGGTTGCGCGAGCGCGTTTCCCCTCGGTTTCACGCTCGCGCACTTGCATACGAGATTAGAGAAAGTCGGCCGCACTCACGGAATTATTGCCGGCTTGGTGGCCTCTCTGGAATTTTTATTGCTTTCGGCGGAGCAGGGGCGCATCACCCTGCGCAGCCGGTTTCGATTGCATTTCCGGCCGGGCCTGCAGCTCGACCTTTTCGCCCTTCGCGGGGTCGATTTCGGCTCGGTGCAGAAAAGCGCTATAAGGATTTTTATGAATAATAACAAGGTCTTACGAGGCTTATAATTTAGGGCATCGCGTAAACCGGTCGCAGAAAATACCGTTATTATTCAATAACTCATTTTCTCAACGCACAATTTAGCACTGAGCCGTAATCGACCCCATAATGGAGGTCTATTCAAGCTTGGGCGGGATAGAAGATGTGTTTCCAGCTAACCATTGTAAATCTTGGGGCATAGAGTTCGAAGGCATTGCGGTTGAACTAGATGAGCACTTCATTTCAATCGCTATCGAATAATTGATATTATCAATCTTTCGATAGGATAAATCTATGAATCTAGTCAACAAGACATTCTCAGAATTCAAACAATTGCGATGCGCTCTATATAATTGATATAATCTATCTTTCGATAGAATGGATCTATGAATCTAGCCGGCATGACATTCTCAGAGTTCAAACAATTGCGATGCGCCATGTTTCTTTTGCTTTCTATAGAGGGTTTGCTTATTGATGATTGTGATATGAATTAAGGGATATAAAGGGCGACAGAAAGCCTGGAGTTCCTCGACGCATCACAAACGTTCGTTTGAGAAATAGGCTGAATGACTGAGCAATCCGAGTTTCTGACACCGCGCCTTCGCCTTCGACCGTTTCGGGCAGACGATCTATCAGCCCGGAGCAGGAGTGATGGGGCCTGGCGGTTGCGCTTCCATCAAGGAACACCATGCTGATTGGATATGCCCG
Organism: Ruegeria sp. CK2; assembly: GCF_056536585.1. NCBI lineage: Bacteria > Pseudomonadati > Pseudomonadota > Alphaproteobacteria > Rhodobacterales > Roseobacteraceae > Ruegeria > Ruegeria sp. CK2. The sequence continues at coordinate 4,085 of NZ_JBQFPW010000041.1, forward strand.
TGTCTCCAAGGCGGACGGTAGCCAGTCACTCGATCTGCAAAGGGATGCACTTGTCGCCGCTGGTGTCGGTTCCGACCAGATCTATTCCGATCAGGCCTCAGGCAAGAAAGATCAACGCCCCGGCCTGGAGGCCTGTTTAAAAGCCCTGCGTGAAGGCGACGTTCTGGTGATCTGGAAATTGGATCGGATGGGGCGCAGTCTGAACCATCTGGTGAAAACGACAACCGCGCTGTACGAACGAGGCGTCGGGCTGAAGGTGCTCACAGGCCTGGGGGCGCAGATCGACACGACGACCGCCGCTGGCCGTCTGTCATTTGGGATTTTCGCCGCATTGGCCGAGTTCGAAAGTGAACTGATCCGGGAACGTACAATGGCTGGGCTTCAAGCCGCCCGTGCCCGTGGTCGTAAAGGTGGTCGAAAGTTCGCTCTCACTAAAGCCCAAGTTCGAATGGCTCAGGCAGCTATGGCAAACAGGGACACTTCCGTCTCCGAACTTTGTGAAGAGCTTGGCATAAAACCCGTCACCCTCTACCGATACGTCGATCCCAACGGCAATCTACGTGAGTACGGCAGACGCGTGCTTGGAGCTTAAGGTGTCATTCTGCACTGAGCCGGAGCAGACCCCAGCTGCGCTGCCGAATTTTGAAAAGTTGGGCTCGGTGCCGTCGTTCACTGCGGATCGCAGGGACTACTGGTCAAAAGAGCCCTCACCAGACTTCCACCGCACTTTGTGGTTTTGCTTGTGCAGAAGGTGCTGAACCGCGCATTCCGGACGTTCCCAGGCGCTTCACAGATGGCAGGGCTGCGGGGAAACCGGTCTTTCGCTAATGGCTGCTATGCGCAGCAACTCGGAACTCAGCTGGGCTTAGGGAGGGTGAGAGAACCGTCATCTTCAAGAGGCCAATATGGGTTGTGAGCTACCTCCCAAACATGGCCGTCGGGATCGGCATAGTACCCCGAATATCCCCCCCAAAAGACTTCTTGTGGTTCCTTTAATGACGTTGCGCCCGCATGCAGGGCGCTTTGATAGGCTTTATCGACGCCCTCACGGTCAACCATGTTGAGTGCGAGCGTCATAGCTCCGGTCCCAAGTTCATTCGCGGGTCTGTTCTGGTCTTCAGCTAGCGCGTCATGTCCAAAAAGCCCAAGGACGAGTCCTCGAAGCTGATAGAATACGATCGTGTCGCCACCACGGGGAGCGGGGGTCCAACCAAGATCAGAGTAGAACATCTTCGATCGCTCGAGGTCGGCAACACCTAATGTAATCAATGAAACTCTCTGGGGCGTCATGGCGACCTACCTTTTCTTTCAGGTTCGCCCAAACATAGCGGACTTTGGTCGCTGTGCAGCATTTTTGATAAACGGGCTCGCTGCGGACCTTCTCTGTGACAAGCCTGAATTGGTAGATGAGCCCCAACCTGCCGTTGATCCCATTTCCGCCTTTCGTACATGCAGCGGACCGCAAACGCGCGAAAGCGGACGTTAAAAATCAGGTATCCGATGGCTGGTGAGCGGACAAAGCCGACAATGCCGGTTTGGGTGTGAACGTCTGCTATTCATCCCAATGCAAGTATACCCCTACCCTTGACCAAGCGCCCTAGCACATTTAGGCAAAATTGATCTGCCCGCCGGGACGACCCGGCCAAGAACGGCGCTTAGTCAGGACGACCTGATAAAACTGAGGTCGAAGATGACAACCAATCACAAAAATTCAAAGAAACTGATCGATGGTCGACCCGCCCTGATCGTGATCGACATTCAGAAGAGCACGTTCATTGATAACAGCGCAGTCCGCTCAATCGACAATATGCCGGGTTATA
>NZ_JBQFPW010000042.1:0-5812 GCF_056536585.1 Ruegeria sp. CK2
GATATTTTGTTTAACGCGGGATATCGAGCACGGGGCGGTGATCAAAATCCCTACTTTGGATTTGCCCTCAGTCACAGCTTCTGAGCCGCAGTGAGCGCAACCCGATCACAGGGAACACTTCTGCTGTTGTCAAAGCCGAGCCCTGCCGCCCAAAACTTACCCTCATTTGTTGGGGTACTTCCCTAATACAGCACGCTGGTTCCAGTGTTGGGTGCCAGAGCGTTCTTTCAAATGTGGTCTGGTTGCTGGGTCTGGCTTGAGGGTTATTGATTTTGACATTGCGTGATGTGGTCAGAGAAAACCCCCGTCCGCGTCACTGACCATGTAAGGCTCGAAGTCCAATACCGATATACTATTACAGTATAGCCTCTAACTATCCGAAATGTAGCTATCTTTTGTGCGAATGATTCACTGGCTATGCCAGAGAGAGGGCGCACAGAATTCATGGAAATGCATCAAATTCGATATTTCTTGGCAGTTGTTGAATATCGAAACTTCACTCACGCAGCGCATGCTTTAAACGTTACTCAACCTTCGCTCACAACAGCCATCAAGAAGCTGGAGGATGGGTTGGGCGGTAAGCTGTTTTTGCGCGATCATGCCGGGTGCAGCTTGACGCGGCTAGGCGGAGTCGTTCTCCCGTACTTAAAGGAGGTGTTGCAGCAAACACAAAAAGCGATGGTAGATGCCAAACGTTACGTTCATCATGAAGATATTCCCATCAGTGTCGGAGTTGGTGAAGGTATCGGGCTAGTCAGAATAGCAGACGCGGTAATGCGGCATCAGGCGCGTGCACCAGAAATTGATTTCGAGATCATTGTCGACAAACAAAATGCGCTGCTGAACGGCCTTCGGGAAGGTCGTTTTGATATCGCTATTACAAATGCTGATGCTGCATCTGATCTTTATCGGGCGGAGCCACTATATCGTGAAACTTACCGAGTTGTTGTTTCCGCCACACACCCGCTGAGCCAAAGGGAAAGCGTGAACTTGCACGTGTTGGTGGGCAACGAGGCGCTGGCAAGAGTTGATTGCGAGATGCATGAAGTTTTGTTTAGTTTCTGCGCAGATCGCGGAAATACAATGAGTTTCACACATCGTTCCAATCGGGTTGACTGGATTCTGGAGCTGGTGCGGTTGGGGAGGGGGTTTGTGATCTTACCCGAGACGGCAGTTCCAAGGAGCAAGGAATTTACCTCACTGACCATTGAGGATGCCAGCTTTGAGCGTCATGTGGTTGCGCTTCGATATCTCTACCAAACTGCCCGATCTGAGATGCGGGGTTTCACTCAAGAACTGGCCAGGCACAAACCAGTAGATGAGTACTTTATGTGATTGCTCGCAGAGCTCGATTGAAGGTTGCCCGCTGGGATCAAGGTCCAGCGCTTCCCAAAACATAGACAAGATCTATCTTAAAATAGAAGTTGGGAATTGGCACTTCAGCGTAATGTCGTGGAATGTACTCAGTACTACGTGAGGTGAGCGGCCTCATGAAGGAAGGGGTGCGCTTCGAGTGGAACAGTGCTGTCTGGAACTGGACAACAACGCGGCAGAACGAGCCATCAAGCCCGTCATCATCGGGCCCAAAAGCTGGATGTTTGAGGGCTCAAAAGGTGGCGGAGAAGCTATACCCATCGCCTTTACTCTGATCGGGACTGCCAAGCTCAACAGCGTCAACTTACAAGCCTGGCTGAGCGGGGTCTTGGAGCGCATCGCCGGCCACAAAATCAGCTGCCTCGACAAACTCTACTGGCTCAAACTTCTGCCGGCGCTCTTCATGCTTGCCGCCTGCAGCCAGCCAGTAGCAGAAACAGGTCTTCCGGAAGGTGCAGCAAAGGCCAATTCCACCTATATGACTGAGAGCCTGCTCATAGGCGTAAAACCCAAAATATGAAAATCTCTTTGTCTAAACCCGCCGTTTTTAGCACCGCAGCGATCGTCTTGGCGGCGTGCGTGACGCCCTACGAGCAGTGCGTCGCCAGCATCGAAGCGCCGATGCGAAACACAATGGAAACGATTGCGTTCCTTGAAGGAAACATTTCTCGGGGCTATGCAATTCATTCGCAAAAGGTGCCATATCTACATACCTATGCATGCACTGTTGATGCGGGCAGGGTCGAGGTGTGCCAAGAAACTCGGCTACGCGTTGAAGAGTCACCGGTCGCTATCGACATTTCCGAAGAAAAACAAAAGCTGAGTGAAGCTAAAGCTCGGCTGGAGAAACAGAAATTGAGCGTACAGTCTGCTACAGCACAGTGTCGAAAAGCTTACCCCTGAGACCATGCCTTGTTGACAAAATGAGAGCCCAACAGGCGCAAGCCTCACCATAGCAGGTGTCTATTCAAGTATAGGATTGGAGTATTTCCCATTGCAGCAACTTGGCTCTAAGGTTGGGCAAAAGACGAATTGATTGGTCGCATTTGCGGGCAGCCAAATAGCAGAGCTTTGGAACGTTGGGCAGAGCAAAGAAGCAATGGTTCATACACCGTTGCTTCTTTCAAGCCAGTCGGTTTGAGTTGATGTGTTTCCCAAGTGTTGGATCAGGAAACTTCAGATGTGCGTAAATGTTTCAGTAAAGGGCGGCCCGAATGTTCGCCAAAAAATTACCGTTAACTGCAATGAATTCGGTTTTTGGTCATGCGGCGTGGGCGGAGCTATTGGTTCATCGTCGCGGCGCCCTGTTTCTGGTTCGGGCTGTAACAATACCTCCGGCCAATGCCTATTATATGCCCGCATTTATGCCAACCAACTGACTGCCTGAAGGCTGTGTGTGGAATGCGCATTGAAGAGCTCTTTTTTGAAATCACATTCACCGCGACAAGTGCAGGTAAAATAAAGCATATTATCAAACGTTCCTGTGAAGAGGACGCGTTGGACCGCATCAGGGCCGCTTACCCTGGCCAAACCCTCACAATCCATGACATCCGGAAACAGGTCTGGGTGCGTGACGTCGATTCCCATCGTCCCAAACCGCTGAAGGCCGCTCTCAAAGAAATTAAAAGGTAAGAGAGCACTCCTTTTTCTGCCAATTTTCATCTAAAACGTCGCTGAATACCCAGTCCCTCAAGGCGGGGAGGAATGCGCTAGCGGCCATTGACCGCTTCTCACTGTGACCTAACATATTTGGCTCTCAGTTTCGTAGGCTCTCTGGCCTGGCACATATAGGAGATATTCCTGCCGCTGACCCATTGGAACTGCTGCCAGTAATCCCAGCGCTGTTCGAAGGAAATTTTGTAGATCAGCCGACAGACGCTTGCAAACTGCGCGAACACGATTGGATCGCCGCGATTTCCAAAACTGCCAGCAACAGCCATTGAGTGATCTCGATCGAGCCTACCAGAACTGGATCAAAGGTATCGCAGGATACCCAAGCCCTCGAAAGAAGGGCCGCAATGACACATTCAGCTTTCAGACATGAGGTTCATGCCCGCAAGCTGAATGCCAAATGGTCCGAGGTTCGGTACCCTTCGTTCCTCAGTAGGCAACACAGAATAAGGGGGCGCTCGGCATGACGTTGATAAGGCACTTGGCCGCGCGCCACTTACTCTGTTTCTTATGGTTCTCGTAGGTATTGTGTTTGCCGTGGTTGAAGGTACTGAAGAAGATTAAGAGAGGTGGCGGAGCATTCTGACCGGGAAAGTCCAACATCGCAGCTTTCTAAGCGGAGCCGTTACCATCGTAATTTTGGTCTTTCTGGTTTGGCTGATTATTGCACCGATGTAGACGACAACTAGGAGTGAAGAATTGGATCAGGCTGTTGTGGCAAACATATTTTTCGAAAGCCTTTCAGGTTGGGTTACTGTGGCTGCATCCGTTGCCCTTGCGTTTCTTGCTTGCGCACTTGTTGTTGCAACTGTTCGAATGGCCCGAGCATTGGCGCGACCACATATTGTGGCCAATTCGGAAGCTAATCACTGGTCGCTAATGCGCTTTGATGTTGTGGTTGAGAATTGTGGTAACGCTCCTGAATATGATGTTTCGGTTAGGTTCATCCGCCAGTTTAGATGCCTGATGCCAAACGCGACTGGCCATTTCTGAATACTGGCATCAAATACTGGATAGCGTTGAGCATCACGATGGGGAAGAAGCTAGGCGTGAACTGCAAGAAGTCGAATTTCGCGCTGGATTGGAGCAATAGGGAAATATCATGACGGACAAATGGCTGAGTGAGAAGATCGAGTCGAGGGGTATCGAGTACCTGTCGCCACCGCCCATCGATCTAGACGGGGCGCGCGTTCGTGAGACCGCTGAACGGCTGTGCAGCCAGATGGCCCGAGGGATCGCGTTACCGTCGATGACGGTTGTTGACATGACGCCCCCTTCGCTTCCGACTTGCACCGACATCGACTCGGCGAAAGAAGTCGACAAATAGGAGCGACGGCTTGAAGAGCATCACGGTGTCAGACGGTGGGTTTGAGACCTGGTTGATCTGGGCGACATTGATCGGTGTTTTGACGCTTGCGCTATTGGTGTTCTTGGTCGTCCGTAGAATAAGATCAGGCGGCAGAAAATCGACTTGCCGATGGGCGAAAGATCCGGCGAGTGATCGCGGTGGTTTGGCGGCATGGAGTTGTCAAACTTGCGGTGTGACTGCTTACTCGGGCAGTAAAGGAAGGCCTGTTGGTTGCCGTCGAAGCACTAAACCGCGCGGGTTGTAGGTTTTTCACTGTAAGGAGCGGCGCGTGAAACACGAGCGAGCAACGCCCGGCACTGCTGCCGCAAATGCTTATGCGATGCATGAAACGGATACAGACCGTATCGCGGCGATGTGGGCAGCCTGCGCGTTGATGGCGCTGCACGATAGACGGTCGGACGTGTTTCGCGAATATGCGGAAAGCTGGGCGAGTAAGCTCAGACCACCAAGTTCACAATAGGGAGGGTTAGGAAGTGGATCAGTCGGTGGAGCCCAAAGGAATGATCCGCCCTATATCAACCAGATCGTTTGGGCGTCCAGCGCAGCGGTATAAACGTTTGTTCTGATCGGGGTAGTCCACAATGTTCTCCGAAAGCCGCTGCCCAATGATCAACAGCCGCAAAGGTCTATCACTGGTGTTGCGGATTTCATGGGCAGGGCCATCTTTGGGATAGCCGATGAAGTCTCCAGAACTGATATCATGGGTGTCGTCGCCTGTACGTGCAGTGCCCGTACCACTCAGAACATAAACAGCTTCATCTTCACAAGCATGGACATGATATTCAGTAGACGTCAGCGAAGAACGCCTTACGGCGGTACAGACATCGTTCGGTTTTCGGCTAGGTTTCACATCACTGACCACTGCCACAAACGAGGGCGACGGCTTCGATTTTGTGTTCGATGCGACAGGAAACCGTGGCGCGATCGAGGCGGGTTTTGACAGGGTCTTATCAAGGTCATTGTCACTCTGGGGGACTAACTTTGGCCACATAGATCATGCGCTTGCATGATGACGCTAACATTGCCATCGCCTTGTAAGACCTGAGCAAAGGCGAGCCCGGGGCAATCGAGACCGTCCCAAGTTCGCACAAGAAGTCGACAGAGGATTTCTCGGAAGGGGCGAATATTCTCCGCTATGGTCAGACTATCGGGCGCGCAAATGACGAATTCCTCCTTGTTGCCACCGCCCAGAATCTCCGCAAACTAGCCAAGGTCAGTTACTTTACGCTTAGACCAAGTTGACAAAGTGAAAGTCTGAAGGGTGCAGGCTCACCATAGCTGGTGGCTATCTAAATATAGGATTGGAATATTTCCCAATACTGCGACCGGGTTCTAAGGTTGGGTATGGAACGCATTGATCGGCCCCCGAGTGCTCGGCTAAAAATCGCCAATATTCGC
>NZ_JBQFPW010000043.1:0-5114 GCF_056536585.1 Ruegeria sp. CK2
AAGAAGGTTTGATCACTGGCGGCGAAAACCTGGTGGGGCGTGCTGGCAAAGTCTCAATCAGCCAGCAGCATTTTCTCGGTAGTCCGGGTACCATGAGCTTGTCTGTCTCCAGTCCGCTCCAGATCTCCTCCGGCGAGATCTCGATCGACCTCCCTCAAGACAGGGTCGCAGCGGCGGCTGGTCAGGAAAGCATCGGTGTGACAAGAACCTCTCAAACTGTCGACATTACATCCTCAGAGCGGCCGATAGATATTGGCCTGACCTATCAGATCACTTCGGAGGCGGCCGGACCGGATGTTTTGCTTAACGCGGGATATCGCGCGCAAGGCGGGGATCAAAATCCTTACTTTGGATTTGCGATCAGTCACAGGTTTTGAGCCGCAGCGCATGTTCTCAATCTTAATTCGGTGTTTCATCTGTAAACGTGTCCGTCGTCAGGGATTTTGGGACAGATGGCGCTCTGATCTAAGAGAGAGTGTGGCTCATCTGGTTGGATTGATTATGCGGCGGCAAAGCAGCTGCTATCGCCTATACTCTTATCGAAACAGCCAAGATGAACGACGTCGATCCCGAAGCCTGGCTCGCTTGGGTGCTGGAACGCCTGCCGGATCACAAGATCAACCGCATGGGTGAGCTGATGCCGTGGTGCTTCGGCAGTTCAGGGGACGCAGGTCGATGGAAACAACGCGACCTGGAAAGACGAACAGTAACTCTCATTAACCTCTTCCGAGGACGTATGCAGGATCGATGGTTTGACGGCTATGCGGAGTTGGCGGTCAATCTTGAATCGGGTGTCGCATTCGAAATGCTCTGTGATCAATTGTCTGAGTTCGACATTGTTTCAACCAAGGAAGAGTTAAACACAATTGCCGCACTGGGACACGACATCGGGATCAACCCAAGATATTGGCAGCATTGGAAAGCAAAGTGATCAAGTCCTAAACCAACGAGATCGTCGGACGGATACGTTTGAGTAGCTAACCCGAAGGAGCGATTAGCGAAATTTGAAGCACTTCGACGCTTCGTGGAGGCCGATGGGATTGCCTTGAAAAGCGCTCGTAAAGTGGGTACATTAAACTCATCCGACATTCGGAAACTTTTTAAGGAATGAAACATGACAAACCCGAACGCACATACGATCTCGCCCAGCAAAGCGATTTTGATCAATGAGGCTGCCGCGGTCACGGGGGTCTCCGCACGTAAGATCAACCGCCTGATTGATGATGCCGTGCTACCCAAGTCCGTGTGCATAAAGCTCGGCTCACGTCGTGCAGTGCGCGCTTACGCCGTTCCTATGGTCAGTTTTGGTGCTTCCGATGGCTCCAAGCTGAGCAAGGGGATGCGGCTCGAAGCCATGCGAATGATTGAGAAATTCGCCAAGAACAACTGGCCCCGTCTTCGAGACGAGCCTGGACATGCAAAGGTCCTACGGTTTGAAAGCGGCTGTGTCATACTCTCGCTGGGAGAGCCTGTAAGTGCGGCGATGGCTGGCTTGAACAGACTAAACGACGCGTTTCATCGCATCATTGAAGACCCGGATGTGAGAGGTGGCGTCCCAGTTGTGCGTGGAACGCGGATCAGTGTTTACGAGGTTGCTGATGCACTTGCCATAGACGGTCTGGAGACCACGTTGGAAGATTTTCCGGCTTTGAGCCGCGAAGATGTTGAAGCATCTGCGCTTTACGCAACAGCACACCCGCGAACCGGGCGACCTCGCGTCGGCTCCAAGCCTCGACGCCTTGTCTCAGAAGAGACAGTCGATCTGGCGGGCGCGCACTAATCGAAGGCGAGCACTCGTGAAGTTTCTTATCGATGAGTGCTTGTCCATCGCATTGGTCGAACTGGCAATTGAAGCCGGCCATGTTGAAAGCGCGCATGTCACCCGGCGCGGCATGCAAGGCTGGAAAGATCACCAGCTAATGCACGCTATCATCGATGACGACTGGACACTCGTCACTAGAAACTCAGATGATTTTCGACCAAGAAGCGGTAGCACTAGCCAAACACCATGTTATGTCGGCCAGCCGCTGCATGCGGGTCTGGTCTGTCTCAACCTACCCACAGACTCTGGCAGAAGTGGTCAAATTCAATACTTTCAAACCGCACTGAAACATATCGGGAATCCCGGTGACCTCGTGAACAAAGTACTAGAAGTCGATCCCAGCCCCGAGAACGTCGAGCAGGTAGTTCTCAGAGTCTATGATTTTCCAAACGACAAGGTTTGAATGCGGGGCTTCGCCAGTTGGGCCCAATGTTTCCGTGGCGCCTGCGATGTTGCTCCTGGACGACGAACCGAGTAACACTTTGACCGGAGTTGACATGAGTTCGCGCCTTGCGGCCTCCTCGTCCGGCGTTCCCGTAGTCCGGCTCGACGTCCTAAAGCTGGCGAAGACGTGGGAGCCGCGCGCCCAATAGGCGGCACGGGCAGACGCTTATACATCAAGCTCCGGGCTATTCCTCTGGAGGGACTCCCATCTGTGCTATCCGAAGCTGATACGCGCAGTTCATCTCGCCAGCACGGTGGCAGCATTCACACAATTTGGCTCGATTTACTTCGCAGCTTGCCCAGCCTCCTTAGCAAATTTTGCCATCAGATCGACGGGGCACTCTTGCTCCCGTCGACATTGCAATGCGCAATAATGAAGGTGTCCAAGTCTACTTTAGAAATCGGATTACCCTACACGAAGAGGAAGTCGTCTTCAGTCAGGTTTTGCACGCCATAATTGCTCATGGTAAAAGATCCGTGCCCAGAAACCCACATGTCATAGAATACGCCGCTCTGACCGTTCGGGTAGACGACCGCATTAACAACTAAGCTCAAATCGGAAAAGGATACACCTGGGATATCAACTTTGATAAGGTCAATGCCGTCTTCGAAGTCATTTATCCTGCCTCTTCCAAAATTGGCGCCAAAAACAAATTGGTCACTTCCGGCACCGCCCCACATCTGGTCGTTGCCGGCACCGCCGTTCAGGATGTCATCGCCATCGTTACCATACAGATAATCATCGCCTGCGCCGCCGTTTAGGATGTCATCGCCAGCGTTGCCCGACAGCGTATCATCACCAGCGGTGCCAAAGATCGGCGCTTCGTTTCTTCCGTATACAACGATTGAAACACTTGCGGTGCTTTCACTGCCATTGCCGTCCTCGATGGTATAGGTGAATGTATCCGTCAGGGTCTGGCCCTCTGCCAGAGCCTGAAAAGTATCTGCGCCGGTTGGATCGTAGCTGATGGTCCCGTCGCTGTTCAGCGTCAGGATGGCCCCATGCGCGCTTTCGGCATCAACCTCTTTCACCGTGAGCGCATCCCCCTCGACATCGCTGTCATTGGCAAGAAGCGTGCTGGTATCAATCGAAGTCACAACATCTTCTGTGATTGGCGTGGGACCTTGAGCAACACCGTTTGCATCGAAAATACGCGCCTTGATGGCAGTACCAGACGTATCGCCTTGTTGCCCGTCAAGAGACTGCCAGGTGACGACAAAATTGCCATTTTCCAGTGCTGTAACACTTGGAACGCCTTCATTGAAAAACGCTGTAACACTTGGATCGCCCTGATTGTCATTGGTAAATTCATTGACTAGGAATTCACTGACGATCCCGTTGCCATCCGCATCGAAAATACGCGCCTTGATGGCAGAGCCAGACATATCGCCCTGCTGCCCATCATCAGACACCCAGGTTACGACGAAATTGCCGTTGTCGAGTTCTGTAACACTCGGGCGCTGTTGATCGCCATCGGTGAATTCATTGACCACAAACTCACTGACAACCTCATCACCATTCGCATCAAAAATATGCGCCTTGATGGCAGAACCAGACGTATCGCCCTGTTGCCCGTCAAGAGACGGCCAGGTGACGACGAAATTGCCATTGGTCAATTCTGTAACACTTGGAAGCCATTGAGAGCCATTGGTAAAGTCATTGACCAGGAACTCACTGATGATCTCACTGCCATCCGCATCGAAAATACGGGCCTTGACAGCATAACCGGACGGATCGCCATGGTGTGCTGCATAAGACTGCCAGGTGACGACGAACTTGCCATTTTCCAATGCTGTCACACTTGGGTTCCGCTGATCGTCATCGGTAAAGTCATTGACCTCAAACTCACTGACGGTCTCATCGCCATTCGCGTCAAAAACGCGGGCCTTGATGGTATAATCGGACGTATCGCCGTGCTGCTGGTGAAAAGACTGCCAGGTAACGACAAAATGGCCATTGGTGAGCACTGTAACACTCGAGGAAAATTGATCGTGATCGGTAACTTCATTGACCAGAAACTCGCTGGTGATCTTAACACCCTCTGCATTGAAAATGCGGGCCTTGACAGCATAACTGGAACTATCGTCCTGTTGCCCGTCATCAGACGCCCAGGTGACGACGAAATGGCCATTGTCGAGGGCTGTGACACTTGGATCCCATTGAGTGCCATCGATAAATTCATTGACCAGAAACTCACTGACGGTCTCATCGCCATTGGCGTCAAAAATGCGGGCCTTGATGGCAGCACTATCAGCATCGCCCTGCTGCCCATCATAAGACTCCCAGGTTACAACGAAGCCGCCATTGGCGAGTTCTGTAACGCTCGGGTTCCTTTGATTGTCATTGGTAAACTCATTAACGCGGAATTCACTCGCGCCAACACTATCATGAACCGCGACAGGAGCATCATTGACCGGTGTGATTTCAAGCGTGAATGTTTCGCTTGTTGCAAGTGAGCCATCGCTCGCCGTCACCATGACATTCAATATGCCATTGAAGTCCTGGGGCGGTGTGCCCGAGAAACTCTCCATAGCCGCATCAAACACCAGCCAGTCCGGCAGGGCCGAACCGTCCGCAAGCGTCGCACTCAAGGTCAGCGCATCGCCATTCGGATCCGTGAATGCATTCTCTGGCAGTGCAAAGCTAACGGCCTCATCTTCTGCTGAAGAACGATTCTCCAATGCAAATGGCCCCTCAGGCGGATCATTGACTCCAATGACCTCAATGGAGACTGTTGCGGTGCTCTCCCCGCCATGGCCGTCACTGACCGTATAGGTGAAGCTATCCGTCAGGGTCTGGTCCCTCTCCAGAGCCCGAACATTAGCTGCGTTGGTGGGATCGTAGCTG
>NZ_JBQFPW010000044.1:0-4356 GCF_056536585.1 Ruegeria sp. CK2
GCCGTCACTGACCGTATAGGTGAAGCTATCCGTCAGGGTCTGGTCCCTCTCCAGAGCCCGAACATTAGCTGCGTTGGTGGGATCGTAGCTGATGGTCCCATCGGTGTTCAGCGTCAGGATAGCCCCCTGTGTGCTCATGGTCGAAACCTCTGACACCGTGAGCGCGTCCCCGTCGGCATCACTGTCATTGGCCAGGAGCGTGGCGATATCAATCGAAGTGACAACATTTTCTTCGATCGGAGTGGGGCTTTGCGCAACATCATCGACTACGACAGGTGCGTCGTTGGCTCCGTGCACATCGATTGAAACCGTTGCGGTGCTTTGCCCGCCATTACCGTCACTGACCGTATAGGTGAATGTATCCGTCAGGGTCTCGCCTTCCGCCAGAGCCTGGACAGCCTCTGTGCCTCTTGGATCATAGCTGATCGTCCCGTCGGTGTTCAGCGTCAGGATGGCCCCATGCGCGCTTTCGGCATCAACCTCTGACACCGTGAGCACATCCCCATCGACATCGCTGTCATTGGCCAGGAGCGTGGCGATATCAATCGACGTGACACCATCTTCGTCGATCGGAGTGGAACTTTGCGCAACATCATCAACTACGACGGGTGCATCGTTTCTTCCGTGCACATCGATTGAAACACTTGCGGTGCTTTGCCCGCCATTGCCGTCCTCGACGGTATAGGTGAAGGTATCCGTCAGGGTCTCGCCCTCGGCCAGAGTCTGGACAGCATCTGTGCCTCTTGGATCATAGCTGATCGTCCCGTCGGTGTTCAGCGTCAGGATGGCCCCATGCGCGCTTTCGGCATCAACCTCTGACACCGTGAGCACATCCCCATCGACATCGCTGTCATTGCTCAGGAGCGTGGCGATATCAATCGAAGTGACACCATCTTCTGTGATCGGATTAGAACTTTGCGCAACATCATCAACCGCGACAGGGGCATCGTTGACGGGTGTAATATCAAGCGCAAAGGTATCGCTCGCTGTGAGTGAGCCGTCGCTGGCCGTCACCGTAACACTCAAAATGTCGTTGAAGTCCTGCGGCGGTGTGCCCGAGAAACTCCCCGCAGCCGCATCAAACACCAGCCAGTCCGGCAGCGCCGCACCATCTGTCAGCGTCGCACTCAAGGTCAGTGCATCGCTGTCCACGTCTGTGAAGGCATTGGCTGGCAGTGCAAAACTTACAGCCTCATCTTCCGCGGAAGAACGATCCTCCAATGCAATTGCCACAACGGGTGCATCGTTGGTTCCGTGCACAACCACTGAAACGGTTGCGGTGCTTTCACCGCCATTGCCGTCCTCGACGGTATAGGTGAAGGTATCCGTCAGGGTCTCGCCCTCTGCCAGGGCCTGAATAGCCTCTGCGCCGGTGGGATCGTACCCGACCGTACTGATCGTCCCACCGCCGGTGTTCAGTGTCAGGACAGCACCATACGTACTTTCGGCATCAACCGCTGTCATCGTCAGCGCATCTCCCTCGACATCGCTGTCATTAGCCAGGAGCGCGTCAGTATGAATCAGAATGGCAACATCTTCTATGATCGGATTGGGGCTTTGAGAAACACTGTCATCAGCCACGGCAGGGGCATCGTTGACAGGTGTAATATCAAGCGCAAAGGCACTGCTTGCTGACAGTGAGCCATCGCTGGCCGTCACCGTGACATCGACCATGCCATTGAAGTCTTGCGGTGGTGTGCCCGAGAAGCTCCCCGCAGCCGCATCAAACACCAGCCAGTCCGGCAGCGCCGAACCATCTGTCAGCGTCGCAGTCAAGGTCAGTGTATCACCATCCACATCCGTGAAGGCATTGGCCGGCAGTGCAAAGCTCACGGCTTCATCTTCTTCTGAAGACTGATCCTCCAATGCAAGGGCCGCGACAGGGGCATCGTTGACAGGGGTGATATCAAGCACAAAGGCATCGCTCGCTGTGAGTGACCCATCGCTGGCCGTCACCGTGACATGGACCAGGCCATTGAAGTCCTGGGGCGGTGTGCCCGAGAAGCTCCCCGCAGCCGCATCAAACACCAGCCAGTCCGGCAGCGCCGAACCATCTGTCAGCGTCGCAGTCAAGGTCAGTGTATCACCATCCACATCCGTGAAGGCATTGGCGGGCAGTGCAAAGCTCACGGCCTCATCTTCTGCTGAAGACTGATCCTCCAATGCAAGGGCCGCGACCGGCGCATCGTTGACGGGTGTAATATCAAGCGCAAAGGTGCCGCTTTCTGTGAGTGACCCGTCACTGGCTGTCACCGTGACACTCAACATGCCATGGAAGTCCTGCGGCGGTGTGCCCGAGAAGCTCCCCGCAGCCGCATCAAAGACCAGCCAGTCCGGCAGGGCCGAACCATCCGTCAGCGTTGCACTCAAGGTCAGCGCATCGCCATCCACATCCGTGAACGCATTGGCCGGCAGCGCAAAGCTCACGGCCTCATCTTCCGCGGAAGATCGGTCTTCCAAGGCAATTGCCACAACGGGTGCATCGTTGGTTCCGTGCACAATAATGAACACGGTTGCGTCGCTCTCACCGCCATGGCCATCCTCGATGGTATAGGTGAATGTATCGGCCAGGGTCTGGCCCTCTGCCAAAGCCTGAACAGCCTCTGCGCCCGTCGGATCATAGCTGATGGTTCCATCGCTGTTCAGCGTCAGGATGGCCCCATGCGCGCTTTCGGCATCAACCTCTTTCACCGTGAGCGTATCCCCATCGACATCGCTGTCATTGGTCAGAAGCGTGGCGCTATCAATCAAGGTGACAGCATCTTCTGTGACCAGAGTGGGGCTTTGCGCAACATCAGCAACTGCGACAGGCGTATCATTGGTTCCGTACACAACCACTGAAACACTTGCGGTGCTCTCACCGCCATTGCCGTCACTGACCGTATAGGTGAAGCTATCCGTCAGGGTCTGACCAACTGCCAGAGCCTGAACAGCATCTGCGTTTCTTGGATCATAGCTGATCGTGCCGTCGCTGTTCAGTGTCAGGGTGGCCCCATGCGTGCTCGTGGCATCAACCTCTTTCACCGTGAGCGCATCTCCCTCGACATCGCTGTCATTGGCCAGAAGCGTGGCGATATCAATCGAAGTGACAGTATCTTCTGTGATCGGATTGGGGCTTTGAGCAACATCATCAGCCGCGACAGGGGCATCGTTGACCGGTGTGATATCAAGCGCAAAGGTGCCGCTTTCTGTGAGTGACCCGTCACTGGCCGTCACCGTGACATTGACCATGCCATGGAAGTCCTGCGGCGGTGTGCCCGAGAAGCTCCCCGAAGCCGCATCAAACACCAGCCAGCCCGGCAGCGCCGAACCATCCGTCAGCGTTGCAGTCAAGGTCAGTGCATCACCATCCACATCCATGAACGCATTGGCTGGCAGTGCAAAGCTCACGGCTTCATCTTCCGCTGAAGACTGATCCACCAAGGCAATCGCCAGAACGGGTGCATCGTTGGTTCCGTGCACAACGACCAACACGGTTGCGGTGTTCTCCCCGCCATGGCCGTCCTCGACGGTATAGGTGAATGTATCGGCCAGGGTCTGGCCTTCTGCCAGGGCCTGAACATCAGCTGCGCCGGTGGGATCATAGCTGATCGTCCCGTCGCTGTTCAGCGTCAGGGTGGCCCCATGCGCACTTTCGGCATCAACCTCTTTCACCGTGAGCGCATCCCCTTCGACATCGCTGTCATTGGCCAGAAGCGTGGCGGTATCAATCGAGATGACACCATCTTCTGTGATCGGAGTGGAGCTTTGCGCAACATCATCAACCGCGACAGGGGCATCGTTGACAGGGGTGATATCAAGCGCAAAGGTATCACTCGCTGTGAGTGAGCCATCACTGGCCGTCACCGTGACATTGACCATGTCATGGAAGTCCTGGGGCGGTGTGCCCGAGAAGCTCCCGGCAGCGGCATCAAACACCAACCAGTCCGGCAGGGCCGCACCCCCAACCAGCGTTGCAGTCAAGGTCAGCGCATCGCCATCCACATCCGTGAACGCATTGGCTGGCAGCGCAAAGCTCACGGCCTCGTCTTCCGCTGAAGATCGAGGAGGCAACGCAATCGCCAGAACAGGGGCATCATTGGTTCCGTGCACAACCACTGAAACACTTGCGGTGCTCTCACCGCCATGGCCATCCTCGACCGTGTAGGTGAAGGTATCCGTCAGGGTCTGGCCCTCTGCCAGGGCCTGAACAGCCTCTGCGTTGGTTGGATCGTAGCTGATGGTTCCATCGCTGTTCAGTGTCAGGGTGGCCCCATGCGCACTCATGGCATCAACCCCTTTCACCGTGAGCGCATCCCCCTCGACATCGCTGTCATTGGCCAGAAGCGTGGCGGTCTCAATCGAAGTGACAACATC
>NZ_JBQFPW010000045.1:0-4301 GCF_056536585.1 Ruegeria sp. CK2
CCCTGACGGACCGCGTGGATCTCTTTGGCGAAGCCTCTTATGCCACCGGGCTCAGCAACGCCGGTGATACCAGCGCTCTGAGTGCAAATGCTGGCCTCAAAATGGTGTTCTAAAGAAACATCGACGCAAATCACTGCATATGATGCTGGAACGTCAGAACGCAGGCAATTCCGGAGCAGCGCAACGACCACGCCGAACATCTGCCTTTTCTCCGCGACACGCCTGAACAAGCCCTTTGAACCTTGACGAAACCTTCACCGTGCTTCGGTCCTCCGTTTCCTAAATATAACGGTGGACCAGTTCAGATGGGGCACTCCACTGGCCGTGCTCAGCGGCCAGACCGACCATCATCTGTGCAAAAACACCCCTATCGCTCCCACCGTTTCCAACGATTGTACAGCGTCTTGTGCGGGCCATAGGCAGCAGGCGCGTCACGCCACCGTAACCCATTGGGATTGATGAAGATAATCCCGCTCAATACACGCCGGTCATCTACGCGTGGCTTGCCGTGGGGCTTTGGGAAGAAGGGCTTCAAACGCGCCATCTGCGCGTCCGTAAGCCAGAAAAGATCAGACATGTTCACCGCTCGTTTTTGAACCGTGAATCACGCTGTAAGGCGGAAATCAATGGGTCCTGACCCTAGGTCCCGCTTTGCCATTTCGTATCACCGTTCATTTCTCTCGCCCGCAAAACAAACCTTAGAAGCCCGACTTCCGCAACGGCGGGTTCGTTGTATCGAAGGAATGGACCGCATCGGGATAGATGATGATATCAACCAAGCACCCCCCGCGTTAGCAACTCATCCTCAAATACTTGGCATGGGGCTCCGGGTGTCCAGTTGTCCTGACCACCTTGGAGACTATGTCGAGCTCGAAGTCCAATATTGATACTCTATTAGAATATAGTCGATAACTATTGTTAATGTGACCATCTTTTGTGCGATTCTTTTAGTGGCTATGCCAAAGAGAAGGCGCACAGAATTCATGGAAATGAATCAAATTCGATATTTTTTGGCAGTTGTTAAATATCGAAACTTCACTCATGCAGCGCAAGCCGAGAACGTTTCTCAACCTTCGCTCACGACCGCCATCCAGAAGATGGAAGACGAGTTGGGCGGTAAGGTGTTTTTGCGCGATCGTGCCGGAAATACTTTGACGCCACTAGGAGCAGTCATTCTTCCGCGCTTAAAGGAAGTGTTGCAGAAAACTCAAAAAGCGATGGTAGATGCCAAACGTCATGTTCGTCTCGAAGGTGTTCCCATCAGTGTCGGAGTTGATGAAGAGCTCGGGTTGGCCAGGATAGCAGACGCGGTAACGCGGCATCAGGCGCGGGCACCGGAGATTAATTTTGAGATCATTGTCGACAAACAAAATGCGCTTCTAAACGGCCTTAGGGAAGGCCATTTTGATATCGCTATAACAAATACCGATGCTGCATCTGAGCTTTATCGGGCGGAGCCACTATACAGCGAAACATACCGCGCTGTTGTTTCCGCTACACACCCGCTCAGCCAAAGGGAAAGCGTGAACTTGGAGGTGTTGGCGGGCAACGAGGCGCTGACCAGAGTTGATAGTGATATGCGTGAAGTCATGTTCAGCTTTTGCGCTGATCGTGGCAACACAATGAATTTCACCTACCGTTCCAACCGGGTTGATTGGCTTCTGGAGTTGGTACGGTTGGGGAGGGGGTTTTTGATCTTGCCCGAGACGGCAATCCCAAGGAGCGAAGAGTTTACCTCACTAACCATTGAGGATGCCAACTTTGAGCGTCACGTGGTTGCGCTTCGGTATATCCACCAAACTTCGCGCCCCGAAGTAAGGGGTTTCATTCAAGAACTGGCCAGGCGCAAGCCAGTAGATGAATGCTGTATGTCATGACGCCGATTGCGTTTATCGACCTATATTGCGAACGGACTGCTCCTGGCTTTTGGAATGAACCAATAAACGCGATCAGCAATGTTGGTTTTGTGATAGCTGCGATTTTAGCGTGGCGTGTATCGCAGAAGCGAGAGGGCTTAGCACCAGATATATGGGAAATAACGCTTTTTGTTTTGGCGGCTCTGATTGGAGTAGGCTCATTCCTGTTCCACACCTTTGCGAACAGCTGCGCTGAACTTGCCGATGTTGTTCCAATTTGGAGTTTTGTCGCGCTCTATGTATTTGTTGTGATCTACAGATCAACAGGTGAAGACGTCAAAAGAACGGTTCGTATTGCCACAATCGCAATATTCGTTGCCGGAACCGTGTTCTGGTTCACGTCAGGCGATATTGTGACCGATACCTATGGTCATGACCACGGTCCAGGCCGGCTTAATGGTTCTTTGCAATACCTTCCTGCCCTGGTCGCGTTGATCATCTTTAGTCTGATAACCACCTTTCGCCGCCACCCGGCACGCCGAATGATCGTTTTCGCGACAATGGCCTTTTCGCTATCACTTGTCATGAGAACAATTGATCATTCGGTATGTGACCTGACAGGCATTGGAACCCATTTCCTTTGGCATATCCTGAACGCCGTTTTGGTCGGCCTGCTGCTGGTTACCCTGGTCCGAGAGTATCCGCCTTTTGCGTCTGCTAAGTAAAGTCCACTAGCCACGGTTGACCGCAACCCTGGACCTTCTAGATCCCATTTGAACAAGTGTCTGTTTACGACGATAGTCACGCCAACAAATCCAATGACTTGCAAGGTGAAAATCTGAAGGGGTTCAAAGGGGATAGCGAGCTGCGATCTATGCGCGGGTTTCGACAACCGATCAGTCCTGCGAACGCCAGCTGCGTGAGCTGGCCGAGTTTGCGGAGCGTGGCGGTTATGATGTCATTGACGTTTTCAAGGAAACTGCGTCAGGCACCAAGTCGAACCGCGCGGAGCGATCAGAAATCATGGAACTGGCTCAAGCCCGGAAAATAGACGCCGTGTTGGTCACCGAGCTTTCCCGGTGGGGGCGCTCCACTCAAGACTTACTCGATTCCCTCAATAAGCTCTCGGGTTTGAAAGTCTCGGTCGTTGCAATGTTCGGTTTGACTTTTCAATTGGACACGCCACACGGGCGCATGACGGCTACGATGCTGGCTGGGATCGCGCAGTTTGAGCGCGATCTGATCAGTGAACGTGTAAAGTCCGGCCTGGCAGCCGCCAGAGAGCGTGGCAAAAAAACATGGCCTATCGCTCGCAGCTTCTCACAGTCCTCAAAAATCTTGGTCAAATCATCTTGCGTCATAACGCCCTCCTTGTTGTGAACTGTTAGGAAGATCATTACCCCATTGCTCATAACAAGCAGCTTCGTCTCGAAGCTTGATGATAACGCGCTGAGGAATTGCAAATCCTTCCAACTTCAACCGCTCTAGATTAACGGCGCAGCCTCTCGGGTTTGTGTGTTTGAACTTCGCTCCAGCGTCCTTATGAGCGATAGGAATCTTTGGGTATTCTTTTTCCCAAACCTCGCATCTGGCTTGTGCTGCGTCAGCCGCCTCACTCATGTCGCCCAAGTCTCGTTCGGTGAGCATTTTTTGGATCATGCCCAACCCGTCCAAGGGTCGTCCTTTGGGGTATCGTTTGGCAGCGACGCGAGTTGTCCATCCGCGCTTCAAATCCCCGCTAACATAGACATCGCAATAGCCGTTGTTGTCTGACCATTTGCAATAAGCCAAGTGTTTCTCCTTACTTTCTCCTACTGTTTCAGGTGAGACCGAGGCTCAGAAGTCGCTGGTAAAAACACGAACGCGTCCATGTTCATCCGTGAGACCGAACTCATCCCGTGATCGTCAAGTGCTTCCGGAGGAGTAAGAACAACTATCGTTCTTGCTCTGAACCTGGGTTTATTAATTCCGGCGTTGCGTGGCTCGGCTAGAGAAAAATTCCCACTCACACCGCGTCACGCTGCACCCGAAGGGGTCTCACTTTATTCTGAGTATACTGGGATCGAAAGCCAATACTGTTGTACTATTGCAGTATAGCCAATATCTATCGCTGATGGGCGATCCGAAAGCCTGCCTATTAATGGCTGCGCTTCTGACGAACGACTTGCAGGAAGCCTCTCCAAACCTTGAGCAGCCTCATCTGACTGGTCCAAGTTGATTGTTAGTGCATCATCGGCTCTTCGTAATGATGCGCAAAGTGGATCGCCCTCATAACAGCGGCCAAGACCTCAGGGTATCGGTTGATAGATATTTTCAGCTCAACTATTGGATATGTCTCGGTCTCGCCTGCAGCATAAACCTGGTGCGGTTCAAGCCGCGTCATCAGATGCGGGGACCATACGACTTGTAGACCTGCACAAATGGTCAAGCAGCGTCGGGGAGCTG
>NZ_JBQFPW010000046.1:0-3486 GCF_056536585.1 Ruegeria sp. CK2
CGGTTCATCGGTTCATCGGTTCATCGGTTCATCGGTTCATCGGTTCATCGGTTCATCGGTTCATCGGTTCATCGGTTCATCGGTTCATCGGGCCGCCGCTGCGCCTTGGCGCACACAGCAGCACTGACCGGTTACATCACCCTGACAGCCTAACATCCGGCCGCAAGTCGGCCACCACGTATGGGTTAACTGACAGTCCTGTCCCGGTTTCCGGATTGGATGGTCTGACACGGCCGTACTACCTTCTGTTGACGCCCCATGTGGCTGTTACCGGTGCGAGATCAGCTGCACCCCTCTGTCACCTCTTCTTCCGATCAGTACGGACGGCGCGAAAGCTGCGCTGCCGACCGCCAACTGTGGTTCGCTTCTGGCTGAGGCTCACACAACGCCTCCGGCCGATCCCCATACCTATGCCCGCATTTATGCCAACCCACTGACTGCCTGACGGGCAGGGCAGTGCCTTGCCTCGATTGTGCTCAAGTCCCTCACAGGAGAGTTTCAGAATGACAAACCAGTCCTCAGACACCCAGCCCGCCCTTCGCTCGCTCAACGGCTCGGTTCGGGCTGGTCGTTTGACCAAGTTTAAGGGCCAGGTGGCCAGCATTGCGCCGGGGTTTTCGGTCGTGGCGACGGTTGCAGTGCTGTTCAGCGGCAGCGCAGCACAGGCCGCGTGTACGGTAACAGGTGGCGTGGCCACATGTGACGCTATCAAATACGATTTTGGCATCGTCTACACCGAAGCAGATGCGGTTCACACCCTGACACTGCCAGACCATCCTGATTTCACTGCGCGCGGCGAGGGGGTGGAAGTGACTTATGGGGGTGGCGAGAATGTTTCTGTGAGCATGACGAAAGGGACGATCAACGCTACGAAAAACGAGCTCCACAATCATGGGCTTTCGGCGGAGACTACATCCACAGGTACTGGAAACGTGGAAGCCCGGCTGGATGTTGCCACCGATGGCCTCGATATTAACAGTGCAGATAACATCACTATAAGCAGTGATGGTTCTGCCGGGCTTCTTGCGAAGGTTGGCTACAATGCGATCAAAGCCGCGACTGCGAGCACACCCGAAGCCATGGCGCTCATGACCGGAGGAAAGATTGCTATTGAAGGTGGTAACTTTACCGAGGGGGTTTCGGCGTTCACCGTGAGTAGGCAGGGTCGTGTGGTACAGAATAGTGATGGCACTTTTACTGTGGAAAGTGGCGGTAATGTGACTGCTGAAATGAGGGACGGTTTCATCCACTCTAAGGCGGCGGCAGGGGCTTCATCCGCGGTTAGAGCAGGTTCCCACCAAACGGACTATATCGGCAGGGTGACGGCGTCAATGAGCGGAGGCGAAATCCACAACGAGAATAGCGGTGGTCTCGGCCTGCGGGCAACGTCCCGTTCCGCAAGCGAACACGCCGAAGCAGTTGCGCACATGAGTGGCGGCAAAATCACCACGACAGGGGGGGGAAATGCTTTCGCGGTTAACGCAACCTACGGGGGGAACGATAACGAGGCAGCCGCGCACAATTTAGGGGCCCATATGGTGGCGAAAATATCCGGGGGGACGATCGAGACGTTTGCATCTTCAACCGCGGTTCGGGCGCGAAACACTGGCGTTGGCAATGCGACTGCGGAAATAAATCAAGTGGATGGCGAAAGCTTCATCACGACGGATGGAAACCAGGCGCACGGGCTTCGGGCGGCAAGCGACAGTCGGGATAGTGAATCCACGGGGGTGGCGACGGCCCTAATAAAAGCCGGGACGATTGAGATTAAAGGTATCAATAGCGTTGGAGCTGATTCGCAGGCCAATGGCGGCAAAGGCAAAGCGCTGACGCGAATGGAGGGCGGCTCTATCACCACGCATGGTTCATACTCCTACGGGCTTGAGGCGCAGGTCGACAACTCGGACAGTATAGGAGTGGCGACGGTGGAAATGACCGGGGGGACGATCGTGACGGGGGAGAGTGGTGGTGGCAACTCCCATGGGATTTTGGCGCACAACTCTGGTCTGGGTGACATGATCGTGGACATGAGTGTTGGTAATGGCACAATCACCACGAAGGGGAATGGGTCTCACGGGATTTATGTGGAAGCGCAAGCGCAAAGGCGCAACAATTTCACGCGGTACGTGGACGGCTCGGCGACGCAGGCGCGGGGGATTGTCAAGCTGGGTACGTTTGCCAGGGTCACAGCTGAAGGAGCGGGTTCAGACGGGATCCGCATCTCAGGGAATGAAGTGGATGCAGATGACGACACCACCACCCCGAACGACCGTGTTACGTTAGGCGCACAAGGCTTTGACATAGAAGTGGCTGGGTATGTGAAAGGCGGATCAAGAGCAGGCGACGCCGCGATCCGAACGATATCCAGCAAAGTCGGGACGATTGATATTGTCAGCGGTGCCAATGTGATTGCCGGGGGGGGTGGCATTGCAATACGCACGGAGACTGCCGCTGCCGGGGGAGATGGCGTGCCGATAGCAGACGACGACGGTACGGCGGTTATCAGGTCGGCAGGGAACATCAAAGGCAATATTGAGCTTGCTGCCGGTGACGATAAGCTGATTGTGACAGGCGGAAGCATCACCGGCGATGTCTATGGCAGTGAGGGCAACAATACCTTGACCTTGGAACGTGGCCGTTTCACCGGGGATATTCGTCTTGTGGGGGGTAAAAATATCCTGAAGATAGAAGATGGCCGCTTCACCGGTGGCATTTATGGCGGTGCGGGTGACGATACCGTCACGATTTTTGCCGAAAGCACCTATGACGGATCCCACGTTCTGGATGGTGGTGCGGGGGATAACGATCAGCTAACGCTGCATGGCCAGACCATCAGCAACACGGCAGAGAACTTCCGCAACTGGGAACGGGTCACGCTGAATGACACAAACCTGCGCCTGAATGAGCTTACCCGGCTCGATATAGATCAGTTGTCCATCAACACCGGGTCCGCGTTCCGCGCCTCTGGCGGGGGAGGGGGGATCACCATCGCAGGTGATGTGACCAATGATGGCTCTGTCGTCTTAAGCGTGCAGGACGGGGCTGCGGATGATGTGATCACCGTTGAGGGGGACTACACCGGATCGGGAACAAGTGTCTTTGCGCTGGATGCAGTTCTCGCTGGCAATGATGCGAACACCGACAGGCTTGAGATCAAGGGCGACGCGTCGGGCGAGATGATGCTGTCAGTCACCAACCTGGACAGCGCCGGTGACGAAGACACACCGCTGGAGATCGACGTGGTCTCTGTTGGCGGAACGTTTAATGGAACGTTCACCCTTGTGGATGGCAACCATGTCATGTCGGACGGGGCGCAAGCAGTTGTCTCGGGGGCCCACCTCTATACGCTGACCGAGGCGGAGGATGGCCGCGGTTGGGTGTTGAGCGCGATGTCAGAGACCGGTGGGAGAAACTGGCAACCGTCTGCGCCGATCTATGACAGCTATGGCCAGTCGCTGCTGGCCCTGAATGGCCCTGCGTCGCTGC
>NZ_JBQFPW010000047.1:0-3028 GCF_056536585.1 Ruegeria sp. CK2
CATTGTCGCCGCCGGGCGAGAACGTACCCTCATTCACCACAAAGCCATCCCCAACGTTGATGCTGTTTCCTGCATCGAGGCGGCCGCCGGAGAGGATGTTAACCCTGTTGCGCCCGTCCCCCAGATCGACACTGCCGGTGATCAGGCCCGCGATGTTCACCACGTCATGCCCGTCGCGACTCCGGACCGCCAGGCCCGACAGCGCGGAGACCGATCCCGTGGCCTCTACGTTCAACGTGTTGGACTCCCCATCTCTTCCGCCGAGCCACACCCCCGCACCCGTACCGGATCCGCCCTGCACACTGCCCCACAGCGTCACCTCGGCACCGCTGGCACCATCTGCATACACCCCATTCCTGTTCACGCCAGTTGCCGTGACATCACCCTGCGCGACGACGCTGGCCGCACCGCGAAAGGCCGTCGCAACGATCCCATTTCCAGTCGAGCCCGTCACGGGTCCCGTCGTCGTCACCGACACGTCACCATTGCCGAAGTTTACTGCGCCAATGCCTACTGTGTTTCCGCTGACCTTTGCGGCCGAGATCGTCAGATCCGTGCCTGCACTTAAGGATGAAGACAAGGCGACAATCCCACTTCCGCTAGATCCCGTGACAGCGCCCGTTGTCGTGATCGACAACCCGCCGCTGCCGGAGTTGTCCGCGGCAATCCCGTTATAACCGCCTGAGACCCCAGCCGCCGTGATCGTCAGGTCAGTGCCCGCAGAGGAGTTGGACGCCTCGATCCCATTACTGCTGGAACCTGTGACCGCCCCAGTGGTGGTTACCGACAAGGCTCCACTGCCGTCGTTTGTTGCGGAAATCCCACGGTCAGAGCCGGAAACCCCGACCGCCGTGATTGTCAGGTCGGTGCCCGAAGTGTTTTGTGCATAAATCCCCTCGCCACCTGTGCCTGTGACAGCGCCAGTCGATGATACCGTCAAAGCGCCAGCGCCATAGTTTATTGCACCAATTCCAGCTTGGCCCCCCGACACCGCCGCCGCGGTGATCGTGACATCGGTGCCCGCAGAAGTGTTTAACGCTTCAATCCCGTTACCGCTGGAACCCGTGACAGCTGCCGTGGACGTTACCGACAAAGCGCCAGTACCTTCGTTTGTTGCGGCAATCCCGTTATCACCGCCTGAGACCCCAGCCGCCGTGATAGTCAGGTCTGTGCCCTCAGAGGAGTTGTACGCCTCGATCCCATTGTCACTGGAACCCGTGACAGCCCCGGTGGTGGTCACCGACAAGGCTCCACTGCCGTCGTTCGTTGCGGAAATCCCATCGTTAGAGCCGGTAACCCCGACTGCCGTAATCGTCAGATCCGTGCCCGAAGTATTTCGCGCATAAATCCCCTCGCCACCTGAGCCTGTGACAGCGCCAGTCGATGCTACCGTCAAAGCGCCATTGCCTTGGTTTCGAGCCCAG
Organism: Ruegeria sp. CK2; assembly: GCF_056536585.1. Classification (NCBI taxonomy): domain Bacteria; kingdom Pseudomonadati; phylum Pseudomonadota; class Alphaproteobacteria; order Rhodobacterales; family Roseobacteraceae; genus Ruegeria; species Ruegeria sp. CK2. The sequence goes on from NZ_JBQFPW010000047.1 coordinate 1,425, forward strand.
ATCCCTCTTTGGCCCCCCGACACCGCCGCCGCCGTGATCGTCAGGTCCGTGCCCGCAGAAGAATTAAGCGCCTCAATCCCAGTATCGCTAGATCCCGTGACATCCCCGGTGGTCGTCACCGACAACGCGCCATTGCCGAAGTTTACTGCGCCAATGCCTACTGTGTTTCCGCTGACCTTTGCGGCCGAGATCGTCAGATCCGTGCCCGAACGATTATTAAACACATTAATGCCATCACCCCTGGAGCCTGTGACAGCTGCCGTGGACGTTACCGACAAAGCGCCAGTACCTTCGTTTTCCGCGTAAATCCCTCTTTGGCCACCCGACACCGCCGCCGCCGTGATCGTCAGGTCCGTGCCCGCAGAAGAATTAAGCGCCTCAATCCCAGTATCGCTAGATCCCGTGACATCCCCGGTGGTCGTCACCGACAACGCGCCATTGCCGTAGTTTACTGCGCCAATGCCTACTGTGTTTCCGCTGACCTTTGCGGCCGAGATCGTCAGATCCGTGCCCGAAGTGTTCTGTGCGAAAATCCCATAGGCGTTCGTGCCTGTGACGTCACCGGTCGCTGCAACTGACAAGTCCCCGGAACCTAAGTTCCGCGCAACAATCCCACTTTGACCGCCCGACACCGCCGCCGCGGTGATCGTGACATCGGTGCCCGCAGAAGTGTTTAACGCTTCAATCCCATTACCGCTGGAACCCGTGACAGCTGCCGTGGACGTTACCGACAAAGCGCCAGTACCTTCGTTTTCCGCGGAAATCCCGTTATCACCGCCTGAAACTGCTGCCGCCGCGATGGTAAGGTCAGTGCCCGCAGAGGAGTTGTACGCCTCGATCCCATCCCTGCTGGAACCCGTGACAGCTGCCGTGGTGGTTACCGACAAGGCTCCAGTTCCAAAGTTTGTTGCCAAAATCCCGTTACCACCGCCGCCTGAAACTGCTGCCGCCGTGATCGTGAGACTGTCGCCGGATGAATGGTTTATCGCAAATATTCCGTCGTAATTGGTGCCCGCGACATCGCCGGTCGCTGTCACCGACAAGTCCCCGGTTCCTAAGTTCCGTGCAACAATTCCAGTTCGACCACCCGACACCGCCGCCGTCGTGAGCGTCAGACCCGTGCCGTTAGATTGGTTCCATGCGAAAACCCCATAGCGATCCGTGCCCATGACGTCCCCGGTCGTTGTGACCGACAGCGCACCAGTGCCGTAGTTTCGAGCATAGATTCCGTAATAACCGCCCGACACCGCTGCCGACGTGATCGTCAGATCCGTGCCATCAGAAGAGGTAAACGCATAAATCCCAGTAACGCTAGATCCCGTGACAGCGCCAGTCGTTGTAACTGTCACGGCACCAGTGCCTGCGTTTGTCGCAGAAATTCCGACGGCGGCGCCGGTGAAGGTCGAGGCATAGTCATCCGTGAAGGTGATACCGCCATCTCCCACTGACGTGGTTAGGTTCAGCGCATTTCCGGTGGTAGTCACGATGCTGACCTGGTCCGTTGTACTGACATCCAACGCCTGCCCGGCGGGCGGGCTTAGATCCTGCGTGACCGTCGCGCTGCCGCCGCATTCAAACGTGCCTGACCCCGCCGGATTGGCAAC
>NZ_JBQFPW010000048.1:0-3011 GCF_056536585.1 Ruegeria sp. CK2
GCCCACATGAGTTATAAATCTGACATTGAGATTGCCCGAGAGGCCATTAAGCAGCCGATCCAGGAGATTGGTGGTAAGATTGGGATTTCCAGCGACGATCTTCTGCCGTATGGCCATGACAAGGCGAAGGTGAGCCAGGAGTTCATCAATTCGGTTCAGGGTCGAGAAGACGGCAAGCTGATTTTGGTGACGGCGATCAACCCGACGCCTGCGGGTGAGGGTAAGACGACGACTACCGTTGGTCTGGGCGATGGTCTGAACCGGATTGGCAAGAACGCGATGATCTGTATTCGTGAGGCCTCGCTTGGCCCGAACTTCGGCATGAAGGGCGGTGCTGCGGGCGGTGGCTATGCTCAGGTTGTTCCGATGGAGGACATGAACCTGCACTTCACCGGGGATTTTCACGCGATTACCTCGGCGCATTCGCTGCTGTCGGCGATGATCGACAATCACATTTACTGGGGCAATGCGTGCGAGATCGACACCCGTCGCGTCGCGTGGCGTCGTGTGGTCGACATGAACGACCGGGCGCTGCGTCAGATCACAGCGTCTTTGGGCGGTGTGTCGAACGGCTTCCCGCGCGAAACCGGCTTTGACATCACCGTGGCGTCCGAGGTCATGGCCATTCTGTGCCTGGCCAACGACCTGAAAGACCTGGAAAAACGTCTGGGTGACATCATCGTGGCCTACCGTCGCGACAAGACAACCGTGTATTGCCGCGACATCAAGGCCGAAGGCGCAATGACCGTGCTTCTGAAGGACGCGATGCAGCCGAACCTGGTGCAGACGCTGGAAAACAACCCGGCCTTTGTCCATGGTGGCCCGTTTGCCAATATCGCGCATGGCTGTAACTCGGTCATTGCGACCAAGACGGCGCTGAAAGTGGCTGACTATGTTGTGACCGAGGCTGGCTTTGGCGCTGATCTGGGCGCCGAGAAGTTCATGAACATCAAGTGCCGCAAGGCGGGCATTGCGCCGTCGGCTGTGGTGCTGGTCGCCACCGTGCGCGCGATGAAGATGAACGGCGGCGTGGCCAAGGCCGATCTGGGCGCGGAAAACGTTGATGCGGTCAAGTCGGGCTGTGCCAACCTGGGCCGTCACATCGAGAACGTCAAATCCTTCGGCGTGCCGGTTGTGGTTGGGATCAACCACTTTGTCACCGACACCGATGCGGAAGTGCAGGCCGTGAAAGACTATTGTGCCGAGCATGGGGTCGAGGCGGTTCTGTCGCGGCATTGGGAGCTGGGCTCGGAAGGCTCGGCGCCGCTGGCCGAGAAGGTTGTGGAAATCGTCGAAGGGGGCACCGCCAACTTCGCGCCGATCTACCCCGATGAGATGCCTTTGTTCGAGAAGATCGAAACCATTGCCAAGCGCATCTACCGCGCCGACGAGGTTCTGGCCGACGCCAAGATCCGCAACCAGCTGCACGAATGGGAAGACGCCGGATATGGCAACCTGCCGGTCTGCATGGCCAAGACGCAGTATTCCTTCTCGACCGACCCAACCCTGCGCGGCGCGCCCACCGGCCATTCGGTTCCGGTGCGCGAGGTGCGCCTGAGCGCCGGTGCCGGCTTTATCGTGGTGGTCTGCGGCGAGATCATGACCATGCCCGGCCTGCCGCGCAAACCGGCCGCCGAAAGCATCTGCCTCAATGACGCAGGTGAGATCGAAGGCTTGTTCTAAGCTGCCGAATAAGACATCTCGTGGTCCGGGGATCTCCCCGGGCCATGAGGAGACGAACATGCCCACTCTGACACCGCCGCAAGACTGTTTTTCCATGCAGGATCTGCGGGCTCAGATCGACCAGCTGGATCGCCAATTGATCGACATGCTGGTGACGCGCGCAAGCTATATTGACCGCGCGACCGAGCTGAAACCGGAGGAGGGCTTGCCGGCCCGCATTCCGGATCGTGTCGAAGAGGTGGTGCAACGCGTGCGCGCAAGCTCGGACGCGCTGGGGATGGACCCGGATCTGGCCGAAAAGCTCTGGCGCATATTGATTGACTGGTCGATCGCGCGCGAGGAACGTGTGCTCGGCCCCGAGTAAAGACCGGGCGCTCTGCGCCCGATCCGTTTTTAGAAAGAAGGGATGACAGGATGGTAGCGCAGGTTATCGACGGGAAGGCCTTTGCCGCCAAGGTGCGCGCGCAGGTGGCCGATCAGGTTGCAAAGCTGAAGGAAGAGAACGGTATCACGCCGGGCCTGGCCGTGGTCCTGGTGGGCGAAGATCCGGCCAGCCAGGTCTATGTGCGGTCCAAGGGCAAGATGACCGTTGAGGTCGGAATGAACTCGTATGAGCACAAGCTGGATGTGGACACCTCCGAGGCGGACCTGTTGGCGTTGATCGACACGCTGAACACTGATCCGGCGGTGCATGGCATCCTGGTGCAGCTGCCGCTGCCCAAGCATCTGAACGAAGATCTGGTGATCAACTCAATCGATCCGGCCAAGGATGTGGACGGGTTCCATATCTCGAATGTGGGCCTGCTGGGCACCGGGCAGAAGTCGATGGTGCCCTGCACCCCGCTGGGTTGTCTGATGATGCTGCGCGACCACCATGGATCCTTGTCGGGCATGGATGCGGTTGTGATTGGCCGGTCGAACATCGTTGGCAAGCCGATGGCGCAGCTGCTGCTGGGCGACAGCTGCACCGTGACCATCGCGCATTCCCGCACCAAGGACCTGCCCGACGTGGTGCGCCGCGCCGACATCGTGATCGCCGCCGTGGGTCGCCCGGAAATGGTACCAGGCGACTGGATCAAAGAGGGTGCCACGGTGATCGATGTGGGCATCAACCGCATCGACGCGCCCGAAAAGGGCACCAATGACGATGGCAGCGCCAAAACCCGCCTTGTCGGCGACGTCGACTACGCCAGCGCCTCCCAACACGCCAGCGCCATCACCCCCGTCCCCGGAGGCGTCGGACCCATGACAATCGCATGCCTCCTCGCCAACACACTAACCGCAGCATGCCGCGCAAACAAACTACCAGAACCCGAAGGACTAACGGC
>NZ_JBQFPW010000049.1:0-2959 GCF_056536585.1 Ruegeria sp. CK2
AAACGTTTCTGGCGGGCTTGCATCCCTCCCGCGAAACAGAATGAAGGCTACCCGCACGACCTCATTGAAACTGGTTTGCGTCAACCCTGCCGCAGGCGCTACCCGCGGGCGGCACTTAGAGCCAGAATGCTCCGCTCTTGGAGCAAATAGCTCCCTATCCTTGCGCTCTGGACCAGAGGCAGTCGCTTGGCCGAGAGAGGCGGTTTAGTGACTGAACCGCCCGGGTTAGAAGAACACGTAAGTGATCATCCTATAACGGCGCTCGTGAACGTCGTGGGAGCAGGTGGGAGTGCGGCCTAGGTGTTTACCAGTGCCGTCCTCAAGCGCGATAGTCCTAGTCTGTGTTTTCCGCCAATTTACCGACCGGTGGCAACCGTTCGCCGGGTCGAACGCGAAACAAACGGGTTCTGGTCTTTGGCGAACTAAAAGAGGTATCACGTGATCTCAGGACAGGCGGATCTTTGCTCTCCATCGCATTTCAATTGGGCCGCACATCTTCGGCGATCAGCCGTGAGATCCTGCGCAATGGCCGCCGCATTGCCTATCCGGCGGCAGCTTCGGTACAGGCGGCATGAGATCGTGCCTTGCGCCCCGAAGCATGCAACCCGGTGTTGGCCCACGCAGTATCTTTTTAATCTGCGTCGCAGTTGGTCGCCCGAACATATTGCGGACAGGCTCAAACGCATGGTTCGGGGAGACGTGCAAATACAGGTGTTGCATGAGACGATCCATTGAAGCCAGTATTTCCAGGCGTGTTGGTTGCATAAGAAAGAGATGGTGGATCAACTGTGCGCCTGGTGCACGGTGCGCCGATAACGATATGCCAGCCTCAAGCGCAACGGTGTTGAACAGTTCAAAGATGCCGTCTCGATCAGCGAAAATCCAGCCTGCATTGAGGATGGCACCGGTCCTGGGCATGGCGAGGCGACCTGATCGGTGGTTCCGAATACAGCAATCCCGCGCTTCCTACCAAACACCGTGACACCAGTTTCAATGTTCTCGGCCACACCCGCCCCGATGCGGATTCCAGCCTTTGTTGCCGCCGTCATCGCCACATAGCTCGTTGTGCATTCTGCAATACGGTTCCTGCGCCATGCCCGTTAAAGCGCGCCCTGAATCGTCCAGGAGAAATCACTGTTTGCTCCCCCCAGCGATATACGGCGAGAAATCGACCTAATGCAGGGCGATGATTTCAGATCCAACCCTGATTGTATCTCGACATTTAGATGTGCTTTTTTTGGCAATACAGGCGCGCCTCCACCCAAAGAGACAATTTTACTCCGGTGTTACCTTCCGGATCAGAGGCAGAAGCCAATTAAGGACAAGCGCTAGGAAGCCACTGCCATTCCGAGCGCGGCGCATGCCAGAAGGCGGCGCGAAGGCCACAAGGGCTCGCTCATGGGCATTAATCAACTCCCGTCGGACCCGGTCCTCTTGGTACACCGCATCGTCAGCCAGATTCTCGTCGCAAACCAAAATCTCAGTCGGCACCTACCGCAACCGTCATGACGATCGTCATCCCAGAACCCGAACAAAACACGGCTCATTCCTTACGCCAAACAACGAGCAGATTTACCAAAGCCTGGGAGCTCACTCACGCAGGGCGCAGAGACCTCTCTCAAAGGTTGTTAAGATTGAGACGTACAGCCAATGACAGCCTTGGGCTGTCGTGTAGCGTTATGTGCGAGTCGCTTAGAAAATAATGGATAGAAAAGTACGTGGCTAGTTTCACAGAGATCTTTGCCATGGTTGTCTGTACCGTTGGATTGTATTTCCTTTTGGCCGCCTTTGCTCAAGCGGTAGTTGATGCGCATGGGTTCAGCGAGTATTCGAAGCGGCTGATCCATTTCACGATGCCATCGCCTTTGTTTCTATGGCTTTTGTCGATCGTAACGTTATTGAATTGGGGTGTCTTGGTTTCAAAGGGGCAATCGACGACCCAAGGTAATTCGCAACAATCATCCAGCTCGGGCGCGAACAATGACTGATGCTTTCCCTCCATCAACTCGCTGGATTGCCGAATACGCCAACACTGTCAGAATTCCGTTTTTATTGGATCAGTACTGTTTCGGCAATTCGTTGTTTGATTTTGCCGTGGAAGAAGGCAGTCGTCAGGTTTGGTACGAGCTGAATGAGGGGTACTGTATCGAGTCAACACGTGATCGCCATTTGGGACCCAAAAAGGTGTTTGCACCTCTCAGCCTATGCAAAGCCGAGATCGCCGTCAGATTGAAAGTAATATTGTTTTTGGATAGGATTTTCTTCGGGCAAAAACTGACGAACTTTGCATTCAGGCTTGGGGTTATATTCGTGTTGGAGAAAGCAATGTCTGAAAACCCTAAGCCTTTTGATGGTTCGACATTTGCTCGCGTAGCCCACGAAGATCTTGCTATAGAACACGCTCCAACAATTCTGGTATCACGCCTCCGAATGTAAGAGTCCGAAAACTGATTAGCACATCGCTAAACATGCAGTATGAGAAGTCCACCGCAACTTCGGTTGTTTGTTTTAACTGCGGGTCGTGAACTAGCTTCTTGTTGAGGAGGTCGACAAGGAGCTCACGCCTCTGGTCGCGGCCCTGTTTTTCGAGCCGACGGTTCCCGGATCCGGGCGGTTCAGCCACTTGAAAACCTCTATCAGCCAAGCGAGTGCCTGTGATCTAGAGCGTAAAGATAAGGAGCTATTTGTCCCAAGTACGGGGCATTCTGGATCTTGGTATCGTCGGCGAGTGGTGCCTTAAACTGAGCTACGCCTTGGTCCAGCGTTTTGGTGCGATGGGCGATAGCCCCACGTCAACTCGGGTTATCATTGTGGGAGGACATGGCGGACCGGAGTATTGGATATGGATGTGTCGATGCAAAACGCCGTTCAGGTTGGCTTCCTGGGCCCGGCACTTGTGTGGTCCCATAATCCACATTAGCTCAGTGGTGTCAGAGGGGGCGAGTGCACGTTGGGATCC
>NZ_JBQFPW010000050.1:0-2908 GCF_056536585.1 Ruegeria sp. CK2
CCTCCAATGCAAGGGCCGCGACCGGCGCATCGTTGACGGGTGTAATATCAAGCGCAAAGGTGCCGCTTTCTGTGAGTGACCCGTCACTGGCCGTCACCGTGACACTCAGCATGCCGTTGAAGTCCTGGGGTGGTGTGCCCGAGAAGCTCCCCGAAGCCGCATCAAACACCAGCCAGCCCGGCAGCGCCGAACCATCCGTCAGCGTTGCAGTCAAGGTCAGTGCATCACCATCCACATCCATGAATGTATTGGCTGGCAGTGCAAAGCTCACGGCTTCATCTTCCGCTGAAGAGCGATCAGACAATGCGAGGGCCAGAACGGGTGCATCGTTGGTTCCGTGCACAACGATGAACACGGTTGCGGTATCCTCACCACCATTGCCGTCCTCGACCGTATAGGTGAATGTGTCAACAAGTGTCTGGCCCTCTGCCAGGGCCTGAACAGCGTCCGCGCCGGTGGGATCATAGCTGATCGTCCCGTCGGTGTTCAGCGTCAGGGTCGCGTCATGCGCACTCATGGCAGACACCGCTATCACCGTGAGCGCATCCCCCTCGACATCGCTGTCATTGGCCAAAAGAGTGGCGCTATCAATCAGTGTGACAGCATCTTCTGTGACCGGAGTGGTGCTTTGCGCAACATCATTAACTGCGACAGGGGCATCGTTGACCGGTGTGATATCAAGCACAAAGGCATCGCTGGCTGTGAGTGACCCGTCACTGGCCGTCACCGTGACATTGATCATGCCATGGAAGTCCTGCGGTGGTGTGCCCGAAAAGCTCCCCGTAACCGCATCAAACACCAACCAGTCCGGCAGCGCCGAACCATCCGTCAGCGTCGCACTCAAGGTCAGCTCATCGCCATCTACATCCGTGAATGCGTTGGCTGGCAGCGCAAAGCTCACGGCCTCGTCTTCCGCGGAAGAGCGATCCTCCAATGCAAGGGCCGCAACAGGGGCATCATTGGCTCCGTGTACGACAACTGAAACACTTGCAGTGCTCTCACCGCCATTGCCGTCACTGACGGTATAGGTGAAGGTGTCAACGAGTGTCTGTCCAACTGCCAGGGCCTGAACAGCGTCCGCGCCGGTGGGATCATAGCTGATCGTCCCGTCGGTGTTCAGCGTCAGGATGGCGTCATGTGCACTCGTGGCAGAAACCGCTATCACCGTGAGCGCATCCCCCTCGACATCGCTGTCATTGCCAAGAAGCGTGGCTATCTCAATCTGGGCGACAGCATCTTCGGTGATCGGATCGGGGTTTTGAGCAACACCGTTTGCGTCAAAAATACGGGCTTTGATGGCGCCACCGGAGCCATCGCCTTGCTGCCTGTCGCCAGACTCCCAGGTGACGACAAAACCGCCATTGTCGAGTGCTGTCACACTCGGGTCCCATTGAGAGCCATCGGTAACTTCATTGACCAGGAACTCACTGACGACCTCATCGCCACTCGCATCAAAAATACGCGCCTTGATGGCATAATCATCATCCCCTTGCTGCGAACCTTTAGACGCCCAGGTGACAACAAAATGACCATTGGCGAGGGTGGTAACATTTGGATAATTTTGATAGTGAGTTGTGTATTCATTGACCAGGAATTCACTGGCGATCACATCGCCATTCTCATCAAAAATACTGGCCTTGATGCCGCCACCGGACGTATCTCCCTGCTGCCCGTCATGAGACGTCCAGGTGACGACAAAATGGCCATTGTCGAGCGCTGTCACGCTCGGGTCGTATTGATTGCCATTGGTAAATTCATTGAGGCGGAACTCAGTGACGATCTCATTTCCAGCCGCGTCCAGAATACGCGCCTTGATGGCAGTGCCGGACGTATCCCCTTGCTGCCCGTCATGAGACTCCCAGGTGACGACAAAATTCCCATTGCTGAGGGCCGTGATACTCGGGTCGTGTTGAGCGCCATCGGTATACTCATTGACCACGAACTCACTGACAATCTCATTTCCAGCCGCGTCCAGAATAACCGCCTTGACGGCAGAACCGGATAAATCCCCTTGCTGCTGGTCAAGAGACTCCCAGGTGACGGCAAAATGGCCATCAGCGAGCGCCGTTACACTCGGGAGCTTTTGAGCGCCATCGGTGAACTCATTCACCAGGAACTCGCTGGCGATCTCAACGCCGTTCTCATCAAAAATACTGGCCTTGATGGCAGAACCGGATGTATCGCCCTGCTGTCCATCATCAGACTCCCAGGTGACGACAAAATGGCCATTGGCGAGGGCTGTCACGCTCGGGTAGGTTTGCGAACTGTTGGTGAATTCATTGACGCGGAATTCACCCGTGCCGACAATATCAGTAATCGTGACAGGGGCATCATTGACAGATGTAATATCAAGCGCAAAGACATCGCTTGCTGATAGAGACCCGTCGCTGGCCGTCACCATTACATTGACTATGCCATTGAAGTTTTGGGGCGGTGTGCCCGAGAAGCTCCCTGCGACCGCATCAAACGCCAACCAGTCCGGCAGGGCCGCACCCCCAACCAGCGTCGCAGTCAAGGTCAGCGCATCACCATCCACATCCGTGAACGCATTTTCCGGCAATGCAAAGCTCACATCCTCATCTTCTGCTGAAGACTGATCAGGCAACGCAAGGGCCACAACAGGGGCATCATTGGTTCCGTGCACAACCACTGAAACACTTGCGGTGCTCTCACCGCCATGGCCATCCTCGACGGTATAGGTGAAGGTATCCGTCAGGGTCTGGCCTTCTGCCAGGGCCTGAACATCAGCTGCGCCGGTGGGATCATAGCTGATGGTCCCGTCGGTGTTCAGCGTCAGGGTCGCGTCATGCGCACTTCTGGCATCAACCCCTTTCACCGTGAGCGCATCCCCCTCGACATCGCTGTCATTGGCCAGAAGCGTGGCGGTCTCAATCGAAGTGACAACATC
>NZ_JBQFPW010000051.1:0-2804 GCF_056536585.1 Ruegeria sp. CK2
GTTGCCAATCCGGCGGGGTCAGGCACGTTTGAATGCGGCGGCAGCGCGACGGTCACGCAGGATCTAAGCCCGCCCGCCGGGCAGGCGTTGGTTGTCAGAACGACGGACCAGGTCAGCATCAACGTGACGAACAACGAGGAGGCGATGCGACTGAGCAACTCAGCGGGAGATGGCGGTATCACCTTCACGGATAACTATGCCTCGACCTTCACCGGCGCCGCCGGCGGAATTTTTGCGGTGAACTTTGGCACTGGTTCACTATCGATAACGACTAATGGGCAAGTCACCGCCGAGGCAGATGTAGGGATGGCGTTGTCCAACAACACTTCGGGGACGGATCTGACCGTCTCCACTGCTTCGGTGAGTGGAACTACGGGGCTTCAAATCTTCAATTCTGGCAGTGGTGCGCTGTCGGTGACGTCTACCGGACAAGTCACGGGCACGAATGACGACGGGATTTTTGCGGAGAACAGGTCTACCGGCACGGATCTGACGATCACCACGGCGGCGGTGTCGGGTAATCGGGGAGGCATCTGGGCTCGAAACTTTGGCAGTGGTGCGTTGACGGTGACAGCGACCGGAGATGTCAAGGACGGAGATAGTTTTGGGATCCGCGCGGAAAGTTTTGGCAGTGGTCCTGTTTCGATCACGGCGGCAGCGGTTTCCGGTGACCGAAATGGGATTCTTGCGCGGAACTCAGGTGCCGGGGACTTGTCGGTGACAGCGGCCGGCGATGTCACGGGAACCAATGACAGCGGGATTGAAGCATTAAACACTTCTGCGGGCGCCGACGTCACGATCACGGCGGCGGCGGTGTCGGGTGGTAATAACGGGATTTACGCGCGGAACTTAGGTACCGGGGATTTGTCGGTGACAGCCACCGGGGCCGTCACGGGAACGGATCGCTATGGGGTTGGGGTTAATGCAGCGAACAGTTCTACCGGCACGGATCTGACGATCTCGGCCGCAAAGGTCAGCGGAAACATAGTAGGTATTGGCGCAGTGAACTACGGCAATGGCGCGTTGTCGGTGACGGCCACCGGGGATGTCACGGGCGTTACCGGAGAAGGAATTTTTGCGCAAAACCGATCGAGTTCGGGAACAGATGTGACGATCTCGACGGCGGCCGTCAGTGGGAGAACGAACGGGGTTTTTGCGCAAAACTTAGGCACTGGCGCGTTCACTGTGATATCCACCGGAGATGTCGCTGGCTATTATCGCGACGGTATTGATGCGTATAACTCTGTTTCAGGTACGGACCTAACGATCACGGCAACAGCGGTCAGCGGCGCGACCCATGGAATGGAGGTACTCAATGCCGGCACTGGCGAGTTATCGATAACAACAACCGGCGATGTCGCCAGCTCGGGTGGCACTGGTATTTCTGCGGTTAACAACGGCACGGACCTGACGATTACGGCGGCAGCGGTTTCAGGCGGTGATAACGGGATTTCCGCAACAAACGATGGTACTGGAGCCTTGTCGATAACGTCAACGGCAGCTGTCACGGGTTCCAGCGGGGATGGGATTTTCGCGCAGAACAATTCGGGCACAGACCTGACGGTAACGACGGCGGCGGTGTCGGGTGGCCAAAGAGGGATCAGGGCCCGAAACTACGGCAATGGGGTGGTGTCGGTAGCCACGACCGGCCATGTCACGGGCTATGATGGTCACGGCATCTCTGTCTATAATTCTTCCTCGGGCACGGATATGACGATCACGGCAGCGACGGTTAGCGGCGGTGATAACGGGATTTTTGCAAGTAGCGATGGCACCGGTGCGCTGTCCATAACAACAACCGGCGAAGTTACAAGCTCCGATGGTATCGGGATTTTTGCGACCAACTCTACCTCGAGCACGGATATGACGATCACGGCAGCTGTGGTTGACAGCGGTGACCGCGGGATTTTTGGGCAAAACTCTGGAACTGGTGCGTTATCTATAACAACGACTGGCGATGTTACAGCTAACAATGGTTTTGGGATTTTTGCGCAAAACACGGGCTCGGACCTGACGGTTGCGTCGGCGACGGTTAGCGGTGGTGATGTCGGAATTCGCGCACGAAACTCTGGCAGTGGAGCGTTGACGGTGACAACGTCTGGCGCTGTCACGGGATCTGGCGATACTGGGATTGAGGCGTTTAATTCTTCTGCGGGCACGGATCTGACGATCACGGCGGCGGCGGTTTCAGGTGACACGCGTGGTGTGTCTGCCGAAAACTTCGGCACTGGCGCTTTGACGGTAACAACGACAGGCGCTGTCACAGGTGAGAGCGGTACCGGGATTTATGCGTTTCTAGGCAATTTCACACCTGAGGGCGCGGACCTGACGATCACGGCGGCGGAGGTCTCGGGGGGTCAAAACGGGATTAATGCGGTGAATGTTGGCAATGGCGACGTGTCGGTGACGACGACGGGGCCTGTGACGGGATCGACGCAGCACGGGATAGTCGCAGTCGCCTTAGGTAGTGGTGGGGCCAGCGTTGTTGCGCAGGGCGATGTCACGGCGTCTGGTGTGAACGTGCATGGGGTGCTTGGACATGGTCGCTTCGGTGGTGCCGAGGTGACCCTGTCGGGCAGCGTGCAGGGCGGCTCCGGTACGGGTGCGGGGGTGTGGCTCGGTGGAGTAGATGGGACGTCAAACACGCTGAATGTAGAGGCCACGGGATCGGTCTCCGCGCTGTCGGGTCTGGCGGTCCGGGGTGGCAACGGGGATGACGTGGTGAACATCGCGGGCCTGATCACCGGCAGTGTCGATCTGGGGGACGGGCGCAACAGGGTTAACATCCTCTCCGGCGGCCGCCT
>NZ_JBQFPW010000052.1:0-2564 GCF_056536585.1 Ruegeria sp. CK2
GACATCGCGCTCAACACCCAACCGCGGCCATCCTCCGCCTCGGTCAGCGTATAGAGGTGGGCCCCCGAGACAACTGCTTGCGCCCCGTCCGGGGTGACGTGGTTGCCATCCACAAGGGTGAACGTTCCATTAAACGTTCCGCCAACAGAGACCACGTCGATCTCCAGCGGTGTGTCTTCGTCACCGGCACTGTCCAGGTTGGTGATTGACAGCATCATCTCGCCCGACGCGTCGCCCTTGATCTCAAGCCTGTCGGTGTTCGCATCATTGCCAGCGAGAACTGCATCCAGGGCAAAGACACTTGTTCCCGAACCGGTGTAGTCCCCCTCAACGGTGATGACATCATCCGTAGCCCCGTCCTGTACGCTTAAGACGACAGCGCCATTGTTGATCACATCACCTGCAATGGTGATCCCCCCTTCCCCGCCAGAGGCACGGAACTCAGACCCGGTGTTGATGGACAACTGATCTATATCGAGCCGGGTAAGTTCATTCAGGCGCAGGTTTGTGTCATTCAGCGTGACCCGCTCCCAGTTGCGGAAGTTCTCTGCCGTGTTGCTGATGGTCTGGCCGTGCAGGGTCAGCTGATCGTTGTCGCCTGCACCACCATCCAGAACGTGGGATCCGTCATAGGTGCTTCTGTCGAAAATCGTGACGGTATCGTCACCCGCACCGCCATAAATGCCACCGGCGAAACTGCCATCTTCTATGTCCAGGATATTTTTACCCCCCACAAGACGAATATCCCCGGTGAAACGGCCACGTTCCAAGGTCAAGGTATTGTTGCCCTCACTGCCATAGACATCGCCGGTGATGCTTCCGCCTGTCACAATCAGTTTGTCGTTCCCCGCATCAAGACGAATATCCCCGGTGATTGTCCCTGCAGAGGTGATGAACGCGGTACCGTCGTCGCCTGCGCCAGGGGCACCAGCCGCCCCGAAAGTCATCGTGTGTATCGCAATGCCAGAAGCCCCGGCATTCACATTGGCGGTGCTGGCGATATCAATTGTCCCGGTGTCGCTGGACATCGTTCGGATCGCAGCACCGTTGCCCGCCCCGCCCTTCACAGACCCGTCCACGTCTATGTCAAAGCCTCTTGCGCCTAACGTAACTCTGGGGCTGAGAGAGTTTTGATCCACAGTCACCTCATTCCCTGAAACGCGAATCCCGTCTGAATCCACTCCTTCAGCTGTGACCCTGGCATGCGTCCCCAGCGTGACAAACGCCTTCGCCTGCGACCCCGAGGCCAAGCCCGGCGCAGTCCGTACGCGATTCGCCAACGCTTGCGCTTCTGATTCCGCCCAGATCCCGTGAGACCCATTCCCACGCGTGGTGACTGTGCCTGCATCCATGTCCACGGTCACGTCGCCAGAGCCACTGGTGTCCGCCAAAATCCCATAGGAGGCGTTCTTATTCGTCTCGATAGACCCCCCGATCATTTTCACCTTCACCTCTTCGTCATTGTCCGGGTTGTCAATCCGCGAATAAAGCCCGTAAGATCCTTCACCATTCACGGTGATTTTGCCGCCCTCCATTTCCACCAGCGCTTCGCCTTTGCCGTCATTGGCTGCCGCAGAAGCTCCACTGGAATTTACACCGTTAATGATGATCGTCCCGGCTTTCATTCTCGCTGTCGCCGTCCCCCCGGATGCATTATCAGCGAGGCCGCTCGCCGCCCGAAGCCCGTGCGCCCCGTTTCCATTCGTGGTGATCCTGCTGTTGATGCCATCCATTTCCGCTAACGTATTGCCAACGCCTGGGGTCGTCGCCCGAATCGCAGTACTTGCCCTGCTATCGATCGTCCCTCCGGTCATTCTCGCCGTCATATTGGACTTAATAAGACTCCTTCGGGCCGCATTTGGGTTGTTCGCCCCGTAATCCGCCACAACCGCGTAAGCATTCGCCCCTTCCGTGGTGATTTTTCCGCCCTTCATGTGCGCAATTGCAAAGGAGAATTCGCTTGTGGCACGGGTCGTTGCCCGAAGGCCGAGACCACCGTTATTCTTCGTGTGAATTACGCTATCTGCTTCACTCATTTCCGCCGTCACCGTGCCTACATAAAGCTCTTCGTGAGCACCTGCGTAGACTGCGGCTGTATCCGTCCCTACCACCTCCTCGAGGATGATTAAGCCTCCACTCATTCCCGCAGTCACAACGCCAGCACTGCCATGGGTGAACGCTGAAACCCCGTTGGAATTTGAACCGGCAGCAATGGTAGTCTTTCCTCCGGTCATTGTCGCTGTTGCGTTATTTGTGCTTGCGGTGTTAACAATCTTCGCCCTAAGCCCGTCAAAATCGCGCTTGTTGATTGTGATGTTATCGTCACTATCTATAGTGACGTCCTTGTCACCATCCAGTTGGGCGTGCACACTTCCAGTACCTGTGGTGAACGCCGAAACCCCGTGACTGTCGCCATCGACCTTCCCGCTGCCCATGCGCACAGAAAGATTAGCCGTACCCGTCCCATTCACCTGCACCCCGGAGCCATTCACCGTGATGTCTGGGTCGTTGAGTTCCAGAGTTAAGTTATTTGATCCGGTATAGGTGATGCCATCATCGTAGGG
>NZ_JBQFPW010000053.1:0-2046 GCF_056536585.1 Ruegeria sp. CK2
GGCCACTGGCTCTTTAACAGGGCATATCCTCCAGTGACGTGTGGGGCAGCCTGCGACGTTCCGTCAAACGCAACAACGCCGCCACCATTTCTGGTGCTAATAATACCCACGCCGGGCGCTGCGAGGCAAAAGTCTTTCGCAACGCCACAGCGGTTGGAGAAACCCGCTATTCTTTTGTTCCGATCGACTGCGACGGCTGCGATGAAATAGCCATTATACTTGGGCATTAAGTGTGGAATACCTGCGTTGACTGCGACATCCGTCTGGCTGTGGTTTCCTGCGGCAACTACTGATATCAGGTCAGCGGATTTGGCTCTATTCAGAGCGTTGATAGTTGCGGGTCCAAGATATGCTTGGAGCTGGGAGCGGCTTGTAAAATCAGTGATGGGTATGGTGACATTGTTACCATCAACATAAACCCAGCTGTTGTTCATGACGTGCGCACCCGCGTCGATTGAGCGGTTCAGAGCATCAGCCCATACGTCTTGAATCGTTGAGGATTCGTTATCGTTGCCTCGAATTCCTTTGAAGATGACAAGCTCAGATCGAAAGGCAACGCCGTGTGTGCCCCGACCGTCTTTCCGGCCTGCAGCGATGCCGGCAACGTGGGTGCCGTGGCCGCCGGTGTCTGAAATGATGCTGGGGTTTCCGAAATAAGAATAGCTGTTTTGAAAGTCGATTTTCCCGAGGAAGTCTCGATTGTTCACATCGATACCAGTGTCCAGGATCGAGATTTTTACGCCTTGTCCTTGTCCGCCTTTTGCGTATCTCTCATCGGCTTCAATAAGAGAAAGACCATAGTTCCGGTTGAATTCCGGCGTTCGGAAGTCAGCAGGTCTGTCAGGACTGGGAGTGGGGCCTGGAGAAGGTGATGGACCGGGATCTGGAACAGCCCGGGGAGCCGGACCAGGCTTTTGGCCACCACCACCGCCAGCGACGGCAATTGCGGCCCCAATTCCGGCAACCCCCAGACCGATCATCAAACCAGGTCCTGAAGTCTCCTTAGCGCCCCGCTCCGAAGAGGAACCTTTTCTTTCGGTTGGCGCACGATTTGAGGTTTGACGGAGGTATTCCTTCATAATCGTGGGACGGTTCAGGGTGATGTACTCGTGCGCATCCTCGAAGGTCGATGGATCCAGAGCATGTTCACTGATGAGGAGTTTCAGAGCCTGCTCATCTGAGTAGGAGGTCAGTTGGCCTGAGTAGATGTTTGCGGAGACGGCGGTAGCCAAGGTGACAATGGCCGTCGTGGTAAGGATCAACTTCCTAAAAGAAAACATGATAGCTCCTATGCCTTATCCGCGGAAAACCTGACCGCTCGATTGCCAGGGCAGGCCTTTGGCTTTGACGGGGCCACCACACTACTTGCCTCGTCTATTTCGCTGAGCAGAGTACGAGCTCATCTGAGCGGCGAGGCTAAAGTAGCGGGTTTACCGTCGCCTTTCTAAAACACCATTTTGAGGCCTGCGTTTGCACTCAGGGCGGTGGCATCATCGGCATTGCTGAGCCCCGTGGCCTTAGAGACTTTGCCGAAGAAATCCACACGTTCCGCAAATGTATTGGTGCCGCCAATGCCGACCCAAACCGCCCAAGGCTCGCTCGAACCACAAGTAGTAGTGTGAGTTTATTACGGATATTGGCGATGTTCAGCCAAACATTCGGGGGGTAATCAACTCGTTCCATACCCAACACTAGAACCAGCTGGCTGTATTGGGGAAGTTCGCAAATCCTATCTTTAGATAGGTTTCAGCTATAGAGAGACATACACCTGTCAGGATTTCCTTTTGTCAAAACGGCCCAACCAAACAGTCGCTCAGAATATCGCAGGAAACGACCTGATGCTGGCATCTGCAATAGAGACCAGCTTGATATGTTGCCTGGTGTCTGACGAGGGGCAGGTGTTCTAGAACACCATTTTGAGGCCTGCATTTGCACTCAGAGCGCTGGTATCACCTGCGTTACTGAGCCCGGTGGCATAAGAGGCTTCGCCAAAGAGATCCACGCGGTCCGTCAGGGCATAGTTGCCGCCGAAGCCGACCCCAACTG
>NZ_JBQFPW010000054.1:0-1981 GCF_056536585.1 Ruegeria sp. CK2
TGCCGTGTTGCTGATGGTCTGGCCGTGCAGGGTCAGCTGATCGTTGTCGCCTGCACCACCATCCAGAACGTGGGATCCGTCATAGGTGCTTTTGTCGAAAATCGTGACGGTATCGTCACCCGCACCGCCATAAATGCCACCGGTGAAACTGCCACCTGACAGGTTCAGGGTATCGTTGCCGTCTCCGCCATAAACATCACCGACGAAATGGCCGCCCTCTATTTCCACGGTATTGTCGCCCGCACCGCCGTAGACATCACCGATGACGCGTCCGCCTGTCACAATCAGGGTATCATCACCGGCATCAAGAAGAATGTCACCGGAGATCATTCCTGCCGAGGTGATGGTCGCTGTGCCATCGTCGTCTTCTGTTACATGGCCAATCGCCCCGAAAGTCATCGTGTGTATCGCAATGCCAGAAGCCCCGGCATTCACATTGGCGGTGCTGGTGATATCAATCGTCCCGATGTCGCTTGACATCGTTCGGATCGCGGCGCCGTTTCCTGATCCACCCGTCACAGTACCGTCCACATCCACGTCAAAGCCTGTTGCACCCTGAGCGCGGATGCCGTGTGCATGTGCTCCGGAAACCGTAACCTCGGCGTCCACGCCCAACTTAACAGTCGCCTGCCCACGGATCGATGCCGCCACAAGCCCGCTAGCAACTTCCCCAATCGTGGTGATTCTACCGCCATCCATCTGAGCAAGCGCAGTGCCATGGCCATTGGTCTGCGCAAAAAGCCCGTAGGCTCGGTTACCATCTGTACTGATATCCCCTTTGGTCATGCGTGCCGTCGATGGCGCAGTACTATCCTCGTTGCCGATCGACGCGACAAGCCCACGGGACTGGTCCTCAATCGTGGTGACTGTGCCATCATCCATTTGCGCAAGCACGGCGCCGGTGCCCCAGGTGCTCGCATACAGTGCACTCCCCCAGTCACTGCCTATATTAATATTCCCTTTGGTCATGCGCACTGTCACACTGCCTGTAACATCCCTCGTGCCAAAGTAATTCGGGCCGATTTTCGCCAAAATCCCGAAACCGGTTGCTCCAGTCGTGGTGATTGTTCCGCCGTCCATTTGCACAGAAATATCACCTTCGCCGTCACTCACTCTTTCCAACCTCACTCCGGAGCCACCCACCGTGATGGCAGGGTCGGCTGGAAGTATCAGAGTGAGCCCGTCTGAACCGGTATAGGTGACGCCATCAGCGTAGGGGTTAGGGCCGGTGCCAGTGGGAGCGTCACATGTGACTGTATCTTGTATGACAGTACCTTGTTGGCCTTTTTGCTCCGCCCCGCACTCATCGGCCGCATACGCCGCGCCGCCGGTGATCAGCACCGTTAACGTCACCACAACCGAAAGGCTGGGTGCAATGCTCGCCACCTGGCCCTTGAGCTTGGTCAAACGATCAGCCCGAACGAAAACGGATCGTGGGCGAAGGGCCGGCTCGAGGCCCAAGGTTTCGGCTATCATTGTGCGACTCTCCTGTGACGTGCACCACCAACGTGTTTGAACCAGGGCATCAACCCGTTCGTCGGCGGTCAGTAGATTGGTATGGATTCGGGAATTGCTGCTTGCATCGGCCGGAAGCGCTGTGACAGCCTCAGGCAAAAGCGAACTGCCATCGGTGTTCGGCGGCATTGCGCCCGCGCAGGCCGTACTGATCGTGGCAAAAAGCGCGAGGAGATCACATCAAACACCGGGCGCATAACTGCCATGTCGCGTGTCACAGAGGTCAGAGACGATCGCTTCAGGCCATCCAATCCTGACGCCGTGATCGGACTGCCCGTTAATCCACGAGCAACGGCCGACCTTCGGCCGGGTATCAGACTGTAACGATGATTTGACCGTTAAGTGCTGCTGTCTGCCTGCGCCAAGGCGCAGCGTCGGTTCTTGAACCGATGAACCGATGAACCGATGAACCGATGAACCGATGAACCGATGAACCGATGAACCGATGAACCGATGAACCGATGAA
>NZ_JBQFPW010000055.1:0-1860 GCF_056536585.1 Ruegeria sp. CK2
GGCCACTGGCTCTTTAACAGGGCATATCCTCCAGTGACGTGTGGGGCAGCCTGCGACGTTCCGTCAAACGCAACAACGCCGCCACCATTTCCGGTGCTAAGGATGCCTACGCCGGGCGCTGCGAGGCAAAAGTCTTTCGCGACGCCACAACGGTTGGAGAAACCTGCTATTTGTTTGTTCTGATCGACCGCGACGGCGGCGATGAAATAGCCGTCGTATTCGGGCAGTAAGACTGGAATGCCTGCATTGACTGCGACCTCGGGCAGGCTGTGGTTTCCTGCGGCAACTACAGATATCAGGTCAGCGGATTTGGCTGCATTCAGGGCATTGATGATATCTTCTCCAAGAGCTCCAGCGAGCTGTTCGCCACTTGTATAATCAGTGATTGGTATGGTGATTTTGGTATCCGTATAGATGTAAACCCAACTGTTGTTCATGACGTGCGCATCTGCCTTGATTGAGCGGTTTATGGCATCAGGCCACACAATTCCTTTGAAGATGACAAGCTCCGATCCAAAAGCAACACCATGTGTGCCCCGACCGTCTTTCCGGCCTGCAGCGATGCCGGCAACATGCGTGCCATGGCCGCCGGTGTCTGAAATATCTCTGGGATCTCCAAAATAGGAGTAGCTGTTCTGAAAGTCGATTTTCCCGAGGAAGTCTCGATTGTTCACATCGATGCCAGTATCCAGGATTGAAATTTTTACGCCTTGTCCTTGTCCGCCTTTTGCATATCGCTCATCGGCTTCAATCAGAGACAGGCCATAGTTCCGGTTGAATTCCGGGGTTCGGAAGTCAGCGGCATCGCCAAGGATAAGGGTGGGGTTGGGGCTTGGAGAAGGTGATGGGCCGAGATCTGGACCGGGGTCTGAAAACGGTGATGGATCAGGATCAGAGTCTCCATTACCACCACCGCCTGCGAGAGAAGTTGCAACCGCCATTCCGGCGACCCCAAGGACGATCATCAAACCATTTCCGGAAGTCGCCCCGAGGCTTGGTTCCGAAGGGGAAGATCTTCTGGTAGCTGGCGCTCGATTTGAGGTTTGACGGAGGTATTCCTTCATAATCGTGGGACGGTTCAGGGTGATGTACTCGTGCGCATCCTCGAAGGTCGATGGATCCAGAGCATGTTCACTGATGAGGAGTTTCAGAGCCTGCTCATCTGAGTAGGAGGTCAGTTGGCCTGAGTAGATGTTTGCGGAGACGGCGGTAGCCAAGGTGACAATGGCCGGCGTGGTAAGGATCAACTTCCTAAAAGAAAACATGATAGCTCCTATGCCTTATGCGCGGAAAATCTAACCGCTCGGTTGCTACCGTGAGCCTTTGATACCAATAGACCGATGAACCGGCAGACCCACCCGGCCCGCAAGCAACAGGCTGAATTTATTGTGGGTATTGGCGAGTTTTTTTATCGAGCATTCGGTGGGCGAGCCATTCGTTTCCTGCTCAATAGTGGGGCTTGTTTGCCGCATCGGGAAATACACAAATATTATATTTGAATAGGCATCAGCTATGGTGCGGGCTAAGCACGCCAGATCTTCACTTCATCAACACAGTCTAATGAAATGGCATCTCTATTGTACGAGTTTCCAGTGCGCAAACCTCCTAAACGATCTTCGGGACAGAGAATGAGAAGACCGCGGCACATCCTGCGCAGATTGCAAGGTTGGCAAGCAGAATTGCGGGACTTAGGCGCCTGCGTTCTGACGTTCCAGAATCATATGCAGTGATTTGCGTCGATGTTTCTTTAGAACACCATTTTGAGGCCAGCATTTGCACTCAGAGCGCTGGTATCACCGGCGTTACTGAGCCCGGTGGCATAAGAGGCTTCGCCAAAGAGATCCACGCGGTCGGTCAGGG
>NZ_JBQFPW010000056.1:0-1850 GCF_056536585.1 Ruegeria sp. CK2
GATATTTTGTTTAACGCGGGATATCGAGCACGGGGCGGTGATCAAAATCCCTACTTTGGATTTGCCCTCAGTCACAGCTTCTGAGCCGCAGGGGCAAATTTTCTAGCCACTTCGGGGTCAGCCAACAGCTGGTCCTTTACTTGGCCTGACTGTCCCGAGACTTTGAGGTCGGACAAATTCTGGAGCATTTGACTTCACGGTTCTCGGTGTCTGCCTCTACTTCGGCGACAGAAGGTAGACGCACTGGTTCTCGATGCTTGCCACATAGGCCGCAACTTCGAACCCGCAACGGTCGAGCATTCGCTCAAAAACCGCTTTGCGGAACTCGGTCTTTAGCAGTTTGCCCGCGCTCGGCTCCTGCTTGCGAAGGTCGGCCCAGCGAGGACCATTCTGAGACACGTTGACCGTTAAGTAGACCTGACCGCTATCGTTGACGGCCCGGCGCAACTCCCGCAGTGTCTCCCGTGCTTCTTTAGGTTTCATGTGCGTCAGAACAGATCGCGCGATCACCAAGTCTGCTCCAAGATGCTCGTCGGCGATCTGCCCATAGGACGAAGCCCCTCCTAGGGGATTGTAACGATCGTTCTGGGCGTCGATGCGCTGGAATTGGTAGTTCCCGAGCGGCGCGATAATTTCCCTCGCCCACGTGATTTGCAGCTCTTGCACATCGATTCCGACGTAGCTCTTTGGCAGCTCGTCAGCAGCATCCAGACCGTGGAGCAGGCGGCAAGTCCCGCAGCCGAAGTCCAAGATAGCCATATCTTGAAGATCCAGCTTCGCGGGCCGATCACGGGCAAAGCTACCCAACGCTATCACGTGATTGATCGCCCGAAGAAGGTTCTCAGCGCTACAGAGATAAATGTCATCGTCGCGCTGGGTGGCTGAGTTCATCCGCAACGAGGCTGGAGGCAGTGGCAAAGTCATTGAGAGCCCGGATACATTTTTTCATTTATTGTTTCTTGAAACATATTGGCAATATTTGGTCTGGTTTGCTATTTTTGGAAAATACTGGATTTCTATTTTTGAATAGACGAATCCTATTGTTTGCGCGACTCAATCAATTGCGTATGCGCAATTCACTGGAAACTCTGGATACGAACATTTTTGCGAAGGATTGTCGCTTCCTGATACCGGCGATCTGCATGTTCTCTCTGCGGCAATCCAATGTGACGCTCAGCATATTGTGACCGAAAACATGCGAGACTTTCCCAAAGAGGCCTTGGAACCCTATGATATCGAAGCGATCGAGGCTGACGAGTTTTTGGCCGCTCCCATAAGCACCATCATCGTCGCGAATACTTGGCGCAGCTCACGCCGTCGGAAGCCAGCGGCCTGACCTGACGCTTACTGATCTACGGGGGGGGTGCTTTGCATTAGCGGCGCCATAGGTCGCACAGCTCCGGGCGCGGCAGGTCAGCAATCTGGGCTGGGGTGAATGTGTCCATCTCTGTCTCTGGCTTATCGGGCGGGTTTTGCGCTCCTACTGAAACAGCCCCGAAGGCATGGGGTCAGGACAGCTATGCTCAATCCGGCCTGTGTCGTCCAGTCGAAATCTGGTTAGGCGGTGTTGGCAAAATGACAGTCAGACAGGCGTAAGCATCACCATAGCCAATGTCTATCTAAATATAGGATTTGGGAATTTCCAGAATACAGCAACCTGGTTCTAAGGTTGGGCCAAAGATGAATTGATTGGCCGCTAAATGTTCGACCAAAAATCGCCGATATCCGCAATAAATTCAAACTGTTACTTGCAGTCTGGGTGGGTCTGGCGTATCATCGGTTCATCGGTTCATCGGTTCATCGGTTCATCGGTTCATCGGTTCATCGGTTCATCGGTTCATCGGTTCATC
>NZ_JBQFPW010000057.1:0-1801 GCF_056536585.1 Ruegeria sp. CK2
GGGTCAGTTCATCGTCACCCGTGCCGCCGTCCAGGATATAGGAAAAGTCATAGCGGGCCGTGGACTCAATCGTGACGCTATCGTCGCCCGCGCCGGTATTAATGTCGCCGGTGACTATCCCTGCCAAGGTGATGTCCGCATCGCCATCCCCGTCCACTATCGCAAGGTCAGACCTTCCTGCCGTCACTACGGCGGTACGGGTGATGTCAATCGTCCCCCCGGCGCTGGACGTCGTTCGTATCGCGGCGCCATTGCCAGATCCGCCCGTCACAACCCCGTCCACGTCCACGTCAAAGCCCGTCGCACCATCAGCGCGGATGCCGTCTGAACCCGCTCCGTAAACCGTGACAACAGCGTTCGCGCCCAGGTCGACAACAGCCTGGCCCCTGGCCGATTGCGCCACAAGCCCGTAGGCACTTTCCTCATATGTGGTGACTCCGCCGCCCATCATTTGCGCGATCGCCGCGCCACTGCCAGTAGTGCTCGCCACGACCCCATGGGCTTTGCCACCGTATGTTTTGACATCCGCTTCTCCGGTCATGACCGTCTTCGCCGTGGCGTTGCTCCCCGTGTCATTGACAAACGCAAAAAGCCCGTACGATGCCCGATCGTTTTTCTCCGGGTTCGCAGCATCCACATGCTCCGTCCCCCTCGTGATGACCGTACCGCCACGCATTTCTACAGTCGCATCGCGAGTGCCATTGACCTGCGCATAAACCCCGTCAGCTCCGTTACCCTCAGTCTCGACATGCCCGCCGTTCATCCGCGCCGTCGCGGCGTTGTCCTCACCGGTATTATCGGCCAACGCATAAACCCCGCGCGATCCGCGGCCCTTGGCGAGGACCGAGCCACCGTCCATCTGCGCAACTGCCTCACCATCGCCCTCGTGGATCGCAAAAACCCCATGGGCAAATTCACCCTCCGTCGTGATGGTACTTGTTTTGCCATCCCTTTCCATCATGTGCGCCTTCACTTCCGCTGTGCTCGTCGTGTTGTTGATCGCCGCAAAAAGCCCACGCGCAGTGAGCCCTTTCGTGATGATCGTACCGCCATCCATCTTTGCCAATGACGCGCCAAGGCCAATGTTGTTCGCATAAGCCGCAGAGGCATAGTTACCGCTCGTCTCGATAGTCCCGTCGATCACGCTCACCTCCATGTCGGCGTGACTTTCTGTGGTTATGAAGTTGTTTGAGGCGTCTCTTCCCACTTCGTTCGTCGCATGAAGCCCGTGAGAAGTTGACCCAGTCGTGGTGACTTTGCTAGCGCCATCCAGTTGCGCGACCGCCTT
The DNA here is from genome assembly GCF_056536585.1 of Ruegeria sp. CK2. Taxonomy (NCBI): domain Bacteria; kingdom Pseudomonadati; phylum Pseudomonadota; class Alphaproteobacteria; order Rhodobacterales; family Roseobacteraceae; genus Ruegeria; species Ruegeria sp. CK2. The sequence continues at coordinate 1,289 of NZ_JBQFPW010000057.1, forward strand.
CGCATTATCTTTATCGCTCTTGGTATGCGCATAAAGCCCAAAGCCATGGTTACTGGCCGTACTGACCTCCCCCCCGTTGATCACTTGCGCCATCGCCGTGGCTTCGCTCTCATTATTCTTGATCGTCGCCCAAAGCCCGTAAGTAAACTCAGTGCTCACGGTGCTGACGTGGGTGGTGGTGACTTTGCCGCCACTCACTTCCGCCGTCGCATTGCCAAAGCCACTGGTGTCCGCCAAAAGCCCATGAGCACCAGCACCGTCCGTCTTGATCTCCCCCCCTTCAGCCACTTCCGCCATCACCACCGCTTGGCTCGCCTTGTCGAGGATCTGCGCATAAAGCCCCCAAGCCAATTTATCTTTCGTGATGACTTTGCCTCGCAGCAGTTGCACAGAAATACCATCGCCACCCGGCCCCGCCACGCGCACCCCGGAGCCATTCACCGTGATGTCTGGGTCGTTGAGTTCCAGAGTTAAGTTATTTGATCCGGTATAGGTGATGCCATCATCGTAGGG
>NZ_JBQFPW010000058.1:0-1779 GCF_056536585.1 Ruegeria sp. CK2
ATGAAGATGACGACGGAAGAGGCTTTTGTTAAGGTTTTGCAGAAGCACGGGATTGAGCATGCGTTTGGGATCATTGGTTCTGCGATGATGCCGATTTCTGATTTGTTCCCGCAAGCAGGGATCATGTTCTGGGACTGTGCGCATGAAGGCAGCGCTGGGATGATGGCGGATGGCTACACCCGTGCCACCGGCAAGATGTCGATGATGATTGCGCAGAACGGCCCGGGCATCACCAATTTTGTCACCGCGGTGAAGACCGCGTATTGGAACCACACCCCGCTGCTGCTGGTCACGCCGCAGGCGGCGAACAAGACCATCGGTCAGGGTGGCTTCCAGGAAGTTGAACAGATGAAGCTGTTCGAAGACATGGTGGCGTATCAGGAAGAGGTCCGCGACCCGACCCGTGTTGCCGAAGTTCTGACCCGTGTCATCAGCCAGGCCAAGCGTCTGTCCGGCCCGGCGCAGCTGAACATCCCGCGCGACTTCTGGACGCAAGTGGTCGACATCGAAATTCCCGATCCGGTCGAGTTTGAACGCAGCCCCGGTGGCGAGAACTCGGTGGCCAAAGCAGCCGAGATCCTGTCGAACGCCAAAAACCCCGTCATCCTGAACGGCGCGGGCGTGGTTCTGTCCGAGGGCGGCATCGATGCCTCGATGGCTCTGGCTGAGCGTCTGGATGCACCGGTCTGCGTTGGCTATCAGCACAATGACGCCTTCCCCGGCAACCACCCGCTGTTTGCTGGCCCGCTGGGCTATAATGGCTCGAAAGCCGGGATGGAGCTGATCAAGGAGGCGGATGTTGTTCTGGCCCTTGGCACCCGTCTGAACCCGTTCTCGACCCTGCCCGGATATGGCATGAACTACTGGCCCGAAGAGGCCACCATTATTCAGGTGGACATCAACCCGGACCGCATCGGCCTGACCAAGAAGGTCACCGTCGGGATCGTCGGCGACGCGGCCAAAGTGGCCAAGGGCATCCAGCGCCAGCTGTCTGACGAGGCAGGCAATGCCGGCCGCGCGGAGCGCAAAGCCAAAATCGCGAAAAAGAAATCGGCCTGGGCACAGGAACTGACCTCGCTGACGCATGAGCAGGACGATCCGGGCACCAGCTGGAACCAGCGCGCGCGCGACGCCAAACCCGACTGGATGAGCCCGCGCATGGCGTGGCGCGCAATCCAGCAGGCCCTGCCGCGCGAGGCGATTATTTCGTCCGACATCGGCAACAACTGTGCCATCGGCAACGCCTATCCTGACTTTGACGAAGGCCGCAAATATCTGGCGCCTGGCCTGTTCGGCCCTTGCGGCTATGGTCTGCCGGCCATCGTTGGCGCCAAGATCGGTCAGCCGGACGTTCCGGTTGTGGGCTTTGCCGGTGACGGCGCCTTTGGCATTGCGGTGAATGAGCTGACTGCGATTGGCCGCCAGGAATGGCCCGCCGTGACCCAGATTGTGTTCCGCAACTACCAGTGGGGCGCGGAAAAGCGCAACTCGACCCTGTGGTTCAACGACAACTTCGTGGGCACGGAACTGGACACCAAGGTCTCTTATGCCGGTATCGCCAACGCCTGCGGTCTGAAGGGCGTTATCGCACGCACCCAGGACGAGCTGACCGCAGCCCTGAACCAGGCGATCACGGACCAGAAGAACGGCATCACCACGCTGATCGAAGCCATGATCAACCAGGAACTGGGCGAACCCTTCCGCCGCGACGCCATGAAAAAACCCGTCGCAGTCGCAGGCGTCAACGCAAACGACATGACACCTCAAATACAAGCGTAG
>NZ_JBQFPW010000059.1:0-1527 GCF_056536585.1 Ruegeria sp. CK2
CTGCCAGCGAATGCATTCACGGATGTGGATGGCGATGCGCTGACCTTGACTGCGACGCTGCTTGACGGTGCGGCCCTGCCGAACTGGTTGGTGTTTGACGCGGCTGCGGGGAGCTTCTCTGGCACACCGCCGCAGGACTACACTGGCATGTTGAGCATAAGGGTGACGGCCAGCGATGGCTCACTCACAGCCAGCGATGCCTTCGCGCTTGATATTACACCTGTCAATGATGCCCCTGTCACGATGAATGATATTGTTGGCACGGGTGAATTCCGCGTCAACGAATTCACCAACAGTTCGCAACTCTACCCGAGCGTTACGGCCCTCGCCAATGGCAATTTCGTTGTCACCTGGCATTCTGATGACGGGCAGCAGGACGATACGTCTCATGCTGCCGTCAAGGCCCGTATTCTCAATGAGAATGGCGATGAGATTGTCAGTGAATTCCTGGTCAATGCGTTTACCAATGACGTGCAAACCAAACCAAGCGTTACAGCGCTCACCAATGGCCATTTTGTTGTCACCTGGCAGTCTGATGACGGGCAGCAGGGCGATACGTCCAGTTCTGCCATCAAGGCCAGTATTTTTGATGAGAATGGCAACGAGATCGTCAGCGAGTTTCTCGTCAATGAGTTTACCGATGGCCCTCAAAGGCTTCCGAGTGTTACGGCGCTCGCTGATGGCCATTTTGCCGTCACCTGGGAGTCTCTTGACCAGCAGCAAGGGGATACGTCCGGTTATGCCGTCAAGGCGGTTATTCTGGACGCGGCTGGAAATGAGATTGTCAGTGAGTTCGTGGTCAATGAAGGTACCAATGACGATCAGCGCGCCCCGAGTGTGACAGAACTCACCAATGGTCATTTTGTCGTCACCTGGGAGTCTGGCTATGTCATCAACGCCCGTATTCTGGACGCGGCTGGAAATGAGATCGTCACTGAGTTCCTGGTCAATGAAGTTGCCAATGGCCCTCAATACGAGCCGAGTGTTACGGCGCTCGACAATGGCCATTTTGTCGTCACCTGGGAGTCTTGGGACTATCAGCAGGCCGGTGGGCCTGAAACTACCATCAAGGCCCGTATTTTCGATGCGAATGGCGATTCGATCGCCGGTGAATTCCTGGTCAATGAATACGCGCCGCACTCTCAAAGTAATCCGAGTGTGACAGAACTCGCCAATGGTCATTTTGTCGTCGCCTGGACGTCCAAAGACGGGCAGCAAGGGGATGATGATTATGCCATCAAGGCCCGTATTTTTGATGCGACTGGCAACGAGATTGTCAGTGAATTCCTTGTCAATGAAGTCACCCATGGCTTTCAAGGCGACGCAAGTGTGATGGCGCTTGCCAATGGCGGTTTTGTCGTCACCTGGGGGTCTGGCGACCAACAGCAAGGGGATGCTTCTTCTGCCATCAAGGCCCGTGTTTTTGACGCGAACGGTGTTGCGCAAAGCTCCACTCCGATCACCGAAGATGTTGTCACTTCGATTGAGACCGCCACGCTTCTGGCCAATGACAGCGATGTCGAGGGG
>NZ_JBQFPW010000060.1:0-1421 GCF_056536585.1 Ruegeria sp. CK2
ACAAGGCGTTGAACGAAGCGGCTGGGATCTATGAGCTGGACACGGCTTACTTTGATAAAGGCTGGGTTGTCCCGCAGCGTTGGGTGCATCCGACCCCGATCCCAAGCTCTTTACCTGACGGCACGGCAACAGCGGATATCACCTGGCCTGTTGCATCCTTTAACTGGAACATCATCTGCAATACCGGAATGATCGTTGCGGCCCTTGCCGTTTCAGAAGCTGAGCCAGAATTGGCGAAGCAGATCATCGAAAGTGCTCAGATATCGCTTCGCAATGGGTTTGCGATGTTTGCCCCAGATGGAGCGTGGCCGGAAGGTCCAATGTATGGCGCTTTGGCTGCGCGGGACGCGGCCATCGCGATCACGTCTTTGGAAACCGTGCTCGGGCACGATTTTGATTTGTCCAAATCAGACGGGATGGCGAATTTTGGCGACTATCTTACTCATGTGACCGGGCCGACCGGCTTGTTATTCAACTACGGCGACAGCGACACAAACACTGATCTGGTCGCGTTGACCTGGCTTGCGTCGCGCTTTAACCGACCCGATTACAGTCGGCGGATCGCTGGTTCCAAACCCGTTTCACACGTTGCGCTGGATCTGATCTGGCGGCAAAACTCTGAGGAAAGACCTATCGACGGGCGACAAAACTCGTTCTGGTTCGGTGGGCTTGGACTTGTGATGATGCGATCCGCATGGGATGATCCAAAGGCGACATATGTCGGCTTCAAGGCCGGACCGCTACGCAGTCATCACAACAACCTTGATGCGGGAACATTTGTTCTTGAGACAAACGGAGTGAGATGGGCGACCGATCTTGGGATCGGAAACTACCACTTGCCCGGGTATTTCACCAACAAACGCTTTGACTATTATCGCACGGCGACAATCGGTCAGAACACACTGGTCTTTGGCTCTGCAAACCAGCAAACAACTGGTCGCGCACAGATTGAAGAGTTTGGGCAGTTCCCCGATTTCAACTTCACGATAGCGGACCTTTCTGAACCGTATGGCAGGCCCGTGGGCACCGTACGGCGTGGCATAGCCTTGATCGAAGGAAGTGCAGTTCTGATTCAAGACGAAATCGAGGGTAATCAAGCAGATCCGGTATTCTGGACCATGCATACCGAAGCGCAGGTTAGTATCGATGGGCAAACTGCGATCCTGCGAAAGGATGGGCAGGAATTACGAGCACGCGTTCTTTCACCGCCTGAGGCCCTTTTTACTTTACGTTCTGCAGACCCTTGCAAAACACCATACAACTCGGACTGCGCGAACCAGAACCCAAATTCTGGCGTCGGCAGATTGATGATTGATCTGCAAGCTCAGGACTCGGGCGCATCGCAAACAATCGCTGTTTGGTTTGACAGCGCCGGGGGCGCAGCTGACAACACGATCATCCCGCTGAGCGACTGGCGACTG
>NZ_JBQFPW010000061.1:0-1399 GCF_056536585.1 Ruegeria sp. CK2
ACCCTGTTCGCAACGCCTCAACAAAGCCGTCTTGTGCGTTTGGTGGCAGAGGAGCACCACGGCTTTATCCTCGCACTCAACTCGTCTGCAAATTACCTCGGCATTGCGGTGGGGTCAGCACTGGCAAGCGCGCTCGGTATCATTACTGGGCTTTGGGCGCTGCCCGTTGGTGCATTGGGTCTGCTGGCTCTGACAGCTGCGGTGACGGTTGCATTCGGTGCCATCAATAGATGAGAGCGCGTCAAAGTCAGTGCGAAAACGTCGCCATGGGTATATTGGCAACGTAAACCCGGCTGACTTTGAAGAGAGGTCAGCCGGATCTTTTGAAACTGTCCACTGAAATGGGGCAAGACGACTTACTTCCAGTTGAGGCAAGTTGAAGAGAATGACCGAAGTGAGACCATTGCTGGAGCGCCAACATGTCATCGTCACTTAGCTTTCGTTATGCTGAGAAAACAGATGCGCCTGCTATTGCACGTTTAATGAACCATATGGGATTTGATCATTCGGCGCAGGAAATAGAACGTCGTTGGAACCTAATAGGCTGCCACGAACAAGACCATCTTCTTCTTGCGCTGGAAGGCCTGGTACCCGTGGGTGCTGTAGCAGTTCATATTGCCCCTTTACTCTTTTATCCTCAGCCTTTGGCTCGGATCACAACGTTAGTGGTCGATAGTTCGAAACGAAGGCAGGGCATAGGGAACACTTTGGTCAATGAGGCAATCTCGCTGGCGCGAAAGTCTGACTGCGACACTATTGAGTTGACGACGGGTCTTGCTCGCGACGAAGCGCACGCGTTCTATCGTTCAATAGGTTTTCAAAACTCAGCCTTGAGGATGAGCCGTCGGCTTTAGACCCGGCCCGAAACCCCTGATGACTTGGTGTGTTCGACGGGCTGCGAAGTCCCGCATTTTACCAGTTCGCGCACCGCGCCGCTCGCAACGGTGTTTTTCCCGAACCGGCCGTTCGTGACCGACGCGGCTAAGGTTCAGAAAGAGCCCAATCCTGCCAGCATTCGACATATTTCGAATTGCTGGTTTGGGTTTTAGGCAATGCGAAACAGACTTAAAGGAGCCGTTTGCGTATCAGAGCAAAGAGATCGCGTTGATCACCGTTTCGCGGTTTTGAACAGCGCCCGTTTGCAAATACTCCATTGCTCTGAGCGCAGCTTCATGGGCTTGGAGGGATGAACCGCCGACGCAATCCTCCACAACGCGGCAGAAGTAGTCTGATTGATGGCCATCAACGAACGTGTAGTGCACACAAACATCGGTCAGGCCTCCGCATAGTATCAGAGTATCTACCTTTAGGCCGCGCAGCAGAATTTCGAAATCGGTTCCAAAAAACGCAGAATAACGCCGCTTCGGAACCAAATAGTCACCAGTGCGATATCCCATCT
>NZ_JBQFPW010000062.1:0-1281 GCF_056536585.1 Ruegeria sp. CK2
GAAATGGTGGCGGCGTTGTTGCGTTTGACGGAACGTCGCAGGCTGCCCCACACGTCACTGGAGGATATGCCCTGTTAAAGAGCCAGTGGCCAGAGCTGACGGCCCCTCAAATCTCTCAGATTATGTTTGATACAGCTGATGATCTCGGAGAGCCGGGCGTTGACGAGATCTACGGGCAGGGCTTTCTCAATCTGTCCCGCGCCATGCGTCCTGTCGGTGAACTTGTTGTTTACCAGGGGAACACCACAAAAAGCGAAGCTATCCCTCTCGCCAGAACGGGCATCGTCGCCAGCGGTGCCCTGGCACCGGCACTCAACCAGGCCCTCACAGGGCAGGTCCTGATGGTTACAGATGAGTACACGCGCGGATTTGATCTCGCCGCCAGTGCCCTGGTTTCCGAAATTGAAGCGCCAAAACCCCGTCTCACGATCGCAAGGGAAGTAAAGGTCAGCGACACCCTGACAGTCATGCGTTCAAATCACAGCACAGGTATCCGTTTTGACGGAGGTGCTTCGACCTCAGAGATAAACCTGGGAGACGCAGATCCAGGCGCAGATCCATTTGGACAACTTCTTACAGAAGACTACTCATTTGGGCACAAGCTCGAACTCACGGGAACACTGGCGCTTATTGCCGACCATGCATTCGGATCATCCTCTGGCTCTTTTACCAGGACCAGCGTGGGGCTTGAGGCAAAAGACAAAGATGGATCAGGCCTTTCTGCTCAGTTCGGTCTCATAGAAGAAAACAGTACGGTGCTGGGATCACGCTTTATGGGTGCTGCGGGTCAGGACGGACGTAGCTCTACCTCATTTCTTGAGATATCTGGATCTGTTGCGGTTGGGCAGGGTACTCTCCTGACGGTATCTGGCACGCAAAGCACGACAGATTTCCAACAAGCAGGCCTGGTCACTGGCGGCAACAACCTGATGGGACGTGCCGGCCAAATATCAATCAGCAAAAAACGCTTTCTCGGCAGCCCAGGCACTATGAGCGTGTCTGTCTCCAGTCCGCTTCAGATCTCATCTGGTGAGATCTCAATTGACCTCCCCCAGGACAGGGTTGCAGCCGTCGCCGGTCGAGAAAGCACGGGCGTGACAAGAACCTCTCAAACTGTGGACATTACATCTTCAGTGCGGCCAATAGATATTGGCCTGACCTATCAGATTGCTTCAGATGCGCCTGGATCCGATATTTTGTTTAACGCGGGATATCGAGCACGGGGCGGTGATCAAAATCCCTACTTTGGATTTGCCCTCAGTCACAGCTTCTGAGCCGCAG
>NZ_JBQFPW010000063.1:0-1272 GCF_056536585.1 Ruegeria sp. CK2
TACAAGTTAGGATATAGGGGAAATTTGGCGCATAGGTTGGCGACTTCGGCTTTGACCTTGGCTTCGACGGCGGCGTTGCCGTCTTCGCCATTTGCGGCCAGGCCGTCGACGATCTCGATGATCCAGTCGGCGATCTGGCGGAACTCGGTCTCGCCAAAGCCGCGGGTCGTGCCGGCGGGGGAGCCCAGACGGATGCCGCTGGTCACGGTTGGTTTTTCCGGGTCAAACGGCACGCCGTTCTTGTTGCAGGTGATATGCGCCCGGCCCAGGGCCTTGTCGACGATGTTGCCGGTCACGCCCTTGGGCCGCAGGTCGACCAGCACCACATGGGTGTCGGTGCCGTGGGTGACCGTGTCCAGACCACCCTTGATCAGCTGGTCCGACAGCGCCTGCGCGTTGGTCACGACCTGTTTGATGTAGTCCCTGAACTCGGGCCGCAGTGCCTCGCCAAAGGCCACCGCCTTGGCTGCGATCACATGCATCAGCGGGCCGCCCTGAATGCCCGGAAAGATCGCTGAATTCACTTTCTTAGCGATATCTTCATCATTGGTCAGGATCATGCCACCACGCGGGCCACGCAGGGTCTTGTGCGTGGTGGTTGTGGCCACATGTGCATGCGGGAACGGGCTGGGGTGTTCGCCCGCCGCCACCAGACCGGCGAAATGCGCCATATCAACATGGAGGTAGGCGCCGACCATATCAGCAATCTCGCGCATGCGGGCAAAGTCGATCCGGCGCGGGATGGCCGAGCCTCCGGCGATGATCAGCTTGGGGTTATGCTCTTTCGCCAGCGCCTCGACCTGATCATAGTCCAGCATGTTGTCTTCTTTGCGGACGCCGTATTGCACGGCGTTGAACCACTTGCCCGACTGGTTCGGGCGGGCGCCGTGGGTCAGGTGGCCACCGGCATCCAGGCTCATGCCCAGAATGGTGTCACCGGGTTTGATCAGCGCCTGGAACACACCCTGATTGGCCTGAGAGCCTGAGTTCGGCTGGACGTTGGCGAAATCACAGCCAAACAGCTGTTTGGCGCGATCGATGGCCAGATTCTCGGCGATATCGACAAACTGGCACCCGCCATAATAGCGCCGCCCGGGATAGCCTTCGGCGTATTTGTTGGTCATCACCGAACCCTGCGCCTCCATCACGGCGGCGGAGACGATGTTCTCGGATGCAATCAGTTCGATCTCATCACGCTGGCGACCCAGCTCGGACGTGATCGAGCCATAAAGCTCAGGGTCACGATCAGATAGGGACTGGGTGAAAAAACCG
>NZ_JBQFPW010000064.1:0-1263 GCF_056536585.1 Ruegeria sp. CK2
CTAAGCTTTAGATCAAAAGAAGGCCGCCCGTTGTGGGGCGGCCTTCTTTAGTTCGACGATGTGCCGGGCTGATGCCCGGCCTACCGATTACTCTACGATCTTCGACACAACGCCGGCGCCGACGGTGCGGCCGCCTTCGCGGATGGCAAAGCGCAGGCCGTTTTCCATTGCGATCGGTGCGATCAGCTCAACCTCGAACGACACGTTATCGCCGGGCATCACCATCTCGGTGCCAGCCGCCAGGGTCACGGTGCCAGTCACGTCAGTCGTACGGAAGTAGAACTGCGGACGGTAGTTCGCGAAGAACGGCGTGTGACGACCACCTTCATCCTTGGTCAGGATATAGGCTTCGGCTTCGAACTTGGTGTGCGGTGTTACCGAACCCGGCTTACACAGAACCTGGCCACGCTCAACGCCTTCACGGTCGATACCACGCAGCAGCGCGCCGATGTTGTCACCCGCTTCACCGCGGTCCAGCAGCTTGCGGAACATTTCAACACCGGTACAGGTGGTTTTCTTGGTGTCGCGGATGCCGACGATTTCGATCTCGTCGCCAACATTGATCACGCCACGCTCAACACGACCGGTTACAACGGTACCACGACCCGAGATCGAGAACACGTCTTCGACCGGCATCAGGAACGGCTGGTCAATAGCGCGCTCAGGCGTCGGGATGTACTCGTCCACGGCCGCCATCAGCTTGCGGATGGATTCCTCGCCAATCTCCGGGTTGTTGCCTTCCATCGCGGCCAGAGCCGAACCGGCAATGATCGGAATGTCGTCGCCAGGGTATTCATACGAAGACAGCAGCTCGCGGATTTCCATTTCCACCAGTTCCAGCAGCTCTTCGTCGTCAACCTGGTCCACTTTGTTCATGAACACGACCATGGTCGGGATGCCAACCTGGCGGCCCAGCAGGATGTGCTCGCGGGTCTGCGGCATCGGGCCGTCAGCAGCGTTCACAACCAGGATCGCGCCGTCCATCTGCGCCGCACCCGTGATCATGTTCTTGACGTAGTCGGCGTGGCCGGGGCAGTCAACGTGGGCATAGTGACGGTTTTCGGTCTCGTATTCCACGTGGGCCGTCGAGATGGTGATACCACGCGCTTTTTCTTCCGGCGCACCGTCAATCTGGTCATACGCTTGGAAGTCACCAAAATACTTGGTGATCGCTGCGGTCAGCGTGGTCTTGCCGTGGTCAACGTGGCCAATCGTTCCAATGTTGACGTGCGGCTTATTACGCTCAAACTTTTCCTTTGCCAT
>NZ_JBQFPW010000065.1:0-1148 GCF_056536585.1 Ruegeria sp. CK2
GACCGAAGCCCGAAGAGATTGTCTCGAAGTTACGGCAGGTTGAAGTTCTGATGGGGCAAGGCATGTCCCGTCTTGATGCGATCAGGCAGATCGGCGTTGTTGAACAAACCTATTACCGCTGGAGAAAGAAGTACGGTGGAATGGGTGTTGATCAATTGAAGGAGCTGAAACGGCTTCAGAAAGAGAACGATCGATTGCGACGCGCGGTTTCTGATCTGACGTTGGACAAACTGATCCTGACGGAAGCCACAAAGGGAAACTACTGAGCCCCGCTCGTCGTCGTGCCTGCATCGATCATGTCCGCAGCCGGCTCAAAGTATCTGAGCGACGCGCCTGCCGCGTGCTTGGACAACACCGGCCCACGCAACGGCGCGTCCCACAAGGTCGCGCAGACGAAGACCGTCTGGTGGCCGACATGATCGAGCTGACCCGTCAATACGGCCGATATGGCTATCGCAGGATCGCTGCGCTGCTGCGAGAGGCTGGATGGTTTGTCAGCGACGGGCGGATTGAACGGCTTTGGCGACGAGAGGGGCTGAAAGTGCCAATAAAACAACCAAAAAAAGGGCGGCTCTGACTGAATGACGGATCATGTGTCCGGCTTCGACCAGAGCATCGCAACCACGTGTGGTCCTATGACTTCGTCCATTGCCGAACCGATGATGGCAAAGCCTTCCGGACGCTGAATATCCTTGATGAGTACAGTCGGGAATGTTTGGCTATCAGGGTCGAGCGGAAGCTGAACTCGACCGATGTAATCGACGTCCTGACAGACCTGTTCATTCTTCGCGGCGCGCCGAGTTTCATACGTTCTGACAATGGGCCGGAATTTGTCGCCCAGGCTGTCCGAGACTGGATCGCCGCCGTTGGCGCCAAGACAGCTTACATCGAACCTGGGAGCCCGTGGGAGAACGGATACTGCGAAAGCTTCAATGGCAGGTTCAGGGACGAGCTGCTCAACGGTGAGATCTTCTACAGCCTGCGCGAAGCTCAAATTCTGATCGAACAATGGAGGAGACACTACAACACAAAACGCCCCCACAGTGCATTGGGCTATCGCCCGCCAGCGCCCGAAACCATCATCCCGATGGATCACAGGCCGATGATGCACTAACAATCAAATTGGACCATTCAGATGAGGCTGCTCA
>NZ_JBQFPW010000066.1:0-1032 GCF_056536585.1 Ruegeria sp. CK2
GGATGCACCCAACGCTGCGGGACAACCCAGCCTTTATCAAAGTAAGCCGTGTCCAGCTCATAGATCCCAGCCGCTTCGTTCAACGCCTTGTTGACCAATGCTGACTTGATTGCCGCATGATCACCGTCATCCAGAGTTTCACTGATCCAACTGTAGCCAAGCGCAACCGCCAACGTGACCCTACTCAAGCCCAGAAAGTTTTCCGGGTACCACGTCTCCAAATCTGCAAGTTGCAAAAGCTCCAGTCTGGCTCGATCCGCATAGCGTTTGTCGCCGGTCAGACGCCACGCCATTCCCATTGTTGTCAACCGCTCAACCGGTTTCTGATCAAAACCAACAAAGCTCTGCCGTAGTTCTGAGGTATCCGATCTGAGCGCTTCCACAATTGTAGGCTGATCCAAATGGGCATCAGCGCTTGCAAGCAAAGCTTCGTATGCCGAAGCGAGAACCGCATCTGTTGTTCTTCTGGTCTCAATCCGTTCAACAACGTTATCGGTCAGCATGATTTGCGGCACCACAGTGTCGGACCAAGCACTGCTGGTGAAGAGGAAAGACAATAACGAAGCTATGATGGAAGTTGGAGCTAGCGACTGTGTCTTACTGAAGGTTGCGTTCACAAAGCCCCTCCGCACTGGAAATTTCAGGCAACTGAACTCTGCAACGTGCAACTAACTCTGTCAAAAAAATACATCACAAGAAATCCGCAAATTTTGGACTTAGCCTATACTCCAGATCCATAATATTACAGGCAAAACAAGATTGCGCTGCGAGTGCGATGGCCGAGACAAACACCTTTAGGCATCTATCATACTGCGTGCGACACGACGCCAATCATTCAGGCGTCCAAACACAATCTCGAACCTATTACGGCACCTGTAGCGACGCTTGCCGTATTTGTTGATGGCTCGGTAAAGCTAAACCGGGTCACCCTAAACTTTGCGTGAGCCTCCCCAACTGAACTGGTCCATCGTTATGTTTAGGAAACGGAGGACCAGGAATGGCAAACACGAGACCGAAGCCCGAAGAGATTGT
>NZ_JBQFPW010000067.1:0-952 GCF_056536585.1 Ruegeria sp. CK2
TTGCAGACGAGTTGAGTGCGAGGATAAAGCCGTGGTGCTCCTCTGCCACCAAACGCACAAGACGGCTTTGTTGAGGCGTTGCGAACAGGGTGCCCATGAACGCGCATCCTGCAAGAACCACCGTACCCAGGTATGGCCCCAGATCGAGAAGCATCAGAGACAGAAACGCAGCGAGACCAGCAAAACTCGCCCAAACCAAAGGGCCGGGTCCAACGCGATCCGAAAGCGCGCCTGCGACGGCATTCCCCGCGACACCTAGAACGCCGAACAGGAGGATTGCGATTGGAAGGCCGCCTGCGCTGACACCGAACTGTTGTCCCAGCAATTCCCCCATCAGTGCATAGATGATAAACTGCGTCGATAGCATGCCCACCGTCCCCATAAGCAGGAGCACTGGTGCGAGGAGGCGCAGGCTTTCTGAGGCCTGTTTCCTTTGCGGACGCGGTGTATCTTTGTCGCGCGGCATATAGATCGCTGCCAACGTAACAAAGACGAGCGCGGCTAGGCTTATGGCGGCAATGGCCCCACGCCATCCAAGCCACAGCGTCAGCCACGTCGCAATCGGCACGCCACCGACGGTTGCAAGGGTAAACCCAGCAAAGACTGTGGCCAAGACTGCACCGCGCCGGTCCACAGGGACCATAGAGATGGCAAGTGCTGCGCTAGTGGGCGCGATGAGCGCGCCGCCAAAGGCGGACGCGATGCGTGCAAAGAGAAGCGTGTTAAACGAGGTCGCCAGCGCCGACCAGATTAGGGAAGCTGCGAGAATACTCGCGCCCGCAAGGATAAGCGTTCGGGGTGCGAGACGTCGCCCAAGGGTGAATTGCGCGAGGGGTGCAGCCAGGGCAAAGGTCGCGGCGAATGCTGTGACGAGCCACCCCGCGTCTGCTGGGTCCGTGGCCAGATCGCGCGTCAGCGCCGGTCCCAAGCCCAATATGCTGAGCGACGTCGT
>NZ_JBQFPW010000068.1:0-883 GCF_056536585.1 Ruegeria sp. CK2
TCAGAAAATGCCGCCCGCGTGGTTGCGCGCATGGCGCATACCTCATCTGGCAATGGTTGTAACAAACCGGCAAAGGTCGCGACATATATGTCCAATGCCGTTACCCCACAATCAAAAATGTAGTCCGACCCCTTCGCCCGTTGTGATGCCAATCGCTCTGCGAATATGGCCAATATCTCGATAACTCGAATGCGCGCGGCCGCACCAGCCTGCTCCGAGTAGCCGTACTTCTGAGCCAAGTATTGCGCGACAGGCTCGGAAAACCCTCCTTCACCCTTCAGCCCAAGATGGGTCAACCAGAGACGTCGAGACCAACCAAGGCCACCCTCACCGCAGAGTTCATGTGCAAGACTGAATGCCAGATTACGATCGTCCGAGTTGGGAGGAAGCAGACTCGGCATAGGTATCAGACGTTCGGCAAGTAACAGGATATCTTTCCACCCTGATCGGGGTGGTTCCTCCTCGTAAACAACAGCCGGGGCAGACCCGCTACCGAACCGCTCCACGAGATCCTTGTTCGTTGGATCAAGCCTGACGGCAGACCAATCGAGTCCCTTTAGGTGGAGTATCCCTTTCGCCGCTTCGCCCCATGGGCTGGGCACGCCACTAACGACGGTCATTCTGAGGCCACCTGTCGCGTCGGTGTCTTCAAAAGGTATGTAATCCCATGCCATGAGAAGATCCTTCACTTAAACGCCTAGGTTCTACCTCATAAGCATGAGTTCAAGAACAAGAATGCACCAAATAGAGTGTGTCGATGCTAATCACGTCAGGTCTGGCATTTTCTAGAGCTACCGCACGGCACGATTGAAGCTTGGCTTGGCAAACGTCAAAAAGAAAGCCGCCATAGCGGCAGATGCAGCGAATTCACAGTTCGTCCGCA
>NZ_JBQFPW010000069.1:0-879 GCF_056536585.1 Ruegeria sp. CK2
GCCCCTGTGCTGAACGGGCTGCTGGCGGTCACGAACTCATCCGATTACGCGGACGCGCTCGATCAGCTGAGCCCGGAGATCTATGGCAACGTGGAAACCGGTGCGCTGCTGTCGTCGCAAGCCTTTGCGGCCAGCCTGCTGAGCTGCGAACAGCAGACCGGCCCGTTCGCGGCCATCGCCGAAGGCGAGTGTGTCTGGTTGCAACCGCAATACCGCTACCTGGACCACAGCGGCACGACGGAAACCGTGGGCTTCACCGAAAGCGTGACCGGCGTGTCGGGCGGGGCGCAGTTTGAAGTCGCCCCCAACTGGTTTGTGGGCGGTGGGATCGGTTACGAGACCGGTGATACCAGTGCCTCCAACGGCGCCGACAGCGACTTTGATCGGTATCAGGGCGGTGTCGCGGTCAAATATGTCGATGGCCCCCTGTTGCTGGCCGCCAGCCTGAGCGGCGGGATCAGCAATGATACGGTCACCCGGCAGATCGGGTTTGGCGGCTTCACCGGCACAGCCAGCTCGGATCCGGATACCAAGTTCATCACCGCGCAGCTGCGGGCGGCTTATCTGAAAGAGTTTGAGAGCTTCTACCTCAAGCCGATGCTGGATCTGGGCTGGACTATGCTGGATCGCGACGGCGTGACAGAAAGCGGGGCCGGGGCGGCCAATCTGAGTGTCGCAGGGGATACCAGTTCCTATGTCACACTCTCGCCATCGGCAGAGATCGGCAGGGAGTTCGACATCCCCGGAGACAGGTCCCTGCGCGCCTTTGCCAGGGTTGGTGCAACCTACTTCGTCAATGATACCCACACCATCACCGCGGACTTCATCAACGCTCCAACCGGAACCGGCAGCTTCACCAACACCACCGAGCTGGACCGG
>NZ_JBQFPW010000070.1:0-876 GCF_056536585.1 Ruegeria sp. CK2
TTATTGAGAGCTTCGGACACAGACAGTCGCGGTACCGACAAGAGCCCATTGGGTTTGGTCTCTGCAGCTTCCATGTCGAGATTGAAAATCTCATATTGATGTTCCGCCTCATCGTCGAGTCCTGTTACGATGACATCAAATGTGTAAGAGGGTTCTTCGGCAATGAACCAATGTACGTTGTCGTCATCCTCACCAATGGAAGACAAGTCACCTGCGCCTATCAACTTGTCTACAGTGGGTCGAATTGTCAGAGCATGCTCTCCTCGCAACACTTGATCATATTGGCGAAGCCGGAATGCTCCAGCTAATGGCAGATGGGCTGAAACCATGTTCGAATGGCCGTGCGGAATAATCGACCGACCGGTGTCGACTGCAAAGAGTTTTGGCAGGAAGCTCAAAGTTCTACGCTCGTCCGATCCAAAGCTGATCTTTGTAGTGGAAACACCCAGTTCGGCAAATCCGATCCGCGATGCGAGGCGGTCAAAGTCTATAGCACGCATTATATCGTGCTCAGACACCTGGGAGAGCAATTCATAAATGCCTGACCGCCATTCTTCCAACGTGAGCACTTCACCACGCAAGGACCCCGACAGTTCATCAATCCTGGAGACAAGCATATCCACTTCGCGGCCAGTTGATCCTGCAAATGCCGAATGACCAGTACCAACACTCAGTAGCGAGGTGATGGCACCCAATTGGGCGATGACTGATCGGCGAGTTGGTTTGTGGTACATGCGGCGAAGGTATCACAAACAGGGTCATCACGTAATGATTTGAGGTTCAAAAGCTAACGGCAGCAACGTCCTGCATAGCTGCCGGGTCACATCACAGGACCGGACATTCTGGACCCCAAAACCCGCCATTCGTTAAGGATGC
>NZ_JBQFPW010000071.1:0-843 GCF_056536585.1 Ruegeria sp. CK2
GCACCCCGGAGCCATTCACCGTGATGTCTGGGTCGTTGAGTTCCAGAGTTAAGTTATTTGATCCGGTATAGGTGATGCCATCATCGTAGGGGTCGACAACAGGAGTGCTATCGTCAGCGTCAGCGGCACATGTGACGACGCCGTTAGTCGGACTGCCGCACTCATCGTCCGCCTGTGCTGCGCTGCCGGTGAACAGCACTGCAGCCGTCGCCACAACCGAAAGCCCAGGCGCAATACTTGCCACCTGGCCCTTGAACTTGGTCAAACGACCAGCCCGAACCAAAACGTTAAGCGGGCGAAGGGCGGGCTGGGTGTCTGAGGACTGGTTTGTCATTTTGAAACTCTCCTGTGAGGGTCATCGCCAACGTGTTTGAACACGATCGGTGAAAGGCACCGCCTGTTCTGCCGAGCAGGCAGTTGGTTGGCATAAATGCGGGAATTGATGCTGGGATTGATCGGATGCGTTGCTTCGACCAGACACCAACCGGCGCCGGTGATTAGCGGTGCTGCGTCCGCGTCGTCTGAGCCAGTGGTGTTAAAGTGCGAGGGGACCACATCAGACCCCAAACCGCGCACAGCCACAGCACGCGTCACGGCGGCCAGGGACGAACGCGTCAGGCCATCCGATCCGGAATCCGGGATCGGAGGATGGCCTGTAAACCCACGAGTGATGGGTGGCCCGAGGCCGGGTGTCAGAATGTAAGGATGATTTAGCCGGTAAGTGCTGCTGTCTGCGCCGGGGCGCAGCGACGGCTCTGAACCGATGAACCGATGAACCGATGAACCGATGAACCGATGAACCGATGAACCGATGAACCGATGAACCGATGAACCGATGAACCG
>NZ_JBQFPW010000072.1:0-712 GCF_056536585.1 Ruegeria sp. CK2
CGATAACTATTGTTAATGTGACCATCTTTTGTGCGATCTTTTCAGTGGCTATGCCAAAGAGAGGGCGCACAGAATTCATGGAAATGAATCAAATTCGATATTTCTTGGCAGTTGTTAAATATCGAAACTTCACTCATGCAGCGCATGCTTTAAATGTTTCTCAACCTTCGCTCACGACATCCATCAGGAAGCTGGAGGATAGGTTGGGTGGTAGACTGTTTCTGCGCGATCGTGCCGGAAGTAGTTTGACGCCGCTAGGCGCAGTCATTCTCCCGTACTTAAAGGAGGTGTTGCAGCAAACTCAAAAAGCGATGGTAGATGCCAAACGTTACGTTCATCACGAAGGCATTCCCATCAATGTTGGAGTTAGTGAAGGAATCGGGCTATTCAGGATATCGGACGCGGTAACGCGGCATCAGGCGCGTACACCGGAAATTGATTTCGATATCATTGTCGACAAACAAAATGCGCTTCTAGACGGCCTTCGGGAAGGCCGTTTTGATATAGCTATAACAAGTGCCGACGCTGCATCTGAGCTTTACCGGGCGGAGCCACTATACAGTGAGACCTACCGAGTTGTTGTTTCCGCCACACACCCGCTGAGTCAAAGGGAAAGCGTGAACTTGGATGTGTTGGTGGGCAACGAGGCGCTGGCCAGAGTTGAGAGTGATTTGCGTGAAGCCTTGTTTAGTTTTTGCGCCGATCGTGGAAA
>NZ_JBQFPW010000073.1:0-708 GCF_056536585.1 Ruegeria sp. CK2
GCGGACGAAGCCGACCTTGGATAGATCAATGTGAATGGCCGCTTAGGGACATTTGCTCAGCAAGAGTTTTACGCTTCTCGCCACACTGGCTAGACTGCGCCTCGGATTTGTAGGATTGAGGGGCCGAAATGAGTTTTCTAAACCGTGAATGGAGCGATGCTGAAAAGTGGGCTATGGGAATACTCTCTGCTCTTGTAATCGCAGGACTAGTGGCTTTCTTTTCAAGAGAAACTGAGCAGTCACGGACACCTATTGCATTGGTTGCAGGATATGACTCTGCTTTTGCGCTCGCGATGAATAATCAAGGTGAGGACATCACTAAAATAAGAGCCGAAATTAATGAGCGAATCCAGCAACTTGACATAGAAGGCGTTTCTTACCCAACCGATCCGAGTGATGGGCAACCAGTTGCTCAATTTGCGAATACTGTAATCGGCATTTTATCAGCCAAGAGCGAAACCGAGACGTGCGCATTCCAACTAGGATTCGCAGGGCTGGTAGAGACTAACACCCCGGGAACCTATCCAAGTTTTTCCATCAGAGAAACCGCGAGATGTGCGGGATTTCCCAATCCAAACAGCCGGGACGATGAGGAGTATTTCCTCGGTTTAGTAGAAGCAGCAAGAAGATGAGGTTGGCCCGCCTTTGTCACTGACCATGGCAAAGAGGTCATCTATACACCTCGCAGCATTCGGAACTATGGGCTCG
>NZ_JBQFPW010000074.1:0-701 GCF_056536585.1 Ruegeria sp. CK2
GAGCCCAAAGTTGGGGAAAGTGCAGCACGCACCAATGTCGGCTTTTCTACATGGCAGATCAACTTCCCCAACGCGAAGAGGTGCTGTTCAATAGATCCAGGACATCGCTGAAAGAACCTTGTGCTTTGCAATCTAGGAGCGAATGTGGCGCGTAGGTCATGTGGCAAGAAACCTTGCTGAAGCATCCAACAATTGTCTATGTAACAGCATGGCACATCGGTTAGTTCGCAATTTTAAGTTGATGAGGGTTCAAAGTCTCTGTCGCAAGGGTAAATATGATCGGGCCAGAAGCATAACGCGTGAACTGCTTTCCGAGAATCCGTTTTCAATTGGTTACAATATGCTACTTGCCGACGTAGGGCTTTTTTCTGGCGACCTTTGCAGCGCGAAACAGCAATATACTGTTACAAAAGAGATGCTTGAAAAGAATCCTCCTAAGTCAAAGGATGACGAAGCTTACTACTCTGCTTATTTGGATTTTCGCGTGTTGGCGATTGAATGCCACATCTTAGGATCGACTTTACCTCCTTGGGATGACTTCGCCGCTTTATTGAACGAGCTCGACGCGAACCGCATGATCAAGCGACTCTTTCAGCTGCCGTGACGACCAGTAATTCTCGCATAAGCATTGATAGGTCGACTCTGTCCTCAAGCGCATGAAGCCGTCATTGGAGCAACCGCAGCGAAAGGCAGGTTTGTCC
>NZ_JBQFPW010000075.1:0-673 GCF_056536585.1 Ruegeria sp. CK2
GGGCAGTCTGACGGAACCTTCACCCTTATGGACGGCAACCATGTCACTTCGGATGGGGAACAGGCGGTTATCGCAGGTGCCTACCTCTATACACTGGCCGAGACAGGCCGCGGCTGGGCGTTGAGCGCGCGGTCAGAGGCAGGGGAGCCGGTCTATCAACCGTCTGCGCCGATCTATGACAGCTATGGCCAATCGCTGCTGGCCCTGAATGGCCCCGCGTCGCTGCGCAGCCGGGGTAGCTCGGAAGACTTCCGGAGCCTGGCCTGGGACGGGGGACCAGCCACTCAAAGCGCAGGCTCGCCGCTGTGGTTCCGGATGGGGACAGAACAGGTCACATTGGCTGAAGAGCACAGCACAACAGGGGCCGCGCTCGACAGCAGTGTCTGGGAGATAGAGATCGGCGGGGATGTTGTCCTGAGCGAGAGCGGGGCAGGGCTGCTTGTGGGCGGGTTGCAATTCTCCTACGCCACGGGCAGTGCGTCGGTGACCTCTGAGTTTGGGGGCGGGTCGATTGACACCACGGGCCTGGGTCTGGGCCTGGCTGCTACGTGGTATGACAATCGCCGGTTTTATGTCGACGGTCAGTTCACGTTTGCCTCCTACACGAGCGATCTGGACGCCGACAGGATTGGAACCCTGGCGGACGGCAACGGCGGCACCGGCTATGCGCTGT
>NZ_JBQFPW010000076.1:0-668 GCF_056536585.1 Ruegeria sp. CK2
CTCGGGCGCATCGCAAACAATCGCTGTTTGGTTTGACAGCGCCGGGGGCGCAGCTGACAACACGATCATCCCGCTGAGCGACTGGCGACTGCATGCCACTCTGTCGCAACCTGACCCAATAGAATAGACCCGTATTCGGGATGCCTTGTCGTCATCTGAAACGTCGTTTGGATCACAATTCTGGAGCCATAGCCACTCCGTTGGTCATAGAGCGCGGGTGTAGATTACGAACGTACCCGCGAGACATCTTCTTCAAGCTCCAATTTCGATGAGGAGGATGTAATCGACGACAAAGGACCAGCCAGAGATATGTCGTAAGTTGTGTTCGTGAGCACGCTGCGCAGACCGGATCGGTGAGTAAGGCACGCCGATATTTCGGAATTGGGAGCGCCGGTTTCTATCGCCGGCGGCATCTGTATGACAGCCACGGCGAAGCTGGCTTGATCAACAAGCGATCCGTCCCGCATATGGGCTCGTCGCGACTATTTACGTATGTTTTGTGGACTTATGTCTGTTGTGGCTCTGCCACAGAGCTTTACCACATCCTGTTGCTTCCACAGCGCTTCCAGCGTGGATTGCGGAACGCAAAAAGTCTCGCGAGTTGCGAGGCTAAGTGTTTGATATCCGGTTTTAAAGATTGGTTGCGGGAGTAGGATTTGAACCTACGA
>NZ_JBQFPW010000077.1:0-652 GCF_056536585.1 Ruegeria sp. CK2
GTGTTTTTCAAGTATTCCACACAGCACTTCTTTGGCATGAAGCCGGTGTTGTCTATGGCGTTCGCGTGCTTCATTTGCCTTTCCTTCTTGGATCGCCCGCAGAACAGCCCGGTGGTCTTCGTTGGATTGCACTGGCAGCGGGCGGATGAACAGCGTGGTGGCCCGCGCCCTGCGTACCTGATCGCTCATCATTGCGACGATGGCTTCAATCCGATGGTTCCTGCCAAGACGTACAAGCTCCTGGTGAAACAACTCGTCCGCCTCAGCCCACGCTTCCAGGTTTTCTGTTTCGATGGCCTGGTCCATCTGCGCAATCGACTGCTCAAGCACTTTGAGATCCTGTTTTGAATAGCCTGCTTCTGCGGCACGCTGGGCTGCGAGGCTTTCCAACTCGGTCAGGATGTCATAAATCTCACGCATGTCTTCGGATGAGACGGGCAGGATCCGAACCCCTTTCCGAGGGCGCATTTCCAGCAGGCCACGGCTTTCCAGCATGAGTGCAGCTTCGCGGACCGGGGTTCGTGACATGCCCAATGTCTGGGCAAGCTCTGATTCCAGATGGTCGGTTCCGGCGGCCAGTTCTCCGGAGACTATCATCCGCCGCAGCTCTCTTACGGCGCGCTGCGTGCTGGAAAGGGTTTTGCTGCTTTGG
>NZ_JBQFPW010000078.1:0-639 GCF_056536585.1 Ruegeria sp. CK2
CATAGCCGGTGCCGCCGTTGCCGTCCGCCAGGGTTCCAATCCTGTCGGCGTCCAGATCGCTCGTGTAGGAGGCAAACGTGAACTGCCCGTCGACATAAAACCGGCGATTGTCATACCACGTGGCCGTCACCCCAAGGCCAAAGCCACTGGTGTCAATCGACCCGTCTCCAAAGTCTGAGGTCACCGACGCACTGCCCGTGGCGTAGGAGAACTGCAGCCCGCCCACAAACAGCCCTGCCCCGCTCTCGCTCAGGACAACATCTCCGCCGATCTCTATCTCCCAGAGACCGCTGTCAAGCGCGGCCCCTGTTGTGCTGTGCTCTTCAGACAGCGTGACCTGTTCCGTCCCCATCCGGAACCACAGCGGGGAGCCTGCGCTTTGTGTGGCTGGGCCACCGTCCCAGGCCAGGCTCCGGAAGTCCTCCGAGCTGCCCCGGCTGCGCAGCGATGCGGGGCCATTCAGCGCCAGCAGCGACTGGCCATAGCTGTCATAGATCGGCGCAGAAGGTTGATAGACCGGCCCCCCTGCCTCTGACCGCGCGCTTAAGGCCCAGCCGCGGCCTGTCTCGGCCAGCCTATAGAGGTAGGCACCTGCGATAACCGCCTGTTCCCCATCCGAAGTGACATGGTTGCCGTCCA
>NZ_JBQFPW010000079.1:0-608 GCF_056536585.1 Ruegeria sp. CK2
GTAATTCTCGCATAAGCATTGATAGGTCGACTCTGTCCTCAAGCGCATGAAGCCGTCATTGGAGCAACCGCAGCGAAAGGCAGGTTTGTCCCGCTTTGCGTCAGTTCGGCCAGTCTCTGATATTGCGCGCGTGGCGAACGGCGGGTTTAACGGGCTGCGTCGAAGCTTCACTGACTGGCAGCCATCGGCAGGCAAGGGCCGTCTTTGAACGAGCTCGGCTGGCTGCATTGGCCCGGTTTTGCGCCGCCGCCGAGGTTCGGTATACGCCCCAAAAACCTGATGCTGCGCATTGCTCAAAAGGGCAGTTTCCGGAGGAGCCGTTGCACTGGTTGTGCACGAGGCAATTAAGAAGGCCGAATGGTAAAGCGCTGCCATCTACAGCCGTTCAGCTGAAGAGCAAATGACCGAAACAATGTCCGCGCATCACAGCCTCAACACGCCTTCCAACCAGCGCTCATACATCAAATCCCGATGCCCAAGCAATTCCCTTGCGGTTTCGAGCGTTTCGTCATCCACTTCAGAAAATGCCGCCCGCGTGGTTGCGCGCATGGCGCATACCTCATCTGGCAATGGTTGTAACAAACCGGCAAAGGTCGCGACATATATGT
>NZ_JBQFPW010000080.1:0-606 GCF_056536585.1 Ruegeria sp. CK2
GGTGCGGTTCAAGCCGCGTCATCAGATGCGGGGACCATACGACTTGTAGACCTGCACAAATGGTCAAGCAGCGTCGGGGAGCTGGTGTTTTGCCCGACATGATCAGCCGTACTGCATTCATGCGCTTCTGTGGGACTGAAACTATATTGTTCTTTGAACTGCCGACTGAAGAGCGACATGTTTGTGAAACCGTGTTGATATGCAATTGTGCTTACAAATCTATGATCTGTCTCGTCTGACAGAGCCTTGTAACAGGCTTGAAGCCGGACAGTTTTGATGTATTTGGCAACACCGCCGTGCTCCTCAAAGACATTGTAGAGTGTGCGGCGGGACATACCCAGTGACTTGCAAATAAAATCTACGTTGAGTTCCGGTCGAGCTAGGTTCTTGCGGATAAACTCCCGGGCGATCGTGAGCCTGCTCGCATTCAAGGCCGGTGTCGCGTTATGAAGATTATCCGCTGTTGGCTCGAGCGACGCCGCGAGTAGATCAGAAAAAGACCTTGAGAGAATTTGTTTTTGATCTTCGGATATTTTGTGTGCTTCATCGACGAGTGTCGAGATAAACGTTCTAAGCAACCCCGTCAGGGAGCCATTGAGCACCGAA
>NZ_JBQFPW010000081.1:0-581 GCF_056536585.1 Ruegeria sp. CK2
GCGCCAAGACCTCGTCTCACGATCGCAAAGGAAGTTAAGGTCAGCGACACCCTGACAGTCATGAACTCACATCACAGCACCGGTCTCCGTTTTGATGGAGGTGTTTTTTCCTACGAGATGAATCTCGGAGAAACAGATTCAGACACAGATCCATTTGGACAGCTTCTGACAGAAGACTACTCCTTCGGACACGCGTTCAAACTCACAGAAGCGCTGGCGCTGACGACGGACCATGCAATCGGGTCATCCGCTGACTCTTTCACAAAGACCAGCATAGGGCTTGAGGCCAAAGACAGGGATGGGTCAGGCTTTTCTGCCCAGTTCGGCCTTATGGAAGAAAACGGGACCGTGCTTGGGTCCCGCTTCATGGGAGCCGCAGGTCAAGACGGACGCAGTGCGACATCATTCCTGACGATATCGGGATCTGTTGCTTTTGGGCAAGACACGCTCCTGACAGTATCGGGCACGCAAAGCAGGACAGATTTCCGGCAAGAAGGTTTGATCACTGGCGGCGAAAACCTGGTGGGGCGTGCTGGCAAAGTCTCAATCAGCCAGCAGCATTTTCTCGGTAGTCCGGGTAC
>NZ_JBQFPW010000082.1:0-504 GCF_056536585.1 Ruegeria sp. CK2
GCCGCTGTGGTTCCGGATGGGGACAGAACAGGTCACACTGGCGGCAGAGCACAGCACAACAGGGGCCGCGCTCGACAGCAGTGTCTGGGAGATGGAGATCGGCGGGGATGTTGTCCTGAGCGAGAGCGGGGCGGGGCTGCTTGTGGGCGGACTGATGTTCTCCTACGCCACAGGCAGTACTGCAGTCACCTCTGCCTTTGGGGACGGGTCGATTGACACCACGGGCCTGGGTCTGGGCCTGGCTGCTACGTGGTATGACAATCGCCGGTTTTATGTCGACGGGCAGTTCACGTTTGCCTCCTACACGAGCGACCTCGAGGCTGACAGGATTGGAACCCTGGCGGACGGCAACGGCGGCACGGGCCTTGCGCTGTCGATCGAGGCGGGACAGCAATTCGATCTGGGCACCGGGATGACGGTGATCCCGCAGGCGCAGCTGAGCCTCTCCTCTGTTGCGTTTGATGACTTTGAGGGTGAGCGCTACGGGGAGCAGGTGACGCTTGA